>DATNGO010000172.1:0-7756 GCA_035605855.1 Acidobacteriaceae bacterium | reverse complement strand
TTCTCGTCGTTGTGGGCGCGGATGTCGCGGCCGGGGAAGACGTCTTCGAGGTGCTTCATCATCGGCGGGTCGATGGACATGAGGTCCTCGAAGTGGCCGTGGATGGGGCAATCCTTAACCATGAGGATCTGACCGTCGCGCTCGATGATCTGGGCTTTGATCTCGCCGACCTTCTCGTTGAGAAGGATCTCGTGCGGCAGCTTGCCGTCGATGATCTGCTGGCGGATCTCGGGGACGCACTTGGGACAGAGGGAGTCGGTGGTGCGGGGCCAGCCGAGGGGCGGCTTTTCCTTCTGATAGCTCTTGAGAAGCGGCTTGTCCGACCACTTCGGGATGAAGCTCTTGTTGGGGCTGATGGAGTTCAGCTTGTCGAATACTATCCAGCTCGCGCGTGCTCCGAGCACCACACCTTTTTCGAGGAGCTTAACCGCTTTTCCCATGTCGTTTGTCTCTCCTAAAAAGAGTTCCCTGCGAGCGTTGCCCGCCTTACTCGTATCCGGTCCAGCCTGTTGGGTAAGTTCTGGCCCGAGAAGTACATCCAAGGGTTCGAAAAGAACCCTCAACCTCATCAAGGTTACGCAGGCGGAGTGAGAAAGTCGTCCTTTTCGCAGCGAACGGGGAAATACCGCAGCGAACGGCGGCGAGACAGACCCAACTGCCTCCAGTGAACCGGTGCTGAGCGCCTGCCTGCCTGACGGGGGGCGAACATTCTTAGTGCCGCTTCCAACCTGAACGTGCCGGCAGCTGGGCTCGTTTGGCCTACGGGAAGGCAAATTACACGTATGCAGTTTTGATTGGAAGAATGACCGGATCGAGAGATACTAGCCGGACCACCGTTCTGTAATTCCTGTCGGGGGACATGACGAAGATGATTCGTAAATTGCTGGGAAGAGTTCGAAGGCGGCTATGGCCCTCCCCGATGGATCACAGCCAATACGAGAGGCTGTCGGTTCCGGACACATTTCGAAAGATATATCGCAAGCAAGTGTGGGGTAAGAATGGAGAGCGGTTCTATTCAGGGCCAGGCTCCCACGGCGCGGCCTCCGACCTGTACTGTGCGGCTGTGTCCGGCTTTATCCGTGAGAACGGGATCCGGAGCGTGGTTGATCTTGGATGTGGCGACTTTGCCGTGGGGAGACGAATTGTCGATGCTACAGAGGCGCAGTACATCGGCGTGGACGTAGTTCCGGAACTGATCCAACATCATCGCCGCAAGTTTCAGGGGCCACGTGTCAGCTTCTTCTGCGCGAACATCATCACGGACGAGCTGCCTGCCGCGGATCTGTGCCTGGTTCGACAGGTCTTGCAGCACCTCACCAATCAGGAGATCGCGAAGGTTCTTGCGCGGCTCTCCCATTTTCCAAGGGTGCTGATCACCGAAGACCTCCCGACGGAGCCAAAGTCGATCAACCATGACATGACCCACGGGCCTGAAGTGCGATCGGATTTCGGTTCCGGGGTCTACATCGATCAGCCGCCGTTTTCGCTGGCGGTGAAAGAGATTGCGCGCTTCCCGGTATCGGAAACATGTCTCCTCAGAACTGTGCTTGTCGAGAATGCCGAGGTTGCCGTCACGAAGTGAACGCTGTGCAGGAGGTGGCTCGATCGAGCCTACGAGGCGACGCGGGTGGGCTCGCGGGCGAAGAGCGTGACGATGAAGCGACTGCAAGGCAGTCGGCATTCAGCACGCGACAGGACGATAACCCTATGAGTGGGCTGTCGAGGACAGGCTTGTCGTGACGCGAAGGCGCTGCTAGGATTCTGCGGATCATGAAATCTGCGCTTCTGACGACGGCATTGCTGTGCTGCCTTCTCATGACCGGTTGCGGCAGCACGCCCCGCCCCACTCTCGTGGTCACACCAGAGAGTGGCTCGATCTTCACCAGCTACCAGGCAGGCGACTATGAGGTTCTGACCTTAACGGCTCGCCTGAGCAACGGTCAGATCCCTTCCGGCCTTGTGTGGAGAACGACTGAAGCGTGTATCCCTGTGCAGCAGGCAACGGTCAATACAGCGACCGTCCTCTGTAATTTCACATGCTCAGGCCAGATGACAGCCACGGTTACAGCAGCCTATGAGGGGCAAACCGCGTCGTCGAGCGTTTCCTGCACCTGGCGTTGAGCCACCTGCGCAAAGCAGTCGCCCCCGCGGGCAAGAGCCGGTCCCTACGAAGAGCGGTCTCATTGCCGTAACTCGACGATGGTCGCGCCCTGACCGCCTTCGTTGTAGGGCGGTTCGGTGACGGAGACGACGTGCGGGTGCTTGCGCAGAAAGTCTCGCAAGGTGCGGCGGAGCACGCCCATACCGACGCCATGCACGACGCGGATGCGCGGCAATCCGGCGAGGAAGGCACGTTCGACGAAGCGCTCGACCTCGGATTCAGCTTCGTCGGCGGTGCGGCCGATGACGTTGATCTCGGAGCTGAGCATGTCGTCGCCGCCGGAGCTGGTGGAGAGCGTGATGCCCCCTCTCAGCCGAGCAAGCTCGGCCGGGACCCGGCCGCCGCGACGGCGGATGCTTTCGGCGGGTGGCTCGTGCACGGGTGTGATCCCAGCGATGTCAGAGCGAGGCACGCGGGTTTTTATTGTGCCGAAGCTGACCTCGAGTGAGTTGGCGTCGATGACGCGCACGACGCGGCCTTCGCGGTTGAGCGAACGAAGACGCACGAGGTCGCCGACGCGGGGCTCACGTGGCTGGTCGCTCTTTGTGCCTGGGCTTTGCGCGCGGTTGTCATCGGCGGTGTGCTCGGCGACGGTGGTCTGGAACTGTGCGGAGAACTCGCGGCGCAGACGGGCGATGCGGAGTGCGGAATCGCGCGCGATCTTCTGCGCGATCTTTTTGTCGTCGATGTCTTTGACGGTGTCGCGAAGCTGCGATTCGAAGTCGCGGAGGAGGGACTCGAGTTTGCGTTCGAGCTCGCGGGTGCGCGCCTGCTGCTCGGCGCGGCCCTCCTGTTGGAGGCGTTGGCGCTCGCTGTTCAGTTTGCGCCCGGTGGCGGCCAGCTCGGCGCGCTCGGCGGTCGCGGCGCTGAGCTGGGAGTGGAGCTCGTCGAGGAAGCGGCTGATGTCTGCCTGCTGGGTGGTGAGCTGGGAGCGCGCGTTGGCGACGATGGCGGGGTCGAGGCCGAGGCGCGAGGCGATGTTGATGCCGGCGGAGGCTCCGGGAACGCCAAGGCGAAGTTCGTAGGTTGGCGTGAGTGTCGTTTCGTCGAAGCCGACAGCGGCGTTGAGCACGCCGGTGTGGCGAGCGGCGTAGACCTTGAGCGCGGTGAGGTGCGTGGTGATGATGCTGACGACGCGGCGCTCGAGGAAGTGTTGGGCCACAGCCACGGCTAACGCCGACCCCTCGTCAGGGTCGGTGGCGGAGCCGAGCTCGTCGATCAGGACGAGGGAGCGCTCGCCGCCGGGCCCGGCTGTAAGTTCGACGATGCGATCGAGGTTGCGGATGTGCGCGGAGAAGGTGGAGAGGTTCTGCTCGATGGATTGCGCGTCGCCGATGTCGGTAAAGATGGCGGTGAAGACAGGCAGGCGAGCGGACCCGGCCGGCACGGGGACGCCGGCCTGCGCCATGACGGAGAGCAGGCCGACGGTCTTGAGCGCGACGGATTTGCCGCCGGTGTTGGGGCCGCTGATGATCATCTGGCGCTGGCCGATGGGAAGCGCGACGGTGATGGGAACGATGCGTCCGGCTTGAACTTCGGTTTGGGCGCGCAGTCGCAGCTCGAGCAGAGGATGGCGCGCGGCCACGATCTCGAACCCGGTGCCGGTTGCCGGCGATTCTTCGCCGGAGGCTTGCGCGTTAGCAGCGGGCGCGTTGAGGAAGACGGGGCGGATGCATTCGAGGTCCTGCGCGAAGATGGCGATGGCCTGGTGTGCGTCGAGCTCGGAGAGAATTTCTGCGCCAAGCGTCAGCGGGATGGCGTGCAGCGCAACCGAGCGCGTCATGGCGACGAGGATGCGATGGATCTCCGCCTGTTCGTCGTCGAGCAGGCGTGCGAGCTCGTTGTTTTGCTCGACGGTCTCCATCGGCTCGATGTAGACGGTCTGGCCGCTGGAGCTGGAGCCGTGCAGGATGCCGCGGACCTTACGCTTGAACTCGGCTTTGACGGGAATGACGAAGCGCTCGCCGCGCACGGTGATGAGGTCGCTTTGCGTGGAACCGCCTTCACTGAGTTGCGCGAGAGTTTTGCGGAGGCTTTCCTCGATGATGCGATGCTGGCGGGCGAGAGCGCGGCGGATGCGTGCGAGCTCCGGTGAGGCGTCGTCGGCGAGCGAGCCGTCGGGCTCGATCTTGCCGCGGAGTGCGCGCAGCAGGTTGCCGAGATCGTGCTCGATCAGCGGCGCGGACAGCTCATCGATTGCGGGCCAGTGGTTCTTGAGATCGGCGGGCGGCGTTATTACGAGGCGGCGCCAGGCGTCGACGCGCTCTGCGTGCATCAGCAGGGAAAGAAGATCAAGCGGTTCAAGCGCGGCACCGTCGATCCGCGCCTGATCGAGGAGATCGGCGGGATCGAGCAGGCCGCGGAAGTCGAAGGCCGCGCCGACCGCGACCAGTCGACGCATCTCCGCGGTGCGCTGCTGTTGCCGGCCGATCCAGGCGGCGTCAGCGCTGGGCTCGAGGGCCAACACCCGGTCGCGGCCAAGGCCGGAACGGGCTCCGGTGGCGAGCCGCTCGCGCAGGCGTTCCCATTCGAGCGCGGCGCCTCCGCGTTCCGTTAGCCTCCCGGGAATGTTCGAGTTGTCGGTCACAGATACATTAGAGCCGATTGTGCGGGGCTCCGCAGCGAGGGCCGGAAATCCCCCGTTTGGTGGAACCTGGGATGCTCCCCGGGACTGGCTTGGCGGCGTCTCATTGGTAAGATGTGGATTGTGACGATCCCCGCCCGGCTCGTCCCGCTGGGTCGCGCGATGGCGATCACGGGACTGGGTCTTCTCCTTATACCTCTTGGCCGTCTGCAGGCGCAGGCGACGGCCCCCGCGCTGCCTCCGGCAAGCACCAATCCCCCACAGAGCACTGCTCCGGCGCGAACGACCGCTCCAGCTCAGACGCCCGCGAATCCGGCGACGGGAGCGCAGACTCAAACCGGTCTGCTGCCGCGCGACGAACCGCCTTCGAACGTCGATACGATCAAGGTGTTCTCGCGCGAGGTCGACCTCATCTTTACGGTTACTGACCATCGCGGCCACTTCGTCACGGGTCTCGCGCAGCAGGATTTTGGCCTGCTGGATGACGGACGTCCGCCATCACACGTCGTCAGCTTCAAGCAGCAGACGAATCTGCCGCTGCGTGTGGGCATCATGCTCGACACGTCGACGTCGATCCGCCAGCGCTTTCAGTTCGAGCAGCAGGCGGCTACAGACTTTCTGTTGCAGGTGCTGCGGCCCGAGGACCGTGCGTTTGTGGAGGGCTTCGACGTCCAGACCGAGCTGACGCAGGACTTCACCAACCGTGTGGACCTGCTGGATACGGGTATTCGCAAGCTGCGGCCCGGCGGGGGTACGGCGCTTTTCGACTCACTCTACAAGACATGTCGCGACCAGATGTTGACGTTGCAGCAGACCAGCGCCGTTCGCAGGGCGATTGTGCTGGTCTCCGACGGTGACGACGACTACAGCCGGGCGTATGAGTCGGACGCGATCAAGATGTGCCAGCGCTCAGAGACGATTGTTTACACCATCAGCACGAACTACGGACCCAGCAAGGATAAGGGCGACGACGTGCTGAAGGCGATTGCAGAGGCGACCGGCGGCCAGGCGTTCTTCCCGAACTCCGTGGAGCAGGTGGCGACGGGCTTCCACAACATTGAGGAGGCGCTGCGCAGCCAGTATTCGCTGGTTTACGTGCCGGCAGACTTCAAGCAGGATGGCAGCTTCCGGACCATCTATCTACAGGCGGTGACTGGGACTTATAACGTGCGGGCGAAGAAGGGATACTTTGCGCCCAGTGCGCCACAGTAATCGTTACCGGCGGGCAGAACTTTCCGTGACAAACCGCGTCTGAACCAGCAGCGAGGATTGCGATGAAGCTGTGTCGTGTTGCGCTGACTGGTGTCTGTTGTGTTCTGCTTGCCGGAGCAGTTTCGATCAAGGCGCAGGAGTATTACGATCCGCCGGGTGTCGCTGATGCGCTCGGGGGCCTCTCGTCGCAGCGCGCGACGGCTACGACGATCACGTTCGACCGCGAGATGCTGGATGCGATGCTGGGCGGCGATCGCGCAGCGGGCTTCAACGGCGTCAGTTTCGAGCACTATCAGTACTCCGAGCCGGTCTTCTACATCCCCGAGGAGATGCACTCGCTGGAGCAGAGGTACAGCGCTGCAGGCTGGAAGCACCTGGTCGAGTCGAATGTGGGTCCGCGCGAGTCTGCCTCACCGACGAAGCCGATCGCGGACATCTGGTTTCACTGGCAGGGTGGAGACATCGACCATGTCACGGTGCTGATTCGTGGACGGAAAGAGATGAATGTCGTTCACGTCTCCGGCCTGCTGCGGCCCATGGATCTTGTGCACATCAGCGGACACTTCGGGATTCCGAAGGTAGACCCGGGCGCCGTGATGGTGCCTGCGCCTCCGGGGCGATGAGCCGATGACAAGCCCCCGTGCGTACGAACGTACAATGGCCGGGTGCAGATCCAAAAACTGATGGAACAAGTGCGCGGCGCTGAGTCACGGCTGCGCGAACGACTACGCGAACTGGTGGAAATTGAGTCTCCGAGCGACGATCGCGAAGCGGTGAATCGCGCAGCGGATCGCGTGGTGGACTGGGCGCGGGACCTCGGCGCGGAAATATTGCGGCATCCGGGCGGATCGTTCGGTGATGTCGTTGAGTTGAGATCTGGCGCCGGTGGGGGCCGCAAACCGGTCCTGATGCTCGGGCATCTGGATACTGTCTATCCAATGGGCACGCTGAAGACGATGCCGTGGCGCGAGGTTGAGGCCGAGGATGGCGTGCGGCTGATGGGGCCGGGCGTGGTGGACATGAAGGCTGGCGTCGTGATGGCGCTGGAGGCGATCGCTGCGCTGCGTGACTTGAATGCGTTGAACAGGCCGGTGACGTTGCTGCTGACTCCGGATGAGGAGGTTGGCAGCGAGGTCTCGCGTCCGCACACGGAGCGGCTGGCCCGTGAGTCCGAGGCGGTCTTTGTGCTGGAGCCGGGACAGGGGCTCGCATACAAGACGGCGCGCAAAGGTGTGGGGCATTTCGATCTGACGGTCAACGGTGTTGCTGCGCACGCAGGTGTTGATTTTGCAAGCGGGCACTCGGCGGTCCTGGAGATGGTGCGACTGGCGGAGCAGGTCTCGGGGTGGACGGATCTCGCGCAAGGACGCACGGTGAATGTGGGCGTGATCGCGGGTGGGACGCGGTCGAATGTGATCGCGGCGCAGTGCAGGGCCGAGGTGGATGTGCGCGTGGTGACGATGGAGGATGCGGCGCGCGTTGAAGAGATGTTCCGCGGACTGCGGACGCGCGATGCCGCATGCACGCTGCGAGTGCAAGGCGGAATCAATCGGCCACCGATGGAGCGCAGCGCAGGGGCGGTGAGGCTGTTTCAGCGGGCACAGCAGCTCGCGGCGGAGATCGGGCTCGATTTGCAGGAGGCCGCGACCGGCGGTGGATCCGACGGCAACTTCACCGCGGCGATCGGTGTGCCAACGCTGGATGGCATGGGTGCGGTGGGCGGAGGAGCGCACTCGCCAGGCGAGTACGTCGTCGCGGCGCACCTGGTTGAGCGGACTGCGTTGATCGCGGGGATGCTT
>DATNGO010000171.1:0-2334 GCA_035605855.1 Acidobacteriaceae bacterium | reverse complement strand
ACGGCATTACAGCGCCAGGGAATCTTCTCGTCTCCGGTTTGCGTTGCATATAACGCGCCTGGAAAGTGCACCTCCACGTCGACCACGGTGACCAACATCGATCCTCTGGCCAAGGCTTGGCTCAACGAACAACGGCCCGCGCACCCGCCAACAGTGGTTCAACACGACGGCCTTTGCCATGGTCCCGGCGTCGCAGACGCGGCCGGGCAACGAATCCATTGGCACGATCCGTGGCCCTGGTTCCGAAGTGGTGAATATCTCGCTCATGCGCAATATTCGCATCACGGACCGGGTAGTCATGCAGCTTCGCGCGGAAACCTATAACACGCTCAATCACACGAATCTCAGTGGCCCCAACACGAACATTAACAGCACCAGCTTCGGCGTCATCTCCAATAATGGCGAGCCAAGAAAGATGCAGATAGCCGCCAAGATCCATTTCTAACCAGCGGTCAGGGCATAACCTAAGGCTCGCCGGCGCAAGCGAGCCTCTGCCGCGCTCCTAGTTTGCACGGAGCCGTCAGCGTGTGGGCCGCTCTGCGCGGGAGAGTGAGAATGAAGAAGGTCTTCACTCCAGGCCTGTTGCTCATGATGAGCCTCTTGTCGGCCGCCCGTTCAAAAGGCCTTGCCCGCAGCCACCATCACGCTCGACGCGGTCGCAGAAAAATCGAAACACGTGGTCCGATAGGACGAAGCACACGCATCAGCAACCAGGGAAGGAAGCCAATGTCCGGTGTCTATCAGTTCGTCTCAGCCGTATACCTCCGACATTTCACCAACATGCGAAGGCTCGCGCTCTTCATGGGTTTGTTCGGCTTCATTCTGGATGCTCGCGCTCAGTACATAGTCGGGGCAGATACGTCCTACCTCAAGCAGGCGCAAGACGCCGGCACCGTCTTCAAAGACAACGGCGTTCCGACGCCGCCGCTCCAGATCCTCAAGGACCACGGCTACAACTGGGTCCGCCTGCGCATCTTCGTTCATCCCACCACGCTCGCGAGCAATCAGGAGTACACCATCGCCTCGGCGAAGATGGCCAAAGCGCTCGGCTACAAAATACTTCTTGACTTCCACTACTCCGACACCTGGGCCGATCCCGGCAAGCAGATCATCCCCACCCAATGGGCGAGTCTCAACCACGACCAGCTCGTCGACAAAGTCTTCGCCTACACCCGTGACACCATCGCCGCCTTCCGCGACGCAGGCGTCCTTCCGGACATGGTGCAGATCGGTAATGAAATCACTCGCGGGATGCTTCGTCCCGACGGTCAACTTCCCGACAACTGGAAGAACTTCACGGACCTTCTCAAGGCCGGCATCAACGGCGTCGACGCCGGGCACGGCAATCAGCCACGCCCGCTCATCATGATCCACATCGACCGCGGCGGCGACTGGACGCGCACGAAGGACTTTTTCGACCACCTGCTTGCCTATGATGTTCGCTTCGACATCATCGGCCAGTCCTATCACCCTTGGTGGCAGGGAAGTCTGGACGATCTCCGCAACAATCTGTACTGGACTGCCATCACCTACCACAAGCCCATCGTGCTAGCCGAGGTCTCCTACCCGTGGAAGCCTTTCGGAAAGCAGAACGACCATCCGCCCTTCCCGCTCACACCGCAGGGACAGGCGAACTGGCTGCGCGAGCTCAACCAGGTCGTCGATCAGACGCCTGAGCACCTCGGCGCCGGCCTCTTCTGGTGGGAGCCTGCCATCCGGCTCACACAGCCGCTTCACGGCCGCGACCTGTTTGATGACAATGGCAACGCTCTGCCCGCGATGGACGTCTTCGACGCCACTACCCGTAAGTGACGCGCTCCGCAAGTCACGCATTCACGACACTTCTCGGTTCTGAACCGGCGTCCCGTTTCACGACCGTCATCCTCGATTCCCAACATCCTTCGCGAGGTCCAGCATGTTCCGTCCTCTAATGACCCTCTCCGCCGCTGCGCTCCTGGGCGCATCCATGGCGGCATCCGCTCAAACCATGCAGGCACCGGACATCACCAGACAGCCCACGCTGTATGTCGTTCCGTACGCGCATCTCGATACCCAGTGGCGCTGGGAGTTTCCGCAGACGATCAGCGAATACCTGCTGAAGACGATGCGCCTCAACTTCTACTACATCGACAAATATCCGCATTACGTCTTCAACTGGACGGGGTCCAACCGCTACCGGCTAATGAAGGAGTACTATCCAGCCGATTACGCGCGTCTCAAGCAGTACGTCGCCGAGGGTCGCTGGTATCCGGCCGGAGCGTCCGTCGAAGAGAACGACGTCAACCTGCCCAGCGCCGAGTCCATCTTTCGCCAGGTTCTCTACGGCAACGAGTT
>DATNGO010000170.1:0-5089 GCA_035605855.1 Acidobacteriaceae bacterium | reverse complement strand
TGCACAAAGGTGACGCTCTCGTCGCCATGCATCAGAGCGAAGCCGGTATCCGCGAGTACCGCGCCCTCATCCAACGCTTCCCCAACTCCCCCGAAGCCGCCCAGGCCCGCGCCAAAATCTCCCTCGCCGCCCGCAAATAGTCCACCGCCCAACTCCGGGTACCCCCACCATCGTCGCGCAAAGCGGCAGGGTGGGGTATCGCGCGTTAAGCCGTGGACCCCGGCGAACGTTCTGTGTTTCGCTGGGCTAGAAAACGCGCGAGTGCATTTGCTGTTGCCTTTGCTGTTGCCTTTCTTTCTGTTCTTGCCTTTCTTGTTGTCATCCCCGCAGGGGGTCCCCGGCCAGCTTGCTGGCTGGGGTGGGAAGGCGATCTGCTTTTCGCCCGAATCAGCGCAGGTTCAACAGCAGGTTCAACCATAGATGGGTGCTCCAGAGCGCTCCTAGGTACCCCGAGGCTGGTAGCCCTGGGCTTCAGCCCAGGGTCTCCTCGGGTCTCTCAAGCCGCGCGCGAATGCGCGCTTCCGCTCTGCCGAAGGCCGGAGTGAAGTCCGGAGGACGAAACGACTGAATTGCCTTTCCTCTCGGGAACCCACGAACCCTAGTTCCTCACCTCTCGGAACGCCCTCTCCACCCGCGCCTTCTCCTCCGCCGTCAACCCCACCCTCGGCAGCCTCGGAGCCCCACCGTAATACCCATTCAGATCGCACGCATATTTCACACCCGCAACCTCAAACTCTGAGACCACCGCATCCGCCTCACGCAATCTCTCCGCCTTCAACCGCGCCAGCGCCGGATCGCCATCCTTGAACGCCGCCCAAACCTCATGGCATCCCTGCGGAGCACACGCGGCCAACTCGGGCACCACACCCTGCACACCGGCCTCCAGCAGATCGACACTCGCACTCGCCGCGCCCGCATCCACAACCTGAAATCCAACCGTCTTCGTGCGCGTCTTGATCGCCGCCTTCGGTGGGGCCACTGCCACCGACGCTCCACCACTCGACAACGCATCCGCCGCCACAAACGTCGCTTCGCCTTCACGCGAAAGCTCAAGCATCCGTCCCGTCACCGCCGCAAACACCGTCGTCACAGTGATCTCACGTTTCACATCCGCAGTCGCCGCGCGCACCGCCCCCAGCCGCTTCACCGACAGTCCACCATCCATCAACCCAATCACATTCGGATGCCCCGCCAGCGCTCCCACCATCTCCACCGGAATCTCAAACCCACCCGCCCGCGCATCGCTCCACAACACCACCGGCAGCGGCGACCGATCCGCCACCGCCCTGAAGAACAACTCCACCTGCGCCAACGAAGCCTTGGCTCCGTCCGCTCCGCCACGCACCAGCCGCTGCCACTCCACCGGAGCCGGCACCAGCGCCGCATCAAACTTCGCCTCCGCAGCCTGCTCTGCAATCCACACCGCGCTCGCAACGCTCTCCGCGCCCGCACCCGCGATCAGCACCTTCTCCTTCGCAGCGGTCCCACTCGCCACCCGCAGCGACTCCCGCCGCTCCTCATCGCTCAGCCCCGCAGCCTCCGTGCGCGGCCCCAGCACCACCAGCCCCGCTGCCGGTGTCCGCGAGTAGCGGTCCACATTGTGCTCCAGCTTCCGCCAATAGCACGCACCGTCCGCATAGAACGGCGTCGTCACCGGAATAAACATCCCTTCGAGCAGCATCATCAGACCTCTAAAAATCCTCCCCTTGAAGCGGCGGGCTGGTAGCCTTGAGCTTTAGCCCAAGGTCTCAAGTCCGTCTTTTTACTCGCCGCACACCGAGGGGCTTTAGCCCCTGAGGGAAATTCTCTACGCCGTCACCGCTTCCCTCGCCGCATGCAGCTCCTGCAACGAGCTCACGTGATACTCACCCCTCTGCAGCGCCTCGATTCCATCCGCCGCCGCCCGCGCCGCCGCCAGCGTCGTAATCGTCGGCACCCTGGCTGCAACCGCCGCGCGTCGAATCGCCTGCTCATCAAACACACGGTCCTGTCCCTGCGGCGTATTCACAATCAGCTGAATGCCTTCGCCCTTGATCAGGTCGACCACATTCGGCCTTCCCTCCTTCACCGCATACACACGATCCACCTGCAGGCCGGCGCCCTCAATCACCGCCGCGGTCCCATACGTCGCCACCAGCCTGAACCCCATATCAGCAAAGCGCCGCGCCAACGCGCCCACGTTGCGCTTGTCATGATCGTTCACGCTGAAGAACACCGTGCCGACCGTCGGCAGAAACAGACCAGCCGCTATCTGCGCCTTCGCAAACGCCTCGCCAAACGTCGTCCCGACGCCCATCACCTCGCCCGTCGACCGCATCTCCGGCCCCAGCACAGGATCCACGCCCTGGAACTTGCCCCACGGAAACACCGGTGACTTCACGAAGAAGTGCTCGCCCGTCCCAAGATCTTCTCCGCTCTCCACCTGCTCCGGCAGCAACTCGCGCAGTGTCTTGCCCGTCATCAATCGCGAAGCCACCTTCGCCAGCTGCACGCCCGTCGCCTTCGACACATACGGCACCGTCCGCGACGCCCTCGGGTTCACCTCAATCACAAACACCTTGCCGCGCTGCACCGCGAACTGCAGATTCACCAGCCCGATCACATTCAGCGCCAGCGCCAGCTTCCGCGTATACGCCCGCAGCGTCGCCATCACCTCCGGCGACAGATCGACAGCAGGCAACACACACGAAGAATCACCCGAGTGCACACCCGCCTCTTCGATGTGCTGCATAATCCCTGCAATCACCACATCCTTGCCGTCGCACAGCGCGTCGACATCCACCTCCTGCGCATCCTCCAGGAAGTGATCGATCAACACCGGCCGCTCCTGCGAGTACTCGATCGCCGTCGTCATATACCGCACCACCTCGGCATCGTCATACGCGATCACCATCGCGCGCCCGCCCAGCACATAGCTCGGCCGCACCAGCACCGGATACTCCACCTTGCGTGCGCCCGCCAACGCCTCTTCCACACTCGTCGCCATCGCTCCCGGCGGCTGTGGAATCCCAAGCTCCGTAATCAATTTCCCAAACCGCTTGCGGTCCTCCGCCAGGTCAATCGACTCCGGACTCGTCCCGATGATCGGCACGCCCGCCGCCTTCAGCGGCAGCGCCAGGTTCAGCGGCGTCTGCCCGCCGAACTGCACAATCATCCCGATCTCCGCGCCGCCCGACGCCTCGTGCTCATACACCGCCATCACGTCCTCCAACGTCAGCGGCTCAAAGTACAACCGGTCGCTCGTGTCGTAGTCGGTCGACACCGTCTCCGGATTGCAGTTGATCATGATGGTCTCGTAGCCGTCCTCGCGCAGCGCAAACGCCGCGTGGCAGCAGCAGTAATCGAACTCAATGCCCTGCCCAATCCGGTTCGGCCCCGACCCCAGGATGATGATCTTCCTCCTGTCCGTCGGCGGCGCCTCATCCTCTTCGTCATAGCAGGAGTACAGATACGGCGTGAAGCTCTCGAACTCCGCCGCGCACGTATCAACAAGTTTGAACACCGGCTTCACACCCAGGCGCTCGCGCATCGCCCGCACCTGTGCCGCGCCGTCACGTCCGTCGCGCCCCAGCGCCGCGGCCAGCCTCTCGTCGCTCAACCCCATACGCTTTGCGGCCTCGAGGTCGTGCGCCTCAATCCCATCCATCCCCGCGAACTCCACCTTCTGCAGCTCGTCGGCAATCATCTTCATCTGGTGCAGAAACCACGGGTCCATCCCCGTCAGCCGCGCCGCCTCACGCACGCTCATCCCTATCTCAAACGCATAGCGCAGATACGCCAGCCGCTCCGGCGACGGCGTCACCAATCTCTGCCGCAATCTGCGCGGATCAATATTCTCCGCTCCAGCCTTCTTCCCCGTCTCCAGCGAGCGCACGGCCTTCATCAGCGCCTCTTTGAACGTGCGCCCAATCGCCATCACCTCGCCCACAGACTTCATCTGCGGCCCCAGCGTCTCATCCGCGCCGGGAAACTTCTCAAACTGCCACTTCGGAATCTTCACGACGACATAATCAATCGTCGGCTCAAAGCACGCCGGCGTCGCCTTCGTGATGTCGTTCTGCAACTCGTCTAACGTATAGCCGACGGCAAGCCGTGCGGCGATCTTCGCAATCGGAAAGCCCGTCGCCTTACTCGCCAGCGCCGACGACCGCGACACACGCGGATTCATCTCGATCACCGTCATGCGCCCATTCTGCGGATTCACCGCAAACTGCACATTGCTTCCGCCCGTCTCCACGCCGATCTCGCGAATCACCGCGATCGCCGCGTCGCGCATCTTCTGATACTCGCGATCCGTCAGCGTCTGCGCCGGCGCCACCGTAATCGAGTCGCCCGTGTGCACGCCCATCGGATCAAAATTCTCAATCGAGCAGATGATCACGACGTTGTCCTTCAGATCGCGCACCACCTCCAGCTCATACTCCTTCCAACCCAGCACGCTCTCCTCGAGCAAACACTCATGCACCGGCGAAAGATCCAACCCGCGCGCCAGAATCTCCATCAGCTCTTCGCGGTTATACGCAATGCCGCCGCCCGACCCACCCAGCGTGAAGCTCGGCCGGATCACCACCGGAAACCCCAGCACTCCGGAAAACTCCAGCCCATCGCGAATATTGTTCACGAGCTTCGACTTCGGCATGTCCAGCCCGATGCGATTCATCGCATCCTTGAACAGCAGCCGGTCCTCGGCCTTCTTGATCGCCTCCAGCTTCGCGCCGATCAGCTCAATGCCGTACTTGTCCAGCACGCCCGCGTCCGCCAGATCCACCGCAAGATTCAGCGCCGTCTGCCCACCCACCGTCGGCAGCACCGCAAACTTGCCCGTGCTCGCATCGAGCGACTCCGCCTCGACGCGCAAAATCTCCTCTAAATACCTCGGCGTCAGCGGCTCAATATACGTGCGGTCCGCAACCTCGGGGTCCGTCATGATCGACGCCGGGTTCGAATTCACCAGCACAACCTCATACCCCTCGGCCTTCAGCGCCTTGCACGCCTGCGTCCCCGAGTAATCAAACTCCGCCGACTGCCCAATCACAATCGGCCCCGAGCCAATCACCAGAATCTTCGAAATATCATTCCTACGCGGCAT
>DATNGO010000169.1:0-11796 GCA_035605855.1 Acidobacteriaceae bacterium | reverse complement strand
AAGATGCGAGACGACTGCGGTGCTCGCCACCTTCACCAGCACAACATGATCGAGGCCAACTCTATTGAAGGAGTTCTCGAGCGCAAGGCAGCCCTGAATCTCGTGCGCCTGAATCATTGATGTCAATACATCGCGCATCGTGAGTTGCTTGCCCCCGTCGTTCGGAGACCTGCGTGCGATCCAGTCTGCGACTGCGAGGATTCCGCCGAGATTGTCCGACGGATGCCCCCACTCCGCGGCGAGCCACGTGTCGTTGAAGTCGAGCCACCGAATCATCGCACCGATGTTGAATGCGCCCTGCACCGGGTCGAGCTCGTAGCTCGTGCCCGGAACGCGCGTTCCGTTCTTCATCGTGAGGCCGGGAACGACAGGCCCGAGCAGCTTGGTGCAGGCAGGAAAATCGAGTGCCTGCAAACCGCATCCGAGCGTATCGAGGAGGCAATAACGTGCAGTTTCGTAAGCAAGCGAGCTGGTGATCTTGTAATCGCGTACGTAGTCAACGATGTCAACGAGGACTTGATCGAAGGGCGGACGTACGTTGGAGATCTGCTGCGACATGGTTCTACAACCGCTCCTCGATAGGCACAAACTCCAGGTCTTCCGGCCCCGTGTAGTTCGCCGCGGGACGAATGATCTTGCCGTCGGCGCGCTGCTCCATAATGTGCGCGCTCCATCCCGAAGTGCGCGCGATCGCGAAGATCGGCGTGAACATTGCGGTCGGAATACCCATCACGTGATACGCAACCGCCGAGAACCAGTCGAGATTTGGGAACATGCGCTTCACTTCGTACATCACGCTCTCCAGCCGCTCCGCGACGTTGTACATCGCGAGGTCGCCGGTCGAGACGGAGAGATCGTGCGCGACCTTTTTGATGACCACGTTGCGCGGATCAGAAATCGTGTACACCGGGTGACCGAAGCCGATAATGACCTCCTTGTTCGCGACGCGCGCGCGGATGTCCTTCTCAGCCTCCTCGGGCGAGTGATAGCGCTGCTGGATCTCGAGCGCAACCTCATTGGCGCCGCCGTGCTTCGGTCCCTTGAGCGCGCCAATGGCGCCGGCGATCGCCGAGTACATGTCCGAACCAGTCCCGGCAATCACCCGCGCGGTGAAAGTGCTCGCATTGAACTCGTGCTCGGCGTAGAGGATGAGCGAGACGTGCATGGCGCGCACCCACTCCTCGCTCGGGATCTCGCCGTGCAGCAGGTGCAGGAAGTGCCCGCCAATGGAGTCGTCCGCGGTCTCGACCTCGATGCGGTTTCCGCTGCTCGCG
Source organism: Acidobacteriaceae bacterium (assembly GCA_035605855.1). GTDB lineage: Bacteria > Acidobacteriota > Terriglobia > Terriglobales > Acidobacteriaceae > Granulicella. Next base: position 10,522 of record DATNGO010000169.1, on the reverse strand, counting down.
AAGTGATACCAGTAAAGCAGCATCGAGCCGAGCGACGACATCAGCCGGTCGGCAACATTGAGTGCGGTCTGCGGCGTGTGCGCCTGTGGCTCGGGCTCGAGCGTGCCGAGAACGCTGACACCCACCCGCAGCACGTCCATCGGATGCGCGCCGACGGGGAGTTGCTCCAGTGCGGTCTTCACGCCTGCGGGCAGCCCGCGCAGTCCGCGCAGGCGCTTCTTGTAGTGATCGAGCTCGGCACGCGTCGGCAGCTTGCCGTAGAGCAGAAGGTACGCGACCTCTTCAAAGTCACACTTTGCCGCAAGATCGAGAATGTCATAGCCGCGGTAGTGAAGGTCGTTGCCGGTGCGGCCGACGGTGCAGAGCGCGGTATTGCCCGCCGCAACGCCGGAGAGCGCAACCGACTTCTTCGGTTTGAATCCGGCAGCGGCCGGGGCAGTGGCTGTTTCACTCATGGATGCACCTGCAGGTTTCATGATCGTTCTTTAGCAAAAAGTTCGTCGAGCTTCTGCTCGTACGAGTGGTAGTCGAGAAAGTCGTAGAGCTCGGCGCGCGTCTGCATGGTGTCGACGACGGCGCGTTGTGTGCCGTCGCGGCGAATCGTCTCGTAGACCCGCAAGGCCGCGGCGTTGGCCGCGCGGAAGGCGGAGAGCGGATAGAGCGCAAGACCGGCGTCGACGGCGCGCAACTCGTCCAGCGTGAAGAGCGGTGTGGCGCCGAACTCTGTAAGGTTCGCGAGCACTGGAACGCGCGTGCGCTCGGCGAAGGCGCGATAGTGTTCGAGCTCGCGCACGGCTTCAGGGAAGACCATATCGGCGCCGGCTTCGACGCAGGCTGCGGCGCGATCTAAAGCCGCCTGCAATCCTTCGGACGCAAGGGCATCTGTTCTGGCCATGATGACGAAGCTCTCATCCGTGCGTGCGTCGACAGCCGCCTTGATGCGGTCCACCATCTCCTCGCTGGAGACGATCTGTTTGCCGGGGCGGTGGCCGCAGCGCTTGGCCTGCACCTGGTCCTCGATGTGGCATCCCGCGGCGCCCGCCTTCATGAGCGAGCGAATCGTGCGCGCGATGTTGAAGGCGCCGCCGAAGCCGGTATCCGCGTCGACCAGCAGAGGCAGCGGGCAGACATCCGTGATTCGTCGCACATCGATCAGCACATCATCAAGCGTGGAGATGCCCAGGTCAGGCATGCCGAGCGATCCGGCGGCAACGCCTCCGCCCGAAAGATAGACAGCGCGATAGCCGGTACGCTCTGCCATGCGCGCGTGGAAGGCGTTGATGGCGCCGGCGATCTGCAGCGGCTGCTCTGCTTTGACCGCCTCGCGGAGCCGCGATCCTGCTGTGCCTGTGGGTCGTGCGTTTTCGGCTGCGCTCATTCGTTCGTCCGGCGCGATCTCATGGAGAACACGCGAGAGACATCGTAGCAGTTCACGGCCTCGCTGGAGCAGACGTTGGCTGCGCAGCCCCGCCCGGGCACATGCAGCGGCGGAATGCCGCCGGGTCGAGCTCTCGCAGGCTGCAGCTGTATTCCGGCCACAGACGCTGCAGTCCGAGCGCCGCAAACGTACCTCCGCCCGCCAGGAAGTAGCGCTCGTACGCTCGGCTCGTCTCGTCCTCGCCGCTCTTGTCGGCAATCAGCTCAGAGGAGAGCCGGTTAACCGACTTCGCGGAAAAATCCGGCAGGTGGTAGACGTCCGAGTAGCGATACTCGCGAGCCCAGTTCGCGCCCTGCGCGTTGGACGCTGAATAGACCTCATAATCCTCGATCGTCGCAGTCTGCGGTGAAACCTGCGCAACGATGAACGATGGATCGTTGCCGTTGATTGGTGAGATCGAGGGCACCATCTTCGCCGCCACTTCGTTGCCGTCACGGCCGCGCAGCAGCTTGATCTCGTCCATGTGCGTGTGCGCGAAGATCGCCAGGCGCACGACGTCGCCGAACTCCGCGATCGTGTCACCAAGCGCACCGCTGTTCAGAAACATCTGCGGTTGTTTAACGCTGCAGGCCTCGCCCGGCGCGAAGAGATAGCGATGATAAGTGGTATAGACGTCGATGCCTGGCGGAATGTGCGCCATCACCCACGCCTGCTCGTCCGCCGCGCGCGTCTCGGTCAGCTGCTTGCGCAGCCACGCGATCTGGTAGGCCGCGGGCGCAGCGTTCGGCTCATCGTTGCATCCCCTGTAGTGCGTGGACTCGAAGACGTCCTGCAGCACGATGAGGCGCGTATTGTGCATCGCGCCCGGCAGCATCACGCTGTAATCGCCGAGATGACGAAAGCTGGCGGCAAGGGACGCGCGCGCTTCGGAGTCGCCAGCGTTCGCGGCAAAGCTGACGCCTGCGGACTTGAGGAAGGCGCTGTCGGGCGTCTCGCTATAGTCGGCGCAGCCGGAGTCGTTGTTGCCGAGCGCGAGATAGATGGGCGCCGATGGATATGCGGAATGAAGTTGCTGCGTGAGGAAGGCGACGGTCTTCGCGGCGAAGGCAGAGCTCTCGGCTGGAGTCGCGGAAGGATTCAGCTTGCGGAACTTGCAGATGAATCCGTGCGCCAGCAGATCGCCGCTAACCGTGACGAACAGCGGCGCGGGCTGCACCTGCTTCGCCTCACGGAGGGCCGTAATCACCAGCGGCCAGGGCGAGTCCGTGCCGCGCACACCGCATGCGCTCTGCAGCTGGCTGAAGATGTTGACGCGGGTCGCAGACTCGGGCTGGGAGAGAATGGCCGGCCACTCCGCGATAGGAGCGCGGCGCAGCTCGGAAATCCTTGCCGGATCGTAGAACGGATCGAAGTGCAGATCGCTGAGCATCACTACGTCAGTGCCCGCGGGCGTAGGCCGCTGCGGCCGGGGCGCGCACCACGCCGTGGCGCAAAGGGCGAGAAGCATCATGATGCCAAGGGGCCGGGAGAGACACACGCGCAAGTAACAAACCTCGCAGAAGACTCAGGAGCAAGGCAAGCGTGAGCTCGCCACCGCCTCAGTCTAGCGTCTTCGGATGCTTCCCGCGACGATCGCGTGTTCGCAATCGATCCAGTGGGTTCTAATGTGTGCATGGTTCGTGTCCCTTTTGATGAACTGCGCGCGCGCGTCGAGCGCGTCCTGTTGAAGCTCGGGCTTGGGCAGCGCTCGGCGCTCGCTGCACAGCTCATCGCCGAAACCGATCGCGACGGCGTGCGCACGCACGGCATCGCGCGACTGCCGCGCTTTGCCGGGATGGTTCGCGCCGGCCACATTGACCCGCGTGCCGAGCCGCAGACCGTCGCAAGCTTCGCTGCGCTGGAGAGGTGGACGGGACATCGCGGGCCTGGCAATCTCGCCGCGCATGCGGCGATGAAACGCGCGCTGGAGCTTGCCCGCGAGCACGGCCTCGGCGCGGTGGCACTGGCCGATACCACGCACTGGATGCGCGGCGGAAGCTACGGCTGGCAGGCGGCTGAAGCGGGCTTCGCTGCAATGTGCTGGACCAACACACTGCCCAATCTGCCGCCCTGGGGAGCGACCACGCCGGCAATCGGCAACAATCCGCTCATCATCGCCATACCGCGGCGCGATTCCGCAGGCCGCACCGCGCCCATCGTGCTCGACATCGCGATGTCGCAGTTCTCCTACGGCACGCTGTCGGCGTATCGCGAGCGCGGCGAGCGGTTGCCGTTTCCCGGTGGATTCGATGAGCAGGGCGAGCTGACACGCGATCCTGCTGCAATCGAACGCACACAGCGCGCGCTGCCTATCGGGCTCTGGAAGGGCTCAGGCCTGGCCTTTGTGCTGGACGTGCTCGCAGCCATGCTGGCCGATGGCCGCGCAACCTGCGAGATCCCCGCCGACCCGCTGCAGGAGGTTGGGCAGTCGCAAGTATTTCTCGCGCTCGCACCGTCCGCGCTCACATCGATGGAGGAGCTCGATCGAATCGCCGCCGCCGCCATCGACTTTCTGCACGCAGCGACACCGATCGAGCCCGGCCGCTTCGCACGTTATCCCGGCGAGGGCACGCTGCGCATTCGCGACGAAAGTCTGCGTCTCGGTGTCGCAGTGGATGAGACTGCATGGAAGGCGTTGCAAGAGTTGGAAATTGAAGATTAAGAAGTCGAGCCTGCTCCTCACTCCTCACTCCTCACTCCCTCGACTACATATTCGTATGGCCGGCGCGCATCTCTTCATTGAAGCTGGGCTTGATGAACTTCAGGCCGTCCTCGACCTCGGCCTCGAAGCGCTCGCGCCCCTCCTCGAGCTTCGCCGTGGCTGATGCCCATTCGCCGCTGCTGCTCAGCAAGAGCAGCCCCTGACCGGCCAGCGTGTCCGCGGCCTTCGCTAGCTCCACGGTCGTCGTGTTCAGATATTGTGCGTCGCGCGGATCGGTCACCCACACCGGCGCGCCGCCGCCGAGCACTCCGCTGAGCCAGTAAATCTTGCCCGCGAGGAAGTGCGTCCGCTGCTCTTCGGTCGTGTCGTTGAAGATGAAGCGATTCTGCTTCGCGGAGTGATAGCGCGTCGTGACAGGAACAGGCTGGCGGTTGCCGGACTTCACCAGTTCGAGCTGGCCCTGGTCCAGCGTCTTGCGCACGGCGTTGTAGATGAAGCTCTCTGCGAACGGCTGTTCCAGCGCGGCAACCACCTCAGCGAAGGTGCGCGTGAGCGAGGCCGAAACCTTGGCGTGCAGCACGCTCTCCCCTCCGGTCTCCAGGTTGATCTGTCCATGCACGATGAATGTGTCGGCGCCCGACGTCGACCCATGGAACGGCCATGCGAAGTTGCTGAAGCTGAGCGGAAGTCCCAGCAGCGTGAAGTAGCACTCCGGGCGCGGGTTACGCAGGCGCTGCGCCGTCTCGGCGAAGAAGCTGTTCAGCTCCGCCGCAAACTTCGGATCACCCCCATCGAAGCGCTCGCCCAGCTCCAGCAGCAGGCTGTGCGCAGGCTCCGCCGCGAGCGTCATCGTGGCGCGCGCCGTCGCATGGCCCGAGAAGTCAGTCCCCGGTTCAGAGCCCGTCAGGTTCAGTCCGTGGGCGCGGGCCAGGGCTTCCAGTTGTGCAGCGGGCGCGGTCGTAGTGCTCATACAGGTTCCTCGAATCGTCCAGAAAATCGTCTCCTCTATCTTACCGTCCGCCGCGCCCTTACCGTCCGCACCGCCTCTTTACCTTGCCAGGTTCGTCCTCACCGCGCCGCGAGGCCGGACAGGGAACCACACCGCCTTCTCGCACGTATTGGCTTCTGAACGCACTTATAGCGAGTGACCTATCGTCAGCTCGCAAGAAACACCCTGGCGCCTTCGCGCCGCCCTTTCCCCGTCACTGAAAGATTTTGAGAGAGCCTTACGCATGAGATCTCTTCTATTTCCTGTCGCCTGCCTTGCCCTGCTGGCCGCGCCCGCCATGCTGGCGGAGAGCGACGGAAGCGCCTGCAATGGCGCTCCGCTGACGGGCGTTGTCGTTGATACGACAGGCGCAATCATCCCCGGTGCAACCGTATCGCTCGAAACCGGCACATCGGTGACCTCCGGCTCGGACGGCCACTTCCGCTTTCCCTGCGTCGCCGACGGATCGCACCATCTGCAGATTGCCGCGACCAGCTTCGCCAACCAGACCCTGACCGTGCAGGTTCCGCTGCACAAGGCGCTGCACACCGTCTTGCAGCCCGAGGCCGTCGAAACAACCGTCAATGTCGATACAGAGACTGCCGAAGTAAGCCCAACCTCCGCCGGCCCGACCCAGACGATTTCCGGCAAGCGGCTTCAGTCCCTCGCCGACGATCCCGACGAATTGCTGCAGCAGCTTCAGCAGATGGCCGCTGCCAGTGGCGGCAATCCGTCCAACACCACCGTCTCGGTCGATGGCTTCCAGGACTCCACGCACCTGCCCCCCAAGGACTCCATCGCTTACATCAAGGTGAATCCCGATCTGTTCTCCGCCGAGTATCAGGAACCTCCATTCGATGGCGGACGCGTCGAGGTCTACACCAAGCCCGGCGCGAAGGCCTATCACGGCGCGCTCTTCGGAACCGACAGCAGCGCATGGATGAACGCGCGCGATCCGTTCTCCGTCAGCAAGGGATCGCTCGGCAGGCAGCGGTTCGGCTTCGAGCTCACCGGCCCCATCACACGCAAGAGCAGCAACTTCACGCTCAACCTCGAACACCGCGGCATCGACAACGTGGGCGTCGTGAACGCGATTACGCTGGATAATTCCGGCAAGCCGGTAAATACCATCACCACAGTCGCCACGCCGCAGCGCCGCTGGATCGGCCTGGCGCGCATGGACTGGCAGCTTGGCCCGAAGAACACCTTCATCACCAGCTACTCGGCGGACGTGAATCACCTCACGAATCTCGGCGTCGGCGGAACGACGCTGCCCGAGGCCGGCTACGACAGCCAGCAGTACGATCACATCATCCGCTTCACAGATGTCACGACTGTCTCACCCAAGGCGATGCACGAGGCGCGACTAAGTCTGCATTGGGGCGGTGAGACAGATGTCCCGACCTCCACAGCGCCGCAGGTCAGCGTCGCGGGCGCATTTACGGGCGGCGGCGCATCCATCGGGCCCCAGCGCATCCGCTATTTTGTGACGGAGATCGACGACGACGCGATCATCAACACGAAGAACCATCTCCTGAAATTCGGCACACAGTTCTTCATCAAACCCCAGAACAGTTCGCTGACCACGAACTTCAACGGCACCTATACCTTCGGCGGCGGCCGGGCCCCGGCGCTCGACGCCAGCAATCAGCCCATTCCCGGCGAGACCACGATCATCACCGGCCTCGAGCAGTATCGCCGCGCGCTGCTTGGTCTGCCCGGCGGCACTCCCACTCAGTTCAGCAATGTCCGCGGCAACCCCGCGATCCAATACGTGCAGGTTTCCGATGCGCTGTTCTTCCAGGACGACTGGAAGGTGCGTCCCAATGTGCATCTCGCGCTGGGCATGCGCTACTACTTGCAGAACAACCCCACCGTGCTGAACGGCGTCACTCCGCGCTTCGGTGTCAGCTGGACGCCGGATAAGAAGGCCACGTGGAATCTGCACGCACACGTCGGACTGTTCACCGGCGGCTTCGGCCCGAGAACCGAAAACGAACTGCGGCGCATGGACGGCGTGAACCGCATTACCAGCAGCGTCTACAACCCCGTCTACGGCAATCCGTTCAGCGGCGACCCCACCGTCATCGAGAGCATGCGGACACAGAATCCCCATCTCGCAAACATCGCCTTCGCCATCGAGAACATCGGCTTCACCAAGGCGCTGCCCGGCGGATGGAATCTCTCGCTGGATCTCTACGACGCCCGCATCTGGAACTACACGCGCAGCCCCAACATCAACACTCCGCTGAATGGCTCGCCCACCGGACCGCGGCCGATTGCGCCCAACCTGAACATCTACCAACTCAACAATAGCGGCCAGGGCGGCGGCAACGCCGAGTTCATGGGACTGGAGCAGCACAAGCTGAAGTACCTGCAGTTCAACGCGGGCGCCGTGCGCATCAACGTCTTCGACGACACGAACAACGATGCATTCTTCTCACCGCAGAACTACTACAGCAACGCCGGCGAGATTGCGCGCCGCAGTGGCAACCCGCTCTGGAACGTCTTCGGCACCGCCACCGCGAAGCTCCCCGCGAAGTTCGAATGGAGCCTCAATATGCGTTCCAGAGGCGAAGCCGCCTACAATGTCACCACCGGCTTCGACAACAACGGCGACGGTGACTTCAACGATCGCCCGCAATACGCTCCCGCAAACACGCCGCTCTGCTCCGCGAATCCCAATGCTTCACCCTGCGCCTACACAACGCCCTGGGGCGAGCTCGTTCCCGGCAGCGGACAAGGCGTCTTCCCGCGCAACAAGGGCATCATGCCGTGGCAGGTCTATCTCGACACCAATCTCGAACGCACGTTCAAGCTCACGCGCAATGACAAGGCTGAGCATCCACAGACGCTCACCGCCAACCTTCGCTCAGCCAACGTCTTGAACCACATGAACGTAACCCAGGTCGGCGGCGTGCTCGGCTCACCATTCTTCGGTGTGCCGTACCAGGCCGATACCGGCCGCCGTGTCGAGTTCGGCCTGCGTTACGCTTTTTAGTCTTCTCTGAAGTGACAAGAACCTTCTCGTTCTCGCTTTGAGTGTCAGCTTTTGTGTTTTGTTAAGCGCACAGCTTCAGCCGTGCCGTGAGGCGACACAAAAGCAAACGGAGGCTTCAGCCCCTGAGGCAACTTCTCCGTTTGCCATTCCGGACGTTGCAGGTTAGCATCCAACGCAGAGACCGGCCTGCAAAGCAGGTGTCAGTGATCCACGCTGGTTGAACCAACATTCAATGAACAGGGGCCTGGCTCGTATACATGGTTCGGTGTGCAGTGTCCGCCAGTCCGGAATGCCTGAAGAGCCACGGCCAGGTCCCACCGTCTTAAGACGGGTTCACCAGCGCTTCACACACGGCCCCGCGGGTCGGTCTTCACATTCCTTTTCACGCTCCCCTCATGAATCTCTCCGCTGCGCTGCCCGCGGCCTGCTTCGCCGTCGCAAACTTGGAAGCCCTGCACATTCCGGCCTACGCTGCCATCGCGATCGCCGGCATGATCGCTGCGCTGTGGCTCAGCCTGCGCACAGCACCGCTGCGCTCGCTTGAACCGGAAACCCTGTGGGACGCCGGCGTCTTCGCCATCGCCGCCGCCTTCGTGCTCTCCCGCCTGCTCGGCCTCGCCTTCTTCGTCGTCGTCGAGCACGGCCAGCTCACACTCTCCCTCCGCGACATTCTCAGCTTCTCCTCGATCAGCTATCTCAGCCTGCTCGTCACCGCGATTCCCGTTGCGCTCTGGCTGCGCTGGAAGCGCCTTCCGCTGCTGCGCGCGATGGACGCCTGGGCGCCCTGCGGCGCTCTGCTCTGGAGCGCGCTCTCGCTCGCCGACGCAGTCTCAGGCACCGGCGGCGGCCTGCCCACGCGGCTTCCCTGGGGAGTGCGTGCCGCGAGCTCCTCCGTCAACACACGTGTGCATCCCGTCGCACTCTACAGCGCCGCAGCCGCTCTCGCGCTCTGCCTCGCACTGATTGCATTGCTGCGCCGCATGCGCGAGCCCGGTCGCGTCGCAGCCATCGCCTTCATCGCCAGTGGCACGACTCTCTTTCTGCTCGACATGCTGCGCGTGCCAGACCAGCCGCAGGCGCAACCGCTTTCGCATAACCTGTTAGATGTGTCCCAGTGGATCGCACTCGCCGCCGTCGTCTTCGGAGCCTGCCTGCTCGCATTCATTCCACGCGCGCGTCCCCAGGAGGTTCGCTGATGCCCTCAAAGAACATGCTGCCCAAGGGCAAGCGCCGCCAGTCCGTTCGCGCCGAATACCGTAAGATCCGCACCGAACTCAACGACGCTCGCGAACGCGAGAAGGAACTCGCGGACGCAGCGCACGCGTCACAGAATGACAACCAGGAGATGTGGGACACCGCGGAGCTGATGCGTGAGAATCTCCCCGATCCCTCCAATCCCTTCCTGCGCATCGCCAACACCGCCGGCACACGCAACCAGCCCACCACCCCCGACACGCCCCGCTACGAAGGCCTGAAGCCTCCGGAGTCCATGCCGCGGGAGATTCACGTCTTCGAAGACCTCGAGCCCGAAGCCGGCATTCGCAGCTTTATCGCCGAGGCCGCCGCCGCAAAGATGCGCGTCGACGCCTACCTCGCCAAAGCTCTTCCGCACATCAGCCGCGGGCGTGTGCAGTTGCTCATCGAAAACGGCCAGGTCACCGTCAATGGCTCCGTCGCCAAGGCCAGCCACAAGCTTCGCGGCGGCGAGCAGATCGACATCGAAGGCGATCCGCAACCCGCCGCCCTTCGCGCCGAACCCGAAGACCTTCCACTCGATATCGTCTACGAGGACGACGACCTCGCTGTCATCAACAAGGCTGCCGGCATGATGGTGCACGCCGGCGCGGGTTCACTCGACGACAACCGCGGCACGCTCGTCAACGCGCTGCTCTTCCACTTCGGCCAGAAACTTTCTGCCACCGCCGGCAATCGCCCCGGCATCGTCCACCGTCTCGACAAGATGACCAGCGGCCTCATCGTCGTCGCGAAGAACGACGTCACCCATCGCAAGCTCGCCGAAGGCTTCGCCGAACGCGACATGCGCAAGGTCTACATCGCACTCGTGCACGGCAGCCTCAAAGACGACGAAGGCACCGTCAATCTACCCGTCAGCCGCGACCTCGTACGCCGCACACGCATGACCACGCGCCGCGCCGACGGCCGTCACGCTGTCTCGCACTGGCGCGTCCTCGAGCGCATCGACGGCGGCCACGGCCGCTTCACACTCCTCGAAGTCCGCATCGAGACCGGCCGCACCCACCAGATCCGCGTACACATGCAGGCCCTCGGCCATCCCATCGTCGGCGACACGCTTTACGGCGCTCCGCATCACATCACGCGCACCGCACGCTCCTCCACCGACGAACCACTCACGCTCGAGCGCAACTTCCTCCACGCCGCCGAGCTCGACTTCAAACACCCGCGCACCGCCAAACCCCTCGAGTTCCGCGCCCC
>DATNGO010000168.1:0-17221 GCA_035605855.1 Acidobacteriaceae bacterium | reverse complement strand
GTTTGGGGCGCGGGTGATGGAGCTCGATGCGGAGCGGCACGATGAGGTGTGTGCGTGGGTGAGCCATCTGCCGCAGATGCTGTCTACAGCACTCTCGGCGCTGCTGGAGGAGACGTTTGCGGGGGATGCGGAGGGGATGGCGGCGGTGCAGGCGATTGGGGGGCGGGCGCTGCGGGAGACAACTCGTTTAGGATCAAGCCCTTACAGCATGTGGCGCGATGTGGCCATGACCAACGCGGAGCCGATCGCAGAGGCCATCGAGGCCCTGGAGCAGCGGCTGCAGCATGTGAGGGAGAATCTGCGCACGCCGGGGCTGCGCGAGGAGTTCCGGGTGGCGAATCGATTTCGCGAGAACCGGTAAACCACGCAGCGAGCACGCTAGCCTTGGGACCCCGGGGTATCCCTACCCCGGTTTTTTTGCGCAAAGTATTCAGCGGATAGGACTTAGGGGTGGACTTTGATTGCAAAGTCTTGATTCTAAAGCATTTGCGTGTAAAGTCTCTGGAATCTAGAGGTTGGCGATGGGGTGGGGTGCACTTTGATTTGAGGGGCCGGGCCGCGATCCTGTAGGGAATTCCCTTCTGTTTTCTGTGGGTTGCGAGTTTCGATTCACCAGGATGTTTGGCGGGTTCAGAGAGATCCTCTATCGCGCGCTACCACGCGCGATACCACCACCCTGCCGCTACTCCACCAGCGAGCAAGCTCGCCGGGGACCCCGGTTACGCGTCGAGGGTGGGGCACCCAGTTTTTGGGGGAAAGAAGAAAGCCTGCCGCGAGGATCGCGGCAGGCTCGAGTGAAGACCGACCGGTAGGGGTCGAGCTTCGGAAGTCAGGTTAGAACTCCACGCGAAGGGCGAGCTGACCAATGCGGGCCACGCTGGCCGTTGAGGTAAGAACGCCGAAGTTGCTGTTGGTGTAATCCGTGCTGGAACCGGGAGCCGCCGGCGTCGAGAAGCTGGGGTGGTTGAGGACGTTGAAGAAGTCGGCACGGAACTTAAGGTTGATGTTGTGATCCCGGGAGATCTCGAAGATCTTGTCGAGCCCGGAATCCATGACAAAGTAACCGGGACCGCGCATGTTATTACGCGGACCGATGGCGAAGCCGACGGGACCGCTGAACTCGCTGGAAGTCGCATTCCCTTTGGTAAAGATGCTGACGGTACCCGACGGGCTCTTGTTGACGTGCGCATATTGGTCACTGTTGGGGCCGTTGAAGAAGGCCTGGGCGTCATTGGAGTAGCTGGGGACGAAGGCGTTCGAGACGGTGCTCCAGGCGTAACCGGTGTGCTGGTTGAAGATGGAGCTGACGTTCCATCCGCCGATGATCTCGTCCGCCCAGCGAGGCACGGAGGAGGCCCACTGGCGGCCGTGGCCGAAGGGCAGCTGATAGATGAACCATCCGTTGAAGATCTGGGTGGTATCGAAGTCGGAGTTGCCGCGGCACTGGCGGGGTAGAAGCGGGTTGCAGACGAACCCGTAGCCACCGGCTGCGCCCGCGTTTGCGATCAACGAGACGTTGTCGATGGAGTGGCTGAAGGTGTAGTTCATCTCGAACGTGAGGCCATGCGACATGTTCTTGGTCACGGTGGCGAGCAGGCCGTTGTACTCAGAGAAGCCCTTGTTGGTGTAGACCGTGTCCTGGGAGAACTGCGGCGACATGCCGGCGTTGTAGGCCTGAGGCGTGGTGTAGAAGCCTATCGCCTGGACGAGATCGGCGAAGTCGCCGTTCGAGACCAGGGTGCCGAGTTCGTAGGAGAGGAAGGAGGTCCAGTTCTGGATCCGTTGGCCCGAAGGAGTCTTGTAGGCCGTAGGAGGACCGAAGGTGTTCAAGAGGCCGGGACCGGCAACGTTCTCGAACCACGGCTGCGCCTGCAAGGTTGCAAGGCAGTTCGGCACGCCGCCGCAGGCGCGAGCCGCGAGAGTGGCGTTGGCCATTCCAACGGAGAGGAGTTGGCTTGACTTCGGATCTGTGTTGTCGAGCACCTGGTTGGCGTCGGTCTGGCCGAGCAGGCGACGACCGAAGCGGCCGGCATAGTTCAGCTTCATGATGAAGCCGGCGGGGAACTCATGCTGCACGCCAAAGTTGGCAATGATGCTGTACGGCGTCTTGAAGTGCGAATCGATCATGGTGTTGAACGCGCTGCCGTTCGCCAGGCCATAGGGCTGGTTGGGCGTTCCCCATTGATCTCCGTTCGCGTCGTCAACGAACGGGAAGAAGGGAAGCGTGGGTGACGGTGGGGGGCCGGGCGCGACGTAGGTTGCGTTCGCACCGAGACGCTGATCGGTCGCCAATGAGTCGCCGTTTTCTGTTCGCGACTGCTGGAAGAGGTAGGAGTGCTGGTCCTGCTGGTACTGGACGGCGTTGATGATGGTGCGGTCGTAGACCATGCCGAGGCCGCCCCGGAGAACAGACTTGCGATCCCATGATGGGTTATAGGCAAATGCGAAGCGCGGAGCGAAGTCATGCCACTCCGGTGCGTAGAGGTCCGGACCGTGGTTGGCCTTTCCGCTGAGCACGTACTGGACCAGCGGAACGGCGCTGGGGCTGAGCGTGTTGGCCTGTTTGACGCGTGTGCTGAAGTACGAATCGAAGGTGAATGGAACGGCGGCCCCGGAGGCGGGGACGATCTCGGCGACGGACTCGAGGCCCTTGGTTTCATACGGAACGGAGAAGTACTGCCAGTTGACGCCGTAGGAGAGGGTGAGCGAGGGCGTGACCTTCCAGGTGTCGCCGGCGTAGATCTCCGACTGGTAGTAGCGGTAGCGGCGCTGGTCGCCGGTAGCGAGCGGAAGGGCTTTGCCGGAGGCGTCGTAGTTGAACTGCTGGCTGATGGAGGCCACGCGACCGAGGGCGGCAGCAAACGCTGTGTCCCAGTTGTTCGCCACGGTCGAGCTCGCAAGGATGTTCGATGGGCGCTGGTTGGCGTTGAGGCCGGTGACCTGACCACCTAGACCAATGGAGGCGTCGTTGTAGTCCAGAATGGTGTGGTCGGCGGAGTTGATGTACTTGAAGAAACCGCCAAATGAGAGGCTGTGGGAGTGCTTCAGCCACTGCAGGTTGTCGGAGATCTGCGGGATGGGGATGCGACGGCCCTGGGCGTTGATCGCGCTGAGCCAGGCCCTGGACATCAGGCTGGTGACACCGCCGGAGAAGTTCAGCAGGTTGGTGCCGTTGGGATTGAGGTTGGTAATCGGAAACTGGTAGGAGGAGACCGTCTCGCCGACGGCGAGCGAGTTGGCCATGTTGTTGGTGATGGCCCAGTTGTCACCGACCGACCAGCGGAAGCTGCGATCGTGGAAGGGGGCGATGGTACCGTCCTGCGGAAACTCCGGCGCCGACTGGGTCGAGTCGCGGCGGTTAAGGGTTCCGACAGCGAACAGCCGGTGTTTGGAGGTGAGATTGTAGTCGAGCTTGACGGCGTAGTTCTGCTCGTTGTCCGGCTCGGGGGTGGTGAAGGTATAGAGGCCGGTGTTCACGCCATCACCGCCGCCTGCAACGTTGTTGGCGTGCGGGTAGCGCGTATTGATGAGCTGGAAGAACGCGGCGTTTTCACCGATGCCGGCGGGATCGAGAGTCCTCGCCTGTGCGGGCGAGTAGAAACCGATGCACTGTGGCTGGGTATTCTGGCGGCTGGTGCGCGAGCAACCGGTCTGGTTGAGGACGTAGCCGATGTTGCCGGCGCGGAAATTGTCGAGCGGAACGGTGCGGTTGACGAGGGCGGATTGAACGATGCGCGAGTCGTAGAAGTCGAAGAAGAAGAAGGCCTTGTCGCCTCTTAGTATGGGGCCGCCGAGGTTGCCACCGAACTGGTTGCGGATGTAGTTGGGCTTGGCAATGTGGCTGTTGTTGCCGAACCACGAGTTGGCGACGAGGGCAGCGTTGCGGTTGTATTCGAAGAGGACGCCGTGGAAGTGATTGGTGCCGCTCCTGGTGACGAGATTGAACTGCCCGCCGCCGCCGGGGCCGCTGTCTGTGGTGAAGCCGCTGACGGTGCCCTTGAACTCCTGCATGGCGTCGACGGGGGCCGCGGCGACGATGTTGAAGGCCCCACCGGTGGCCATGTCGTTGACGTCGAGGCCGTCGACGGTGACCTGATCCTGGTCGACGCGGGCGCCGGTGGTGGAACCGCTCAGGGTAACGCCGGGCTGGAGGGTGAAGAGGGCCGAGGGGCTGTCGCGGACCTGGACGGGGAGCTCGTTGAGGACCTGCGGGGAGATGTTGTTGCCGATCGAGGCGTCGGTGGTGTTGATGGTTTCGGTGGCGCCAGTGGCCGAGACTTCGATGGTCTGGGCGGCGCCGGCCTGGAGCGTGGCGTCCTGGGTGCGGGTGGTGCCGACCTGGAGGTCCAGGTTCTTGACCTGGGTGGAGGCGAAACCCTGATGGGTGAAGGTGGCGACGTAGCCTTGCCCGGGCGGGATGCTGGTGAAGCGGTAAGACCCCTTGTTGTCGGTAGTCTGGGTGAAGGAGACACCTGTGTGGGGGTTGGACAGAACAACCGCGGTGTCGGGGAGGAGGGCGCCGGATACGTCGGTAACGACACCGGTCATCGAGGACCTGTCCTGAGCCTGAAGGAAGGCTGTAGAGGACACAAAAAGCATGAGGAAGGCAAGCGTGGCGAGTAGGCGTCTCATCGTGGTCGGAGATCTCCTGAAGGCCGCTACGGGTGCGTGGGAGGACTGCGACGATCGCGGTCGCTCTCGACGTTAAACAATTGAGCGGGCAAAGGATACGAAAGCAATTTCACTTCCAAACAGAAACCCTTGGATGTGAATCGCTTACGGGATAAATGTGGAGGGCTTAATATCCCATTTTGTAAATAGGTATATGGATATGAAGATGTGTCGTCCAGGCGACGATGAAGCAGATGGCACTCTCTGGGGAAAGGGTCGGTAGTCGATGTTTCGATGCAGGGGCGGAAGTAGAGCGGGTTTGTGTGGAGGGATTGGTCAGGTTAGGATTTGAGGGAAGGAGTTGGGACAAGATTATGGCGTCGCACAAAGAGACTGGCTTGATTGCCTGGATTGACCGTTACTGGTATTGGCTGGTGATTGCGTTTGGCGTTGCGTGCATGCTGGCGCTGGACTTCTGGCACCCGATCCTGGGCGGCTGACCGGCGGGCTGTAGAAAGTTTGGGATCAAAGAGACGCGAAGGTCTGGCAGAGATGCCGGGGCTTCGCGTTGTTGTGTTTATGGAGTCTTTCTGGCTTGCGGGAGGTGGGTTGTCAGGCAGGCTTGGGCGGGGGTATGCGCCCGGGTGCGAAATTTGATGAGGTGAAATTTCCACTGGCGAAGATGCCGGATGTCGTGGCGCGAGCGTATGATTTCCCGCACTGCACGGACCAAATCTTAGGAGATGCTGTATGCGTTGCCTTCAAAAGCAAGTGTTGTGTGTCGTGATGGGGCTAGTGATTGCGGGTGTGGCCGAGGCGCAGGATCAAAGAAATGTGCTCGAACCTGTCATACCACCTGTGTGTACGACGTTGACCGCCGAGCTGGCGTCCGGGACGACGCCGGGAACGATCTCGAATGAGACGCAGCTGGACTCGCCGAGGATCCAGGCGGCGATGAATGCGTGTCCCGCGGGACAGGCTGTTGAGCTGGCAACAGGGACAGACAATGGGGGAGCGACGAACGACGCATTCCTGACCGGGCCGCTGACGATTCCGAAGGGCGTGACGCTGCTGGTGGACGCGGGTGTGACGCTGTACGCCTCGCGCAATCCGCGGGACTATGACTCGAGCTCGGCGCACACCTGCGGGACGGTGGACAACAACGGCAACGGATGCAATCCGATCATCAACGTGAGCAAGACGGTGGGCGCGGGGATCGTGGGCTACGGCACGATCGACGGCCGCGGGTACATGCGGCTGTTGCTCAACGGGCAGCCGGGGCCGGAGAGCTGGTGGGACCTGGCACACGATGCGGATGTGAATGGCGGAAGCCAGAATAATCCGCGGCTGATCAACGGCAGCAACCCGGACCGGCTGACACTGTATAAGATCCGGCTGATGAACTCGCCGATGTTTCATGTGGCGCTGGATGTGCCGACAAACTTTACGGCCTGGGGCGTGAAGATTGTGACGCCGTACGATGCCCGGAACTCGGACGGCATCGACCCGGGCTATGGGACGAATGTGACGATTACGCAGTCGCACATCAGTGACGGCGATGACCAGGTGGCGATTGGCGGGAATAAGCTGCCGGGCGCCTCGTACTACAGCGTCACAAACGACTGGTTCGGCAATGGACATGGGCTGTCGATTGGAAGCTACACGCTGGGCGGTGTGCGGCATCTGCTGGCGCAGAACCTGACGTGGTCGGGGCTGGCGACGGACTCGAATGCGACGGCGGTGCATATCAAGAGCGATGTGTCCCGCGGTGGCGTGGTGCAGGATCTGACGTATCAGAACATCTGCTCGAAGGATCTGCGCTACGCGATCTGGCTGGATCCGTTCTATTCGGGGTTGACGAAGACCGGGACATTGCTGCCCTGGTACAAGGACATCACCATTCAGAACCTGCACCAGGTGACGCCCTCGACCACTGCAACGACAACGGGACAGGTGCTTATGCAGGGATTCAATTCGACGGTGCCGACGGAAGTGACGCTGGACAACGTTGTCGTGGACGGAATTGTGGCGAAGGACTTCGTCTCGAAGTTCAAGCAGACAACACCGACGAACTCGATTATCACGGTTGGACCTGATCCGGTGAACTTTGTGCAGTTCCTGACGGGGCCGGGCGTGACGCTGAACGACAACATCTCGAACAGCAATCCACCGTATGACTGTCGGGCAGAGGTGTTTGCGCCGATAGCAGGCGAGATCGTGCCCGGGCCGGCGCAGATCGATCCGGGAACGAAGCCGATGGTGAACGTGCAGGTGCTGACCACGAAGGCGGTGCCGTACCAGACGTACCTCGCGAACCTAGCGAGTGATCCGAATGCATCGCTGGCGCTGACGCCGCCGACGGGAACGGTGACGGTGTACGACGGGGCGACCGCCGCGGGTTCGGCAATGCTTCCGGGGGCCAGCAACAGCGGCATGCAGATGGTGCCGGTGCAGCTTGGACCGCTGTCGGCGGGAACGCACACGCTGACGGCGCAATACTCGGGCGACAGCAACTATCCGGCATTCACCTTCGGCAGCTACGCCGTGTCGGTCGGACGCGGCGACACGTCGAACACGTCGCTGAACCTTTCGGCCACGAGCGTGATGGCGGGCGATGCGGTGACGCTGACGGCGTTTGTCGGAGGGCACGGGCACAGCACGCCCGCGGGGACGGTCGAGTTCACGGCCGGGAGTGTGAACCTGGGGTCCGCGCCGGCGAACTCGCAGGGGAGCGCGACGGTGACAACGAGCTCGCTGACGCCTGGGACGTACAACGTTATCGCGTCGTTCACGGGACAGCAGGGATCGACGTCCTCGCAGTCGAGCCCGCAAACGCTGACGGTGACGCAGATTCCGACCACGCTGGCGCTGACCGCGAATCCTGCGACTGCGGTGACTGGAACGGCGGTGACGATTACGGCGACGGTGAGTTATCCGGCGACGAGCCTGCAGCCGAGCGGCACGGTGACGATCAAGGATGGCTCCACGACGATTGCGACGCTGGCGCTGGTGGACGGCTCAGCGAGCTTCACGACGAGCACGCTGACTGCGGGAACGCACTCGTTGAGTGCGAGCTACAGCGGCGATGCGAATTTTGTTAAGTCGTCGGCGACGGGGAGCGTGACGATCACAGCGCAGTAGCCGGAGACTCGGGTCGGAGGGGCCTGCGCTGGTAGATGGCGGCCCTGCGGATTCTTCGTAGTCGATGTGGAGGTCAATCAGGCCTAGGCGCCGACGAAGGCGTGGAAAGTGCGGCGGGAACGGGATGCGCGGGAGCTCGCGGTCAGGTTCAAGGCAGAACGCTGAGGTCAGTGTGAAGTCTGGTTCTTTCATCGCGCGGCCTCGTTAACGAGCGGGGAAGGAAAGGCGAAAATACGGGAACGATGAAAAGGGCCTCCGTCTTAGAGTTCGACGAAATTGGATATTGGTCGGAGGTGAAGCTCTCAATCCTAGAGGAGTATGCGAAGCCTTACAACCAGATTCTCCACAGCAAAAGACTTACGACGGTCTATATCGATGCCTTTGCGGGCGCGGGCCACCACCTCGCAAAAGGGAGCGGGGCGCTGGTTAAGGGTAGTCCGACGCGAGCTCTGACAGTAGAACCGCCATTTGACATGCTTCACTTCGTTGATTTGAATCGGGCGCGTATAGCCGAACTGAAGCGTTTGTCGACGGGACGTACCAACGTGACGGTGCATGAAGGTGATGCAAATCTTGTGCTACCTCGCGATGTATTTCCCTTGGTTCGTTACGATCAATATCGACGTGGTCTTTGCATTCTCGATCCCTATGGATTGCACCTGGATTGGAACCTCATACAGGCCGCAGGCAATTCAAAATCGATAGAGATATTTCTAAACTTTCCAGTCATGGACATGAACATGAACGTGCTCTGGCATGATGCAGAGAAGGTTAGCGAAGCTCAGCGAGACCGCATGACACGTTTTTGGGGAGACGACTCATGGCGACAAGCCGCATATAACTCCACCGGGAATTTGTTCGGATACGAGGAGAAAGGGTCCAATGAGGATGTCGCCGCTGCATTTCGTCAGCGGTTACAAGACGCAGCAGGATTCAAGGTTGTTCCTGAGCCAATTCCCATGCGAAACAGCACGGGTGCAACTGTGTATTACTTATTTTTCGCGGCGCATCAGCCGGTTGCATCCGACATCGTCAATTCCATCTTCAAGAAATATAGAGACAAGGGGGTGAAGAGTGGCTGAGCGATCGAATATCGAATGGACCGATGCGACATGGAATCCGGTGAGAGGGTGTTCGAAAATAAGCCCTGGTTGCAAGCATTGCTATGCTCAAACCTTTGCCGAGCGATTTCGCGGCGTTCCCGGACACCCTTATGAACAAGGTTTCGATCTGCGCGTTGTCCCTGCGAAGCTCGAAGAACCCCTAAAGTGGAAAACGCCTAAGAAAATCTTCGTTAACTCCATGAGTGACCTTTTCCACCCTCAGGTACCGGATGACTTCATAGTTGACGTTGCGAACGTAATGATGAAAGGAAATTGGCATCAGTATCAGGTGCTCACGAAAAGGTCCGAACGGCTCCGCGGGTTGTTAAACTCAAAACTCCGATTTGCCACGACGAGCTCTCATATCTGGTGGGGGGTGAGTGTAGAGGACAAGAAGCACGGGCTTCCTAGGATCAAGGATCTTAGGGATACACCCGCGGCGATTAAGTTCTTATCTATTGAGCCGCTGCTCGAGAGTCTTGGCGAAGTATCGCTTCTTGGGATCGATTGGGTGATTGTCGGAGGCGAGAGCGGATGGGGTGCTCGAAAACTGGAAGAAGAGTGGGTGCAGGAGGTTCTTGCCAAATGTCGCGTTCAAAATATCAGTTTCTTCTTCAAGCAGTGGGGAGGCACTCGCAAGAAATTGAATGGTCGACTGCTTAATGGCCGAACTTATGATGAGCTGCCCGTTCTGCAGTGAAGCAAAAATGCGCTCGCGGAGCTGTCTTGCCTCGATCGTGGTTCGGCTTGTTGAACTGGGCGAGTGCGGGGTATTTGTCCTTCACGGGAACCAAGGGGGTGGTCACTGAGGCGTTATCGGCCGCGCTAAGGAGAGCAAGTCAGTCGCTTCGGCTACGCCTTCACGACGGCCTTCGGCAGAGCGGAAGCGCTTTCGGCGCGCGGTTGGGAAGCCCGAGGCTGAAGCCTCGGGATATCCAGAAGCAAAGGCGAATTCGGACGCTTTACTGCCGGATCGCTATCGGAGCTCGCGATACCGGAAGCAGTCGATGAGGTGATCGTTGACCATGCCGACGGCCTGCATGTGTGCGTAGAGGATCGTCGAGCCAACGAAGTTGAAGCCGCGCTGCCGGAGTTCTTTGCTGAAGGCGTCGGATTCGGGTGAGGTCGCGGGGATCTGTTGGGTGGACGTCAGCTTGTTGAGCTTGGGCTTTCCGTCGACGAAGCGCCAGCAGAAGTTGTCGAAGCTGGAGAACTCTTCCTGGATTTTGAGAAAGGCTTTTGCGTTCCGCACCGAGGATTCGATTTTTAAGCGGTTGCGAATGATGCCGGGGTCCTGGATGAGCTTCTCGATGCGTTGTGCGGTGAATCGCGCGACCCTGGCGGGATCAAAGCCGGCGAAGGCACGCCGATAGGCTTCGCGCTTTTTGAGCACGGTCGACCAGCTCAGGCCGGCCTGTGCGCCTTCGAGGATGAGGAACTCGAAGTGTTTGCGATCGTCGTGGACGGGGACACCCCACTCGCGATCGTGGTATTCGAGCATCAGAGGGTCGTCGGCGCGGACCCAGGCGCAGCGTTTCTTTTTGAGATCGCCGGGCATGGCAGGTGGCCGGTCAATTTGCATTGAAGAATTCCCTCAAGGGCTAAAGCCCCCTTTTCAACGAGGCGCTTGCGGCACGGCTGAAGCCGTGCCCTTTCAAAACAGCCTAAACTGACCCACCCACTGCCAGACGCCAGCAATACACACTGCCACACGCCAGCAATAAATATTAGTGCGGTAGCCGGAGATGTGGTCAGCGGCGATGCGCTTTTGCGGAGGGGAGGGGCGGCGGGTAGGCGGGTTTGGCCCTGGGCTTCTTGTAGATCGCGGGCTCAGGCGGCGGGGCGGGCTCGTGCGTGCGGTGGGCGGCGACGGATTCGGCGATGGCGTACTTGAGCTTGTCGATGCCTTCGCCGGTGACGGCGGAGATGGTGTAGAAGGGCAGTTTGCGGCGGGTGGCGAAGGCGCGAAGCTTCTTGAGCTTGTCGGGGTTGGCGACGTCGGCCTTGGTGGCGACGAGGATGGTGGGCTTGGCGGCAAGCGCGGGGTCGAAGGCTTTGAGCTCGGCGGTGATGGTCTTGAAGTCTTCGACGGGGTCGGGGCGGGCGTTGCCTTCGATGGCTTCGGAAGCGTCGGAGACGTCGACCAGGTGGACCAGGACGGAGGTGCGCTCGATGTGGCGGAGGAACTGGGTGCCGAGGCCGGCGCCCTGGCTGGCGCCTGCGATGAGGCCGGGCATGTCGGCGACGGTGAAGGACTGCTCGTAGGGCGGGTCGCCCACCTGAACGACGCCGAGGTTGGGCTCGAGTGTGGTGAAGGCGTAGTTGGCGATCTTGGGGCGGGCGGCGGAGAGGCGCGAGATGAGCGTGGACTTGCCGACGTTGGGGTAGCCGACGAGGCCGGCGTCGGCGAGGAGACGGAGTTCGAGGCGATAGTTGCGGGCTTCGCCGGGCCGTCCGAGCTCGTGCTCGCGGGGGGCCTGGTGGGTGGAGGTGGCGAAGTGCTGGTTGCCGCGGCCGCCGCGACCGCCGCGGGCGATGACGATCTCTTCGTTGGGGCGAGTGAAGTCGTGGATGAGCTCGCCGGTGTCTTCGTCGTAGATGAGGGTGCCGACGGGGACGTTGAGGACGGTGGGCTCGCCGGTAGTGCCGGACATGTTGGAGCCGAGGCCGTGGCCGCCGCGCTCGGACTTCCACTCGGGGTTGAAGCGGAAGTGAATGAGGGTGTTGTGGGAGAGCGAGGAGCGCATGAGGATGTCGCCGCCGTGGCCGCCGTCTCCGCCGGAGGGTCCGCCACGGGGGACGAATTTTTCGCGGCGGAAGGCCATGCAGCCGTTGCCGCCGTCGCCGGCTTTGATTCGGATGTGGGCTTCGTCGATGAACATCGGGCGGGGTGGGTCCTCTGGGACTATTTTGTGCGCTTCTGCGGGCTATTTTTTGTTTGGTTCTGCGGGCTATTTTTGTTTGGTTCTGTGGGCTATTTTTGTTTGGTTTCGCGGGCTATTTTTGTTTGGTTCTGTGGACTATTTTTGTTTGGTTTCGCGGACTCTCTTTAGATGAGTTTAGCGGACGCGGGACGGGGGACTGGTGGAGAGCAGCCAGGGAACGGATGGGTAAGTAAATAGTCAGGATTGTGGAATATCGGGGGCACAACCCCCGATCTGGGAGAAAAGAGGCTCTTTTGTATTGAATTTTTGATGTTCAGTTGTAGATAGCGTTGCTACACTAGGCGCCATCGAAGGCTAAGACTGCGCCCGGACGTTTGGTAAGAAGAAGTGCGCCGGGACGCCAGGATTGATGAGCCACAGCAAGATGTATGCGCCCCGGTCCAGAGCCGGAGCCCTACACAGAGCTGACCATGATGGCTAACTTTTAGGAGACCGTATGAGACGCAATACGATGCTGAGCAGGCTGAGCCTGCTCTGTTGTGCATTTCTATTAATGGCTGGTGTGGGGCTGGCCCAGTCGACGACACAGGGAGCCATCGCGGGCACCGTGATGGATGCATCGGGCGCGGCAGTTCCCAGCGCGGCGGTGACGGTGCACAACACGGGGACGAATGCCGACATTCACCTGACCGGCGACACGAGCGGCTACTTTAAGGCGCCGCTGCTGGATCCGGGCACTTACACGGTGACGATCACGGCGCAGGGGTTTGGCACGGACACGGAAACCGGCGTGGGGGTGGTCGTTGGGCAGATCACGACGCTGTCGCCGAAGCTGAAGGCGGGCAGCGAGTCGACGACAGTGAGCGTGTCGGCGGACGCGGTGCAGTTGAACTTCGAGACGCCGGACATGACGGCGACGCTGAACCAGACGGCGCTGCAGAATATTCCGATTCAGAACAAGCGGTGGTCGGCGCTGGCGATGACGACGCCGGGCGTGGTGGCGGACTCGAGCGGGTTCGGCCTGGTGAGTGTGCGCGGCATGAGCACGCTGATGAACAATGTGGAGGTGGATGGCGCGGACGACAACCAGGCGTACTTCTCCGAGGAGCGTGGACGTACGCGTGAGGGCTACTCGACGGTGGCCGACTCGATGCGCGAGTTTGCGGTGAACACGGGCGTGTACTCGGCGCAGTACGGACGCGCGGCGGGCGGCGTCATCAACTCCGTGACGCGGAGTGGAACGAACCAGATTCACGGCGATGTGACGTTCAACGATCTGGATCGCGGATTCGGCGCGTATGTGCCGGGATCGATTGACGCGAGCGGACACCCACTGAAGCCGAAGGACCTGCGCAAGATCTATGGGTTTTCAGCCGGCGGACCGTTGCTGAAGGACCGGCTGTTCTGGTTCTACACGTACAACCAGCTGACGCACATCAATCCGGGTGTGTCGATTGCGAAGAACTTCGGCGCGCCTGACGGAAGCACGGTTGGAAGCTTCCTGGAGAAGCCGGACGCTTCGACGCCGATCCTTGAGTCGAATTGCAACCAGACGACCGGCTACCTGAACCAGACTGCACAAGGCGCCGGCGCGCAGAAGCACTCGTCGCTGGACAACCTGGTCTGCACGATGGGGGCACGCCTGAAGCTGGGCACATATGCGGCGGCGGTGGCGTACTACAACAACGGGGTCACGGGGCCGGGCGGGTTGACGTCGAACATCGGCATCGTGCCGCGCGCGGGGTACCAGGAGATCAACTCTCCGAAGCTCGACTGGCAGGTGAATGAGAAAAACCGGGTGAGCTTTCTGTACAACCGCCTGCGCTGGGATGCGCCGGGCGATGTGCAGACCGCGAGCACGGCGCAGTACGCGCTGGATGCCTTCGGCAACGACTTTGTGAAGCTGGACTACGGCATCGCGAAGCTGGAGAGCCAACTGTCACAGCGCATGAGTAACGAGGTGCTGTACCAGTACGGCCGCGAGCTGAACAACGAAGGCCAGCAGCCCTACAGTGCGTACACGCTGAAAAACCTGGTGGCCAAAGGCGGAAACGTAGCCGGCGCGGCACCGAATGGGCCGGGTGGAACGATTCCGTATATCGGCCTGCAGACGTCGATCGGCTTCAACCTGGGATCGCCGTACTATTCGTACCGCATTTCCTATCCTTCGGAGTGGAAGTGGCAGGTGGAGGACATCCTCTACTACCAGCTGGGCAGCCATAGCCTTCGCATGGGCGGCGACTTTGTGCATAACAGCGATCTGCTGCACCAGACGCCGTACTACTACGGTGATTACAGCTACAGCTCGATTCCGAACTTCCTGACGGACGTGGCGACCAACGGCGGGGCGACCCAGGGAACCTGCAACAGCTCCGGCAGCGCGGGAAGTGCAACGGCATCCGGCGTGGGCACCTATGGCTGCTACTCGTCGATGTTCCAGTACTTCGGCGCGACCCGGTTTGCGATGTCGACGATGGATTATGCGGGCTTCATCCAGGACAACTGGAAGGTCTTTCCGCGCCTGACACTGGAGCTTGGTGTGCGGTATGACTATGAGGCGCTGCCGGCGCCTCCGTCGAATCTGACCTCGGCGACCGGATCGTTCGTTCCCTATGCGGGGCTCACGAACGCGCCGAGCGACAAGAACAACTTCGGACCGCGGATCGGCTTCTCGCTGGACGTCTTCGGCTCCGGGAACACGGTGCTGCGCGGCGGCTACGGTCTGTACTACGGGCGCGTGCTCAATGGTGTGGTGGCGAGCATTCAGTTTGGCTCGGGCAGCCCGAACGGGCAGTTCGGAACGGCCAGCCTGAAGCCAACGGGCACGGGCACCACACCGCAGTTCCCGTTCCCGCTGGCGGCCGGCTCGGGCACCAAGCCGTCGTCGTTCTACCTGGCACCGAATCTGCAAAACCCGCAGGTGCATGAGCTGGATCTGCAGGTACAGCAGAACCTGGGCAAGGGCAACATCTTCCAGGTGAGCTACCTGGGAGCGCTGGGCCGCGAGCTGCCGAATTACCTGGATGTGAACCTGGCTCCGCCGCAGTTTACGGAGTACGTCCAGGCCACGGCGGGACCGATTGCCGGAACGCTGACGGCGGTGCCGACGTTTGGCAGCTGCCCCTCATCAGCTCCGACCTGCAATCCGTACCCGACCGGCTACTTGAATACGAACTTCGGCAACATCACGGAGCTGATCTCGAACATCAACTCGAGCTATAACGGCCTGGTGTTCGAGATCCAGAACCGCTCTGTGCGCGGGCTGCAGTTCGATGCCAACTACACGTGGGCGCACGCGCTGGACTTCAACCAGAATGCGAGCTCGACAACGAGCACCAACAACTGGCTGAACCCGTATGCGTCGGCGCGGGACAACTACGGTACCTCGCAGTTCAACGTGGGCAACCGGTTTGTGGGTTACGTGGTTTACACGCTGCCGAACCTGCATAGCGGAAGCGCGCTGAAATATCTGACCAACGAGTGGACTGTAGGCAACACGTTCCAGATGCAGAATGGCCTGCCGTTCTCGGCGCAGATCGGCAGCGGCTTCAACTCGGCTGCGGCGCTGAACTCGTCATGGAACGGCGCGCCGAGCGTGTTCTACATCCCGGTGATCGGCATCAACACGTACCAGGTGCCGCGAGCGATCGTGGACGATATGCGTCTGCAGAAGGGGTTCCGGTTTACCGAGCGGTTCAACCTGCTGCTGCAGGCAAACATGTACAACGTGGCCAACCATCAGAACTTCACCACGAGCGAGATCAACCAGAACGTGTACAACTTCGCCAGCGGCAGCGTGGGAAGCCAGACAACCCCGGCGCAGCTGACCTACCTGCCGACGACGTTCCAGTCGCGGTCGGGATCGAACAACTCGGGTTTCCTGTATACGCCGAGGGAGTTCGAGATTGGGGCGCGGTTGGAGTTCTAAGCGGCGCTGAGCAGAAGGAGGGGCGGTGGCCGCGAGGCTGCCGCCCTTTCTGCCCTGGCGGGCAAACCGGGAGGACGCCGGGCCCCAAAAAGTTGATTCCGGGCGGGATTCTGGGGTAAACTCAATAAGTTCGGCGAAGTGGCTGGGATTCCTGGTCTGACCGGGAGTTGCCTGGCTGCTGAGGCTGTTCCGGCGGGGCGAACGCAACCCTCAGATTTTGAAGGGTTGGGGAGCGCAGAACCGGAGCTGGCGTGGCAAGCGCCCCTGAAGCAACAACATCGATATAAGCTACGAGATTTATCGAGCGAGATTTATTGGGCAGCGACGTGTGCGCTCGGCCCGCGAGAGGTTGGAGTTATGTACGCAGTCATTCGTACCGGCGGCAAGCAGTACCGCGTGGCTCCCGGCGACACGCTGAGGATTGAGAAGAGCGAGCACAATGGCACGCTGGAGTTCTCGGATGTGCTGGCGGTGAGCGGCGACGAGGGCAAGTTTGAGCAGGAGCTGGGCGGCGCGAAGGTGCTGGCCGAGGTCGTCGGCGAAGGCCGCGGCGACAAGATCCTGGTCTTCCACTACAAGCGGAAGAAGCAGTACAAGAAGCTGCAGGGCCATCGCCAGAGCTTCGTTGAGGTGAAGATCAACGAGATCCAGGTGAATGGCAAGAGCTTCAAGGCTGAGAAGTAGGGCAGACGGTAGAGTCCAGACAGTAGACAGTAGATTCCGCGGCCGAGAACCGCGAATGAGGCAGAGCGATGGCACATAAAAAAGGTCTTGGAAGCAGTAAGAATGGGCGCGACTCAAACGCGCAGCGGCTGGGCGTGAAGCGCTTTGGCGGTGAGACGGTCACGGGGGGGTCGATCCTTGTACGGCAGCGCGGGACACCGCTGAAGCCGGGCAAGAATGTCGGCCGCGGCTGCGATGACACGCTGTTTGCGAAGATCGACGGCATCGTGAAGTTTCAGAACCGCGGGCAGCATGGGCGGTTTGTCTCGATCGAGCCGGTCGCGCAGTAGTCTGCTGCATTTGCGGCGAAGTTTCGAGAGCCCTGCTTCCGGCAGGGCTTTCGTGCGTCTGGAGACGGGGGCGCCTGGTCTAATTGCCGGCAAGGGAGGTGAATGATGGAGCAGAGCCTGGAGAGGACGATGGCAGTGCTGGAGCGGACGCCCGCGTCGCTGGATGCACTGCTGCGGGGGCTGCCGGAGGAGTGGACACGCGGGAATGAGGGCGAGGGGACGTGGAGTGCGTTCGACGTCCTGGTGCATTTGATCAACTGCGAACGCACCAACTGGGTGCCGAGGGCGCGGACGATTCTGGAGCCGGGTGGAGAGGTGCGGGAGTTTCCGCCGTTCGACCGGTGGGGTGGGATCCGTGAGAGTGAGTCGATGAGGCTGGAGGATTTGCTGGAGAGATTTGCGGCGGTGCGTGCGGAGAATTTAGAGAAGGTGCGGTCGTGGGGGCTGGGGCAGAAGGAGCTGGCGATGCGTGGAAAGCATCCGTCGCTGGGTGAGGTGACGCTGGCGCAGTTGATGGCGACGTGGGCCGCACATGATCTG
>DATNGO010000167.1:0-6029 GCA_035605855.1 Acidobacteriaceae bacterium | reverse complement strand
CCCGGGATGTCGCTCACCGGCAAATTGCACGAAACCGCGCTCTATCCAACTTAGTAGCATTAATCCGCCCGGAGTTACCACGATGCGGCCTATTACAAGCTACCTTCCATACGCTTCACGCTCCAGATCTGGTAGTCGTAGTCCACCTGGTACCCCACGCCGTGGACTTCACAAACCGTCATGATTGGAACCGGCGGTGCGCCGTACTGAACGGTCTCATAGTGATCTTGCTCGAGTTGCTGCGCTGACATGGCCTTGATTGAGGCCAAACTGCCAACTGCAAACAACGCTATCGCAAGTATGCGCTTCATCATTTCCTCCTTGAGGTAAGAGCTCTACGTAGCCTCACCTATAGAAGCGCAAATAACGACGAAAAGATGTCACATAAATGGCCGGCTTCCTGGACTAGCGGACTCGAGGACCGCTATCGCCTTCGTGCCCGGTGAAGACGACCTGAACGATGGTCCAGTCGTCGTGAGCCGGATGTCCCCCGCAGAAGCCGGCCATTCGTTCCAGAACGCTTTGGAGGTCGCCGCAGAGAGAAGCCGAGTCGAGCCGCTCCTCGCCGAAAGAATCGCCGTTCGCGTCTTCTGCTTCCGTAATGCCGTCGCTGACCAGAATGATTCTGGAGCCGGGTCGAAGAGTGGCGGTGCAGATGGTGAACTCGGCGTCGCTGAAGAGGCCTACGGGGAGATTCGTCTCCTCAAGTCGAGAGACTTTAGCCTCCGAACACAATCTGGGATACACGTGTCCACAGTTGACGTACTCCAGAGTGCCGTCCTGATAGAGCCGCAACAGCACCATCGTGGCATATTTCCCGACGGCTTTCTGACACAGATACCTATTCGTTGCCGCGGCAATCGCATCGAGAGGCTGGCCGGCTTCCAATTGAACGTGCAACATGCCCTGCAAGGTCGAAGCGAGAATGGCGGCCGAGATTCCCTTGCCCGTAACATCCACCAAAGCAACGTTTAACGTATCTTCACCGGAAATTACATCAAAGAAATCTCCGCCGACGGTGCTGCAGGGAATGCTGTGCGCCTGCACACCGGCGAAAGGAAAGGCCGGAATCCGCACGGTCATCAGCCCCTGCTGAATCCGGGCTGCGATCTGCAGTTCTTCCTCCTGCTTGCGTGCCTGGTCCTCGATGGCGGCAAGCTGGGCGTTGTCGACCAGGGCCGCGGCTTCTCGAGCAATAGTCTTCATCAACTCGTGATCGACCTCAGAAATGCCGCCGGGTAGAGAGTGACTTTCAAGATATAGCGCCCCGAATACCTGACGGCCATCGGCATATGTGGTGTCACCATTGCGCGTTTTTCTAATTCTCCGCAGGGGAATGCAGATGATGGTGCGAATACTGTATGCAACCATGCTCTCTGGAACTTCTCCATGCACAGACAGATTGTCGGTCACGATAAATTGGTCGTTGCCGCAGACCGCTTTGCCCATCACCGTGCGCGATACGGAGGAGGCGTCGGTGAGCACAATTCCTTCCGCATCCCTACCCAGCGCGAGTTCCAGCGTCCCGTGGGCACCCATCAGAAACACGTAGCCACGCTCCACTTTGGCCAGCGCCAACGTAGTCTCAAGCAGGGACGCCAGCACTCGATCCACCTGTCCCGCGCTGTTGAGCTCGCGGGCGGCCTCCAGAAACCACCGCAACTTTTCCAGATCCGAGTGCTGCGCGCTGATGCCGTGCAAGTGGGTGAGGATGTTCGACGCGGTCGTTTTCTGCTTGTCATCGGGTCCGAAGCGGAGTTGCGGGCCCTCGCGGGATCCAAACTGAACGATGTCGCCGGGCCGTAGCGTTCTCTTGCTCACCTGCTTGCCGTTCACGAATGTTCCGTGTCGACTCTTGGTGTCCTCCAGGGCAAACTGGCCGCCGTCTCGCGTGATCATAGCGTGGCTGCGCGAAACGTAAGACTGAGGCAGCGCCAAATTACACTCCGAGGAACGTCCAATCACGAAGGGAAAGCAGTCCGCCACAACAGCGCGACGGTTCGGACCGTCGACAAGCTCCATCAAAAGCGCGTGGGTCTGAGCAAACTCTGGGGTGTCCACTTTGACTCGCACCTCTGTCTGCACAACGCGTGAATGCTTCTTGAACGATTGCCTTCTGCACATTGGCGGAAGCTAAGCGCCATCATAGCTCCAAATGCCGCTTCGCCTCCAATCGCGAGCACCGGTATCAGCACCGGAGTTTCTCAGTATTGGTCAGGCCCTACAGCGATAGTTAATCTCATCCACCAGGAATCACCGCTATGTTCTGCGGAGGCTTCGTTGTGAATTCCGTTGACCCGAATGAAAGAGCGATGTGGCCGGTTGGGAAAGGGCCCTAATCTCGCGGTCACCGGGCCCAGTTGTTTGTCAGAGGCGATCTCAAGTTCCATATTCTCGCCCAAACGCCTGAGCTTGAAGTGCAGTTGGGCAGTATGGGTCTTTCCCGCATGTTCGAACACGATCGGGTAGGTGTTCACCGCGATCTCATTCCACCCAAAGGGCATTCTTGGAAAGAACTGGAGGCGATTTGGGTGGACGTCATCCACTCCGATGACGATGCGCAGAGCTTTGATGATCTCCGCTTCCTGGACACCATTTCCAAGATCGCCTATGCGATACCAGAATCGACCGGTGGAATCAATCTCGCAGCCCTCCGGCACGATGAAGGAGCCGAAGCGGGGGTCGTGAATCTGCTTTGCCATCCATTGCAACATCTCAGTCGCGTCTCGCATGCGATCGAGCAGCAAGGCGGCCTGCGTGACAAATCCCTGGCCGTATCCCATCGCCTGGCCATAGAACCCAAATGGTTGATAAGAGTCCACGAGACGCTGGTACGTCGCCTCATTTACAGCGCGCCAGTCTGGGCTGTCATCCTGCGGGGCAAAGCCGTTGCTGTCGGCGGGGAAGATCAAAGGCCCCAGCACCGTGCTTTTGTGGGGCCAGCCGGCCGATTCCAGAGTCCACACACGCCCGTACTTCGCATCGCTGACTATGTACTGCGAACCGATGGCCTGCTTCATCCTCTCGGCGCGGTTTCGCCAACGGGCGGCCCGCTCGCCGTCGCCGATCGAGTCAGCCATCTCGGCGAGCCCAAGCAGAGCGTTACGACAGACGACATCGGCGTACACCGTGTAACCGCCGTTGTCTGAAGACTCTCCGGTGGTATGAAGCACGTCCGTCGCGTGGGATATCTCGGGGTGGTCAAACTGCCAGAGGATCCAATCTCCAGCCGCCGCCAAGTCCACCCACCGTGAGCGCAGCCACGCTTGACGATCTGGAAGCCGTTGCCAGTTGCGGCGGCTCTTCATCGCCCTTGACCAGGGGGAGGCCCGCGAAAGCACTTGCCCGATCGGATTGGAGACATACGCCGGTTCCTGGCGTCCACATGGCAATCACCGCACCAGTAGCCAGCTTGTTGAAAGCTCGTCTATCCATGATTCTCTTGCGCGGCCTTTCTTTGCGTGTGGCTTGGAACCGGAACTCAAGTCTCCTCTTTATCGCTCTGACTGTGATTCATTCTTCAGCGTGTCATAAAGCGCGTGTGCGGGCGTGACGTCCGGCGGAGTGTGGGCGACGGAGATTGCAAGAATGCGGATATTGAAATTGTTGGGAAGCGTAAGCGTTGTGGTGTGCGGCGGCAGATCGATCGCATAGCCAAACAGATAGCTGTAGGCGTAGGGCTGGCTCAGTCCGGTCGGGGTGTGATAGTGCGAGACATACCAGGCCAAGTTGTCGCGCTTAATATAGCCGGGCTCAAGGCCGAGGTAATCATCGGGATAGCGAGGCTCATACAAGGGTGAGCCATGGTTGGCGAGATCCCAGGTAGCGTGATTCGCCGAGACTGCCCAGTCTTTGCGAAGGGGAACGCGGCGCGCGGAGTTCTTGCCTTCGAGGAGGGAATCGGGCTCTGGCTTCCAAAGGCGCGTGTCCCACTGGCCGATGAAGCCGGTCCAGTTTTCGATGTGGAGGGTGGCCGACTTGTCGCCGACGCGGAAGGTGGCCGTTTGGTCTCCGTTGCTGGAGGCTGCGAGCAGGTAAACGCGGTTGTAGTCGCCGGACGGGAGGCTGATGGTCTGGCCTTGGGGGATGAGGGCGTCGGTGTGGTTGGCTCCACCGACTGCGAGGTGGAACTCGACGCCGTTGAAGTGGATGGTGGAGGGAAGCATTTCGGAGGGGAGAGCGTTGCCCTGGGCGTCAAAGCCGCCGGTGGAGTGAGTGTCGTTGGCGCTTGATGCGGCGAGGTTATAGGGGAGAGTGACAGGTGCAGAGGTGACGGCGGCCAGATGAGCGGGCGCCGTGCCGAGATGGAGCGCGAAGGTGCGAGGTTGATAGGGTGTGAAGGAGACGTTGAGCGCGCCATCGGTGATGGGCGCGGAGGACTTGTGCTCTTCCTGACCGTTGGTTTCTTCAGCGGAGGCAATGCTTGCGGCGAATGCTACGCGGACGTTGGGAAGGGTCTGGCCATGAAGCTCGACCATACGCAGGATGGTGGCGTCGTTGAACTCGGCCTTCTTGAGGGCGAGGATACGGACGTCGGGATTGCTTATGTGGACGAGTGAGAAGTCGCGGCCGAGTGGGCCGTCGTGCCGTGACGTGGTGAAAGCGAAGAGCGGGGTGCTGAGGCGGTATGCTTGCCAGTCCGTATTGCCGTGACGCCAGTCGCTGGAGTGGCCGGCGAGTCCGTACAGAATCTCGTGGTGGCCCCAGTCCTGGCTGAGTTGATCGCTGTAGGCGCGGTGCTCGGCGGCCTCCGGGCTAACGGTGGAGGGGAAACCGGGAGTGCGCAGAAGGGTGAGGCGAATGGTATGTGCGTCGGGCTTGTCGGAGGCATTCTTGACGTCCGTGAGAACTGTGGCGCCGAAGGCGTTGGACTGGTCAGTGAGATCGATCCAGTAATGCGAGGCGACCTCAAACTGGTTGGGCTCGGCGGTCGGACGCTGAATGGTTCCCACTTCCCAGTTGTAGGTAGCAAGGGGATTTTGGGCGGCGAGCGGGAAGACGGCCTTGAGGTTGGCGGAGCCAGTGTGCCAGTCGATGGCGTCGTGGAACTCAACACGTTCGCCCGCCGAGCCTGCAGAGAGGCTGACAGTCTGGACAAAGCGTGAATGCTCCGTCTCGCGGCTGACCTGAACGGCGACGCGGACCGGGCCGTCCTCCACGACGCGGATCGTCGGGGGACCGCTGACGTAGGCGCGCGGCGCGGCCTGCTCCTGGTCGAAATCCATGTTCCAGGCGGGATACTGTTTCGGCGCGTCGGTGGAAATGGCGAGGCGGATGGGAGCGGAGAGAAGCTCGCGGTGTAGCGACTTGTCAAAGACGCTGACGATGTCTCCGGCTTCGTTGAGGCGAACACGGTAGCGGGCGTTCTCAAGCTCAAGCTTCGAGACCTTGAGAACGGACGTGCGTCTGGGCGCATTCACATTGCGCGCGGAGTAGACCGCGAACCCAACCGACGGAACCCGCGCGAGGAACAGGATCTGGCCGTCTTCCACCTGCGTGGGAACGGGCTTGCCATCAGGCGAGAAGACCTGGACGCTGGCACCATTAAGCGAGCCAGGCAGATTGGCCTCGACCACGTCTTCGCGGTCGACGTTCAGCGAGTTGTACAGGACGATGGGAACGCCCGGAGCGTTTGTGTCCAGGCCTGAGGCGATGGCGCGCGTCGCTGTGGAGAGGACGTCGGCGAACTGGTTGAGCGCGATTACATCGTCGTTCTGGACGAACTGATAGGCGCGCGGCGTAGCGGTGCCGGCGCCGACGTCGTGGAACTGTCCGGCGAGAACGAGCGTCCAGGCGTCGGTCAGACGCTGCTGTGGATACGGCGCCCCGCTCATCCAGGCAGCCGCTGTGGAAGCCTTCTCGGCGGCGTCGGCCAGGATTTCGTTCTTGCGGTTCCAGCGCTTGTGATAGGCCTGCGAGGTGAGCGAGCCGGCGGAGTGGTTGATGAGCTCGAGGTCTCCCTTATAAGTAGGCATGCGCGTGGTCATATCGGGCTTGATGTCGCGGAACATCTGGTCGGATGTGGCGGC
>DATNGO010000166.1:0-16026 GCA_035605855.1 Acidobacteriaceae bacterium | reverse complement strand
GCCCTGTTCGGGACCCCCTGCCAGGCGCAGGCGCAAAACCCCTATCCCAGCATGGCTCCGCTCGCGCAGTACCTCATGCCGGACCAGAACGCTGAGATCGCGCTCGCCCGCACCGCCGCCCCGAAATCCATCTCCGATGCTGCCGAGGTGCTGGTCTTAGGCCGCAACGGATACACGACTGCCGTCAAAGGCAGCAACGGCTTTGTCTGCATGGTTCAGCGGGGATGGTCGGGCTCTACCGATTTCCCGGACTTCTGGAATCCGAAGCTGCGCGCCCCTATCTGCTTCAATCCGCCCGCCGCGAAGAGCTACGGCGCGCTGATCGTATTGAAGACCAGGTGGGTCCTCGCAGGAAAGTCCAGGGCCGAGATCGGCCGTGCGGTCAAATCGACGCTGGACCAGAAGGAGCTGCCGCCGCTCGGCACCGCGGCGATGTGCTACATGATGTCGAAGCAACAGTACCTTGGCGATCGCGACAAGAGTTGGCGTCCGCACCTGATGTTCTTCGTTTCCGGCGTTCCCGCCAATAGCTGGGGAGCCAATGCCCCCGGCTCACCCGTCCTCGCCTCAGACGACCCCGAAGAGCGCATGACCATCTTCCTCGTCCCGGTAAGCAAATGGTCCGATGGAACGCCAGCCCCACCCACTGCCCAGTCACACACGCACTGACCCGCCGAGATCGCTCCCTTCCCCTCCAGCGGGCATAAAACTTGAGCCACTGAATCGGGTGCCCCACCCTCGACACGCAGTGGCAGGGTGGGTTATCGCGCGTTAAGACGCGCGAGTGCTTTTGCCTTTGCTTTTGCCTTTGCCTTTGCTTTTGCCTTTGCCTTTGCTTTTGCTTTTGCCTTTGCCCTTGCCTTTGCTTTTGCCTTTGCCCCTGCTTTTCTTTCTGTCATTCCGAGCGCAGCGAGGAACCTGCTTTTCCGCCCGGACCAGCGACCACCCGGGTGGCCTACCCTTTCACAGCTTCATCGTGAAAGGGTGGGGTATCGCGCGTTAAGACGCGCGAGAAATGCCTTTGCGTCCTATCGCATCAATCAGCCCGTAATACGTTCGGCGCTCATGCGCTGCTCCTCATAGAGTTCGTGCAGCTTGTACTGGAAGTAATACGCTCCGAAGAAAATCGCCCACACGTAATTCACCGAAGGTCGCAGAACATTGGCCAAAACCGTAGCGCCTAAGAGCCACCACCAACTGAAGCCTGGCCACGTGGGCACGATGACACGACGGTCCACCCTACCGCGCCTTACCCGCCGGCTTCTTCTTCGTTACATCCACATGTTGAACCACTGGTTTAACTCCGCTCTTCTCATCCATCCAGCTATCGAGCAGCGTCTTGCGAAACCGCCACCGGTTCCCCAGCTTGAACGCCGGCACGAAACCCTCTGACGCGTACCGGTACAGCGTGTCGCCGCTGATCCCCAGGTACTCCGCCGCCTGGCGGATATCCATCACCTCGCGAAGCGCGGGTTGTGCCTGTGCTGATGCCATGGCTAATCTCCAATCGGTGAGAAATCCGGGGATATCAAAAAGCTCTCAGGAAACCCGCGCGTAATCGCAGCGCGAATCCTCTTGTACCCCGTTTTCTAGCCACACACAAGGGGAATCACCCGGCTCTCTCCTGCTTTCCTGGGCTCTTGCCAACTTCATAACGGAGCAGTCAGCCGTCGCCGGCCAGAAACCTCAACTTTAAGAAAGTTACATAAACTAAACATTCATCGCAACTTATATCAAGTCTCGTCGACCCACCAGCGCGACCGTGGCGCCCCCTCAACCACATCCGTCGGATCACCCGGCCGAGGCGTCCACAGCCGCATTCCATTCCCGGATGCCAGCTCTTCCAGCCGCTCGATCGGCTCCTTCCAGCCATGCAGCGCCAGGTTGAACATCCCCCAGTGAATCGGGAACAGCGGCCCCGCCTTCGCCGCCCCGCCCATCGACTCATAGACCCTCGCCGCCCCCTCCGGCCCCAGGTGAATCTCCGACCACAGCGGATGAAACGCCCCAATCTCCAGCATCGTCAGATCAAATCCCGGGTACTTCGCCGCAATCTCCGCAAACCCCTCCCACCACCCCGAGTCCGCGCCGAAGTACACCCGGTGTTTCGGTCCTTCGATCACGAACGAGCTCCACAGCGTCTCAAACCTGTCCCACGGCATCCGGCCCGAAAAGTGTCTCGCCGGCCACGCGGTAATCCGCACACCCTTACCCAGACCAGCATCAGGCCCCGCGGCCGCAACCTCGGTCGACTGTGTCCAGTCCAGCTCCGCGATCCGGCCCTCCGGCACGCCAAACCTCCGCAACGTCCTGCCCACGCCGGCCGAGGTGACCCACACCGCCCGCGCTGTGCAGTTCATCCGCGCCAGTCTGCCCACGGTCAGCGCTCCCAGATGGTCGTAGTGGTCGTGCGAAATCAGCACCGCGTCCAGCTCCGGCATCTGCTCCAGCGGCATGGTCGGCGCAAAG
This sequence comes from Acidobacteriaceae bacterium, assembly GCA_035605855.1. GTDB lineage: Bacteria > Acidobacteriota > Terriglobia > Terriglobales > Acidobacteriaceae > Granulicella. Next base: position 13,557 of record DATNGO010000166.1, on the reverse strand, counting down.
AACCGCTGCGGCCCGAACCACTGCGCCGGGCTCGCGCGCTCCTCCCAGATCGGGTCCACCAGGATCCGCACGCCGTCAATCTCCAGCAGCATCGACGAGTGCCCGAACCACGTCACCCGCAGCCCGCTCACCGGCGGTCGCCGGTACACGCGCACGTCCGTGCGGAAGGGCCCCAGCGGCACCTTCGGCTCGCGCTCCGCTTTGTTCCTGAAGTACAGCGGCAGGACCTTGAAGAACAGCCCAAACCCGCCCAGCGTCGTCGGCACCGGGTTCAGATACCGCTTGCCCCGTCTCTTCGCCCGTTCCAACAGCCCCATAGAGTTCTTCGATCCTCTCACAAGGGCCGCGGATTCGTCGCCATTACGCCAGAAAGTGGAACGGATTCGCCAGCTTCACGCTCCCATCCACGGCCATAACCTCTGTGCTACTCACCATTTCCCGACCGGTACAACGCATCGATCTTGTCCTTGTATTTCTCGTTGATCACGCGCCGTTTCAGTTTCATGCTCGGGGTCAACTCACCCGACTCCACCGTCCACTCCTCTGCAACCACCGCAATTTTTTTGATCGCCTCATGGTGCGCCAGCCCCTGGTTCGCTTTGCCCACGATCCCCTTGTAAACCTGCTGTACCTTTGCATCCTCGACCAGCTTCGCGCGGTCGGCCGTCCCCACCCCGTTCTGCTTTGCCCAGCTTTCCAGCGCGTCGAAGTTCGGCGAGATAATCACGCTCACAAACTTCTTCTGGTCGCCGATCAGCGCCGCCTGTCCTACCAGCGCATTCACCTTCAACCGGCTCTCCAGCGGCTGCGGCGCAATGTACTTGCCGCCCGAGGTCTTCATCAGATCCTTCTTGCGGTCCGTGATCGACAGAAACCCATCCTCGAGCTTCGCGATGTCGCCGGTCCTGAACCAACCGTCGGGCGTGAACTCCTTCTTCGTCGCCTCCTCGTTCTTCCAGTAGCCCGCGAAGACGCTTGTTCCGCGCACCTCCAGTTCGCCATCCTCCGCCAGCCTCGTCTCCAGGTTCGGAATTACCGGGCCCACCGTGTACGGCCTGTACGCGGCGAAGGTGTTGCGCGAGATCACCGGCGAGGTCTCCGTCATCCCGTAGCCCTCGAAGACCCGGATTCCCACGCTCAGAAACCAGTCGGTCGTCTCCTTGCCCAGCGGCGCTCCACCCGAGATAAACAGCTTCGCCTTCCCCCCGAACGCCTCGCGAATCTTCGAGAACACCAGCTTGTTCGCAATCTTCCAGAACGGCGACCCCGGCTCCCTGCCGGCGACAATCGCCGCCTTCTGCGCGCGCCCCTGCTTCAGCGCCCAGTTCAAAATGCGCTTCTGCATCCCCTGCGCCTTGCCCTCGACGCCCTGCCGCACCTTCTCGAACACCCGTGGCACCGCCAGAAAAATCGTCGGCTTCACCTCTTTCATTGCCGCCGGCAGGCGGTCAAATCCCGGCAGATACGCCAGCGTTCCGCCGTGCGCATAGATCGCGTAGTCCAGGTGCCGCGCCAGCGCATGGCTCAGCGGCAGAAACGAGATCACCGAATCGCCCTTCACGATCCGCAGGTCGTCCGTGGAGTGACGCAGGTTGTCGCAAAGATTCTTATGCGTCAGCATCACGCCCTTCGGATCGCCCGTCGTCCCTGACGTGTAGATGATCGTCGCCAGTTCCTCCGGCTTCGTCTCGCCCAGCTTCGCGTCGAAGCCCGCATCGCGCGCCTCCATCTGCGATGCGCTCTCGAGCAGCGAACTCAGGTTCGTTGCATTCGGAAAGTTGCCATCATCGAACACCACCACACGCTCCAGCGCCGGCAGTTCTCCCGCATTCACAACCTTCTCGTACTGCTCGAGCGTCGAGACAAACGCTACCTTGCTGCCCGAGTCGCGCAGCATATACCCCACCTGCTCCGGCGACAGCGTCTGGTACAGCGGCACATCCACCGCGCCCATCGCCAGCGCAGCGAAATCCACCACCGGCCACTCCCACCGGTTCTCACTGATGATCGCGATGCGGTCGCCGCGCTGGATTCCCCAGCTCTCCATCGCTGCAGCCAGCGCTCGCACCCGGCCATACATCGACCGGGCCGCAACCGGCTTCCATCCCTCCGCACTCTTCCACATCGCGACTGTCTCTTTGTCGCGCTTCGCAATGCCTGCCAGGATGTCATTGACCGTGTTCAACTCCAGCATGTGTTTCTCCTCAGAATCAAATCATCTGATGCACAGACTACACAGCCGGAGCCAACAGCACGTGCTGTCCGCCTTAACTGAAAACTGAAAACTGGCAACTGAAAACTGAATACGCAAAACCCTTTGCGGGATCTCTATGCGAGTCACCCTACACACACTCGTCCAGTATCCCCTTCGACAGATACCTCTCCGCCGAATCCGGCACCACCGTGATCACGCGCCTGCCCGGCCCCAGTTCCCTGGCCACCTGCAGCGCCGCAAACACATTCGCGCCCGAGCTCGAGCCCGCCAGCACGCCCTCGACCCGCGCCAGCTTCCTCACCGTCGCAAACGCATCATCATCGCTCACCATCATGATCCGGTCCGTCACGCTGCGGTCGAAGTTCGCCGGAATGAACGACACGCCGATCCCCTCCACCTTGTGCGGCCCCGGCTCACCGCCCTTGAGAATGCTTCCCTGCGGCTCCACCGCAACCGTCAGCACGCCCCGGTTCTTCTTCTTGAAACATCGAGCCAGCCCCGTAAACGTGCCGGCAGATCCCACACCGATAACCACAGCATCCACGCGGCCATCCATCTGCGACCAGATCTCCTCCGCCGTCGTCTCCTCGTGGAAATCCGCGTTCGCCGGATTCTCAAACTGCAGCGCTGCAAACGCGCCGGGCGTCTCCTCTTCGAACGCCAGCGCCCGCTGGATCGCTCCGCTCATCATCTCGGCTTCCGGCGTGCGCTCCACCTCCGCGCCCAGACCGCGCATCAGGATGCACTTCTCTTCGGCGAACCCTTCCGGCACAAACAGCTTCACGCGGTACCCGCGCTGCACGCCGATCAGCGCCAGCCCCACTCCCGTATTCCCCGCCGTCGCCTCGACGATCGTCCCTCCCGGCTTCAGCACGCCGCGCCGTTCTGCATCCAGCACAATGCCCAGCGCTGCGCGGTCCTTGATGCTCCCGCCCGGATTCATCGTCTCCAGCTTCGCCCACACCTCAGCCGAGCCGGCGTCTGCCAGCTTCCCAAGCTGAACCATGGGCGTGTGCCCCACCAACTGAGTGATATCTGTTCCAATTCGCACGCTGCCGGCTACGCTCCGATCTGCTAATTTCCAGAAGTCTCGCTTTTTCCCCCACCCGCACCAGCGACCTTCGGAAAATATCCCGGGCGTGTCCTCACCTGCAACCCTCGAAAACCTTTTTCCTTCGCTTCCACGTGAATCTGCCGGTAACCGCCCAGCTCCGGCGACTTCGTCGACCGGTATTCGATCGTGTACTGCTGGCGGATGTCCTGGGCCACCTCCCGCGCAATCCCATCCACGTCCTTCAGCGACCGCGGAAAGTACGCCTGTCCTCCCGTCTGCGCCGACAACTCTGTCAGCACCTCGCGCGAGTGCCGCGCCTCGCTGTGGCTCACATCCTCGCCAAACAGCAACCCGATGCAATAGATCGCCGGCCCATCCAGATCCTGCACCCGTCGAATCGTCTGCTCCAGCGTTCCGCTCGATGCGTTATCGTCCCCATCCGTCACAATCAGCAGCACCTGCTTGGACCGCTTCGCATTCTTCGACAGATAATCCGCCGACGCGATCACCGCGTCATACATCGCCGTCCCGCCGCTCGACTTGATATACGCCAGCCCCTGCTGCAGCTTGTCGATCGAGCTGGTAAAGTCCTGGTCGATGTACGCCTCCGAGCTGAAGTCCACCAGGAACGCCTCATCCTGCCGGTTCGAAAGCCTCACCAGGTCCAGCGACGCCGCATCCACCGCCGCCCGCTTGTCGTACATCGATCCCGAGCTGTCGATCAGAATCCCCAGCGATACCGGCACATCCTCATGCCGGAAGCCGATGATCGTCTGCGGCACGCCGTCCTCGTACACATGAAACGCATCCTGCGTCAGGTTCTCCACCGCCTGTCCGCTCGAGTCGATCACCGAAGCATTCAGCCGCACCTCATACGCATTCGTGCGCAGCGTATACCGCCCGTTCTCCTTCGTGATCTCTCCCGCTTTCGGCGGCCCCTTCACCGGCGCCGCCGTCTTCGTATCCGGGTCAGGCGAGGGCACCGGATCGCTGTCCACATTCAGCTGCGTCTGCTTCTGCAGCGCCGGTCCTGTCGCCTGCGCCGCAGCTGCCGCCGCCGGTGCTGCCTGCGCCGGTGCTGCCTGCGCCGGGGCTGCCGCCTGCTGCGCGCTCATCTGCACCACCACCGGAGCGCACAGCAGCATCCATCCCGCCACGACCCCTGTGGTCATCCACCTACTGCGTCGGCGCATAGTACCCCTCGCGGCTGTGCACCGTCAGCGGGGGCAATCCCGGCGGCTCCATCAGCTTCACCCGCAGCTTTCTCCACTGCCCGTCGCGCCGTTTGTCCGTCGGCGTGTAGCCAATCACGTACTCGTTGCGCAGCTCTTCGCTGATGCGCTGAGCGATGTCGCTCAGGTCCTGCATATCCATCACCCGAAACAGCCGTCCGCCCGTCGACTCCGACACCTCGTTCAGCAGCGTCGGTCCGTTCACCTCTTCCTCTGTCGGCGCAAATGCATCGAAGATGCCGATCGAATAGATCTGCACCTCGCTCTCTCTCACGATCCTCGTCAGTTCGCCCTCCGTATAGCGGCTCCGGTTGTCTCCTCCATCCGAGATCACCAGCAGCGCCTTGCGCGAGTACTTCGCATTCCTCAGCTTGTTCACACCCAGGTACATCGCGTCGATCAGCGCCGTCCTGTTCTGCGGGTGCAGCATCACCATACGTGCTTCGACGTCCTCCACATCCGATGTGTAATCCACCAAAATCGCTGGCCGGTCATTAAATCCCACCACAAAAAACTCATCCGCCGGGTTGCACGTGCGCAAAAATTCCGACAGCGCCTTCCTCGCCCGCAAAAACTTCGACTGCATGCTTCCGCTCAGGTCGAAGACGATCCCGATCGACAGCGGCGCATCCTCGGTCATGAAGCTCTTGATCGTCTGCAGATTGTTGCTGTCGTAAACCTGAAAATTCTCCTTCTCCAATCCCGTCACCAGGCGGTTCATCGGATCGGTCACCGTCAGCGGCACCAGCACCAGGTTCACATCCACACGAATCTCCGCTCCCGGCGAGCTCGTCGCCTTCGTGCCGACATCTTTGCCTGTCACCACCGGCCTGATGTCCTTGGGCGACTCCGCCGGCGCCGGAACCGGCGTCTTCACATCCCCCAGAGGGTTCTCCTGCGCCCAGGCTAAGCTGGCCCCGCCCGCCCCCAGCACGAGCAGCATCAGCAACGCAGAGCCTATCCTCCACCCACTGCTCCGCCCACCATATCGACCCAGGCCCAACTGCAAGCACCGCATACGGCACCTCGTGCTCCGCGCGCCTCTTCCCCAGACACCGCGTGGATCCCGTGGACTAACACTATCGCACTGTTCGGCCTTTAGACCAACAGCTCTTCGCGGCCGGCGCCCGAGATTCATTCCCTCGCCTCCAGCACCATTTCGCCCCACAGCCGTTAGACTCCCCGCCCGCCCAAATCTCTAGCAACCGGCAAACCCGCCAACCGGAGCGCGAAGGTAAGATACTCCCAGGCGACCGGATGCAAACAGTCCCCCGTCGAATCCTATGGCTGCAGGCAATCACCATCCTCTGGATGGCGCTGGAGGTGGGAGTCGCCATCTCCGCCGCTGCCGCCGCCCACAGTCCCGCCCTCTTCGCTTTCGGCTCGGATAGCATTGTCGAGCTCCTCTCCGCCCTGGTCGTCCTTCTGCCCTGGCTCACACGAACCCGGCTCACACGAACCCGGACCACCCAGACCCGGACCACCCTGACCCCGACCACAAACTTCGTCTCCCACCACCTCGCGGCCCGCGCCTCAGGGTTTCTGCTCATTCTCCTGGCTTTCGTCGTCGCTTGCCTGGCCGCTCTTTCGCTCGCGCTTCATCTCTCGCCGGTTCCCTCACGTGCCGGCATCGCCATCACCGCAGCCGCGCTGATCGTCATGCCGGTCCTGGCCGCGCTCAAACGCCGTGAAGCCGCACGCACCGGCAACATCGCTCTCTCCGCGGATGCCGTACAGTCGGCGGCCTGCGCCTGGATCGCCTTATTTGCCTTGATCGGGCTGGCCGCAAATGCCGTCTTCCACATCCAATGGATCGACCCGCTCGCGGCCCTCGCCATCGTCCCGCTGCTGATTCACGAAGGACGTGCAGCCCTCCGAGGCCAGACTTGTGGCTGTTGCTGACCGGCTGCTGCCGGGAGAGGTAACGGATGGACCCTTTTCGAAATCGAAATTGACCCTCTCCCACTCATAATGCTCTAATTCGCCAGTCTCCCCACAAGGGCGTCACTCCGGTACACCAGCGGTCACCTGGCCGAAAACTCATATCCTTCACCCCTGCACAACTTCAGGAGGAAACCTGTTCATGCATTTCGGCGCACCTGCGGCTCTGCTGCTCGCACTCCAGGATTATTCTTCAGCCGCCACACCGGTCTCCAGCAGTGACACCCTCTGGCTTTGGATCGCCCTCGCCGTCGGTGTCCTCGCGCTCCTCGCCGCCCTCCTCATCGCCCGCTCCGTCCTCGCCGGAGACCTGGGCACGGAGGACATGCAGGCCATCTCCAATGCCATCCGCGAAGGTGCCGAAGCCTTCCTTGCCCGCCAGTACCGCACCATCGGCGTCATCGCGGTCATCCTGGCGATCATCGTCTTTCTCGGCTACCACGCCTCGCCGCGCACCGCACCCTTCGCGCTCCGCACTGTCATCAGTTTCCTCGTCGGCGCCACCTGCTCCGGCATCGCCGGCTTCACCGGCATGTACGTCTCCATCCGCACCAACATCCGCGCCGCTGCCGGCGCACGCACGTCGCTGAATAAGGCTCTCCAGGCCGCGCTCCGCGGAGGTGCGGTCACCGGCCTCGTCGTCGTCGCGCTCGCGCTGCTCGGCGTCAGCATCCTCTTCCTCGCGTACGGCGGCACCACCAACCCCACCGTCGTCGTCTACCAGCTCGTCGGCTTCGGCTTCGGAGCCTCGCTCGTCGCACTCTTCGCCCAGCTCGGCGGCGGCATCTACACCAAGGCCGCGGACGTCGGCGCCGACCTCGTCGGCAAGGTCGAAGCCGGCATCCCCGAAGACGACCCCCGCAACCCCGCCGTCATCGCCGACCTCGTCGGGGACAACGTCGGCGACTGCGCCGGCCGCGGCGCCGATATCTTCGAGTCCACCGCCGCCGAGACCGTCGGCGCCATGATCCTCGGCGCCGCTCTCTTCCCGGTATTCGGGATCAAGGGCATCCTCTTCCCCCTGATCGTCCACGCCGTCAACCTCATCGCCTCCACCATCGGCGTTGCCGTCGTCCGCGCCAAAGAGACCGAGGACCCGATGCACGCGCTCAACCGCGGCTTCTACGTCACCGCCATCATCGCGCTCGCGGGCTTCGGCGTCATCGTCTGGAAGATGCTCAACGGTCCCGGCGTCGAACCCGCCTGGCTCTTCGCCTGCGGCGTCATCGGCCTGGTCACCGCCTTCCTCTTCGTCTGGATCACCGAGTACTACACCGAAAGCCGCTACCGTCCGGTCCGCCTCATCGCCGAGTCCTCGCTCACCGGCCCGGCCACCAACATCATCTCCGGCCTGGCCGTGGGCATGGAAACTCCCGCCCTGCCCGTCGTCGTCATCTCCATGGCGCTGCTCGCCAGCTACTACTGCGGCGTCCGCGCCCTCGCCGGCGTCGACCTGCCCAACATCTCCGACTACGCCAAGGGCATCTACGGCACCGCCATCGCCACCATGGGCATGCTCTCTACCGCGGCCTACATCCTGGCCATGGACACCTTCGGTCCCATCACCGACAACGCCGGCGGCATCATCGAGATGTCCCACCAGCCCGACAGTGTCCGCGACAAGACCGACAAGCTCGACTCCGCCGGCAACACTACCAAGGCGCTCACCAAGGGCTACGCCATCGGGTCCGCCTCGCTCGCCGCCTTCCTGCTCTTCTCCGCCTACCTTGAAGAGGTCCGCACTATCGTCTTCGACAAGGTCGCCGCCGCCGGCCCCGCAGGCTACATGCCTCCCGGCTGGTCCTTCACCAACATCAACCTCGCCGAGATCCCCGTCTTCGTCGGTGCGCTGCTCGGCGCTATGCTCGTCTTCCTCTTCTCCTCGCTGGCCATCAAGGCCGTCGGCCGCACCGCCCAGAAGGTCGTCCAGGACGTCCGCGACCAGTTCCGCGAGAACCCCGGCATCATGGAGGGCACCTCCAAACCCAACTACGCCCGCTGCGTCTCCATCGTCACCGGCGCCGCGCTCAAGGAGATGGTCCTCCCCGGCCTGCTCGTCGTCGGCCTTCCGGTCGCCGTCGGCCTCATCTTCCGCAACTTCTCCGCCAGCTACGGCACCAGCTCGGTCGTCCTCACCGCCGGCCAGATGTCCAACGTCCCCACCATCAACGGCCATCCCGTCAACCTCGGCGGAGCCACCGCCGTCGCTGGCCTGCTCATGGTCGGCACCATCGCCGGCATCCTCATGGCCATGCTGATGAACAACGGCGGCGGCGCCTGGGACAACGCCAAGAAGTACATCGAGACCGGCCAGTACGGCGGCAAGCGCTCCGAAGCCCACAAGGCCGCCATTGTCGGCGACACCGTCGGCGATCCCTTCAAAGACACCGCCGGTCCCTCCCTCCACGTCCTCATCAAGCTCCTGGCCACGATCACCCTCGTCCTCGCCCCGTTGTTCTTGTAAAGCTGTCGCCCCGCTCTTCCTCTAACCCCAACTCCGGTAACCCCAACTCCGGGTGCCCCACCCTCGACGCGAAAGCGGCAGGGTGGGGTATCGCGCGTGGTAGCGCGCGACCGCTCTTCCTCTAACCGAAACCGAAACACACCAGAGCTCTTGTCTGTCATTCCCGAAGGGAATCTGCGTTTTGGCACTATGTGCCACAATGGGGTCTCGGGAGAGCCCGCCATGGCGCCGCTTCGAGCACGCCAGCCACGTCATCCTCTATCGTCCCGTCCAGGGTGGCGTCCGCATCCAGCGCATCATTCATAAACGCCAACTGGTTGAGCCTCATTTCCACTGACGCCTCTTGACACACCCTTTAAAATGAAACTAGGAGATTCTTCACCCGGCTCAGGCCGGGTTCGCTTTTTCATGATCAAAGCTGCACACCGTAAGTCCAACCCTAAAGTCTCTCGATAGAAGACTTTGCGCAAAAAGTGGCGGGGGGAGGGGGTCCCCCCAAAACCAAAAAACTCACATCTTCCACCGCTCTCCGGGGTATGCTTTCCGAGGCCCGGAAACGGGCCCGATTTCCACAGCATTGGAGACCCATCGATGTCCTCCGTTCGCATCCTCGCCGGAACCCGCAAAGGCGCCTTCGTCCTCTCCTCCGACGGCCAGCGCAAGGACTGGAAGATCTCCGGCCCGCACTTCACCGGCTGGGAGATCTACCACCTCAAGGGCTCACCCGTAGACCCCAACCGCATCTACGCCTCGCAGACCTCCGGCTGGTTCGGCCAGCAGGTCCAGCGCTCCGACGACGGTGGCGAGACCTGGAACCCCGTCAGCGCCACCTTCACCTACGACGGCGTCCCCGGAACCCACCAGTGGTACGACGGCACCCCCCACCCCTGGGAGTTCAAGCGCGTCTGGCACCTCGAGCCCTCGCTCACCGACCCCGACACCGTGTTCGCCGGAGCCGAGGATGCCGCCCTCTTCAAGTCCACCGACGGCGGCCAGAGCTGGGCCGAGCTCTCCGGCCTGCGCACCAACGCCACCGCCCCCGGATGGCAGCCCGGCGCCGGCGGCATGTGCCTCCACACCGTCATTCTTGATCCCACGAATCCCAATCGAATTGTGATTGCGATCTCGGCGGCCGGAGCGTTTCGAAGTGACGACGCAGGCAAGACCTGGAAGCCCATCAACAAGGGCCTGCACTCGAAGTACATTCCGGATCCGACCGCGGAGGTTGGTCACTGCGTCCACCACATTGCCATGAATTCGAAGACGCCCAAGACGCTCTTCATGCAGAAGCACTGGGACGTCATGCGCTCCGACGATGCTGGAGATCAGTGGACGAAGATCTCCGGCAATCTGCCTACGGACTTCGGCTTCGTCATCGACGTGCACGCGCATGAGCCCGAGACCGTTTACGTTGTGCCCATCAAGTCCGACTCCGAGCACTTCCCTCTCGACGGCAAGCTGCAGGTCTTCCGCTCGCGCACCGGAGGCAACGAGTGGGAGCCGCTGACCAGGGGACTTCCGCAGCAGGACTGCTACGTGAACATCCTGCGCGACGCGATGGCTGTCGACACGCTCGACGACTGCGGCATCTACTTCGGGACCACCGGCGGCCAGGTCTACTGCTCGCCCAACGGCGGCGACGACTGGACCACCATCACCGAACACCTGCCGCCTGTGCTCTCCGTCGAAGTCCAGACACTCGCATGAGCCTGATCCGCGTCGAACTCCCGGCACCCCTGCTGCGCCACGCGAAGATCACAAGCGGCCATGAGGTGTCGCTCGAAATTTCCGAACCCGTGACGTTGCGCCGCGTGCTCGACGCGCTGGAGGCCACGCATCCGACGCTGCGCGGAACGATTCGCGATCAGACGACGCAGGAGCGTCGTGCCTTCATTCGATTCTTCGCGTGCAACGAAGACCTGTCGCATGAATCGCAAGATGATCTTCTGCCTGAATCTGTAATCGCTGGACGCGAACCGCTGATCGTTCTGGGAGCGATTGCGGGCGGCTAGCGCGAACCGATCGCTTTTTCCATGATGACGAAGTGGAGATTCTTGCGCAGCGGTGTGCCGAAGCGCGGGTCATCGGAGGGATACGGTTCCGTTTCGCCGTTCGAACGATAGCCTCGGCGTTCGTACCAGGCGATGAGCGTGTCGCGCACATGCAGCACGCCGATGCGCATGCGCTTTGCACCGCGGTCGCTCGCGTAGGATTCTGCAGCAGCCAGGAGCCGGCGTCCGAGCTGCTGGTTCTGCAGCTCGGGCCGCACGGTCAGCAATCCCATCGACCAGACACCATCGCTCTCAGGATTCAGCCACGCGGTTCCCAGCAGCGGACCGTCCTCTTCTTCGCGATAAACAAGCAGCGCTCCGTCGGGCTTCGCGACGAGTTCCTCGCGGAGTAGTGTGTGGTCGAGCCGCTGTCCGCCGACGATGCCCTTCTCGATGTTCCAGCTTGGAACTGCGCCTTCGCGGCCGCGATAGGCGAGGTTGGCGAGATCGATGATCTCGCCGTAGTCGGCTGGCACTGCCTTTCTCAAAACCATCCTGACAAGTGTAGGCGGAAATTCGCGAACGCCCTTCTTCGTACAATGGAGAAATGGCACGTCTGTTTCCCTTTCGCGCACTTAGTTACGACCCAACCGCTGTGAACATGGCCGATGTTGTGACGCAGCCCTACGACAAGATCGACTCTGCGATGCAGGAGCGCTACTACAACCTGAGCCCTTACAACCTGGTTCGCATCGTGCTGGGCAAGAAGCAGCCGGATGACAACGAGGAACACAACGTCTACACGCGCGCTGCCGACACGCTGAAACAGTGGCGCGCAGATCACATTCTGCGCGAAGAGACGGCGCCTGCGCTGTATGGCTACTCGCAGACCTACACGGTGCCGGGAACTGGCGGAACCACCGGAATTCCAGCGGAGATCCGCGAGCGGCGCGGGTTCATCGCTCTGGGTCAGCTATCCGATTATGCGGACAAGGTTGTCTATCGCCATGAGCAGACGTTTCCGAAGCACAAGTCGGACCGGCTGGCGCTGTTCAAAGCGACGCGCGCGTACTGCGAGCAGATTTATATGCTGTATTCCGATCCGACCTTCACGGCGGAGCGCGTGATCTTCGAGCCGCCGCCGAGCGTCGCCGGCGACTCGAAGACAGTGCCACACGTTACACGGAGTCCTGACCTGGAGATTGTGGACGAGTACCACGTGGTTCATCGCGTGTGGAAGGTGACCGATCCGAAGCTGATTCAGAGTGTGCTGGACGCGATGAAGGACAAGTGGCTGCTCATTGCGGATGGGCATCATCGCTATGAGACGTCGGTGGCGTACATGCATGAGCGCGCGGCGGAGCAGCACATCGATGCGAAGGCAGCGCCGAAGATGACCCCGGATGGTCTCCCACAGCCGGCGTTTCCAGAGCAGGCGATGATGATGACGTTCGTAAACATGGATGCGCCGGGCATTACGATTCTGCCGACGCATCGTGTGGTCTCGGGCATCGAGGGATTCAGTCTTCGCAAGTTTGAAGAGAGTGCGAAAAAGTATTTCGAGGTGAAGGAGCTGGCGGGTTCGCTGACACCGCTGCAGTTGCTGGCCGAGTTGAAGGAGACGAAGGGCGTGGCGTTCGTTGCGGCGACGCGTGAAGGCAATCTTCTGCTGACACCGAAGCAGGATGCGATTGCGCCGCTGTTAGCAGGGCTTTCGCCGCGGCAGGCGCAACTGGATGTCACGCAACTGCACAAGGTTGTCATCGAGAAACTGCTGGGGATGGATGAGGAGACGGTGCGCAAGGGCGAGAGGATCCGCTACTACCGCGAAGCGGATGAGTCTGTGGAGCGCGTAAAAAGCGGGAAGGCCGATGTGGCGTTTCTGATCAAGCCGGTGACCCTGGAGCAGATGAAGGATATCTCGCTGAACCTCGAGGTGATGCCGCAGAAGTCGACGGATTTTTATCCGAAGCTGCTGAGCGGGCTGGCAATGTACACGCTGGACTAGGTCTCGGGCGAAAGCAAAGGGTCCCGTTGCGACGGTGGATGTGTGAAGGGAAAGATTTTTCCTTGGCCAGATGCAATGCCCTGCATGATGCGCGCTACTCCAATGCCGGGGTAAGCTCGCATCATGCCGAACCTCATTCAGACGACGCCGTTCATGCACGTGCCGATCGGTGAGTTTGAAAATGCTGTGCAGTTCTTTGAAGAGGTGCTCGGGTTCATTCCGCACATGCGTGTACGTGATTACGCGTATATGGATCGCGATGGATGCGGCATTCGGATTTGGGGGCGTGAGGATCCGGAAGATGCGCCGCGAGGGCGGCGAAACTTTCGCTACTACTTCGACGTGCGCGACGTGGATGCGCTGTACAAAGAGCTGAAGCCGAAGCTCGATCAGATGCCGAAGGGTGATGTGCACGGGCCGGCGGACAAGACGTATCACCAGCGCGAGCTGCTGATCCTTGCGCCGGATGGCGATCTTGTGTGCTTTGGGCAGCGGTTGTGAGGGAGACATCGTAAGCTCGATGTATGGGGACTGAGCTTGTAACGCTTGAGGGCGAGCATGTGCGGCTGGAGCCGCTGGAGCGGCGTCATGCAGCGGCGCTGGTAGAGGCTTCAGCGGCGGATACGTCGCTGTATCAGTGGAGCCTGGTGCC
>DATNGO010000165.1:0-24065 GCA_035605855.1 Acidobacteriaceae bacterium | reverse complement strand
AGGATAGTGGCGCGGCGGCCCAGCCATGCGCGGTTGCCAATGCGCACCGGCCGGACGTCTTCCGGGTCGACCTGCAGGCCTGCGACACGCTTGCCGGGATCGACGGGATGTTGTGAATAGTCAGAGATCGAGCAGTCGCCTGCAATCAGGACGTCGTCGCCAATCTCGATCGACTTCGCGACGGAGAAGAGGCATCTGTCTGCGATGAAGCTTCTGTTGCCGATGCGCAGCTGGGGGTCGGGAAAGATCCGCCCGGCCATGATCACGATCGTTCCGGAGATATAGACGTCATCGCCGATGTAGATCTTTGGATTGCCGGAGATGCCCGGTATCCGTTCCATGCGAAAGCGCTTTCCGATCGACACGCATTGCATCCGCACCACGGGATAGCGAAAGAAGGCGACACTCAGTTTCTCGCCGACCTCATATCGCAGGTAGTGGAGGTAGAGAATAACTTTATAGACGGGATCCAGAAAGCGTGGGATCGGCAGCTGGAGCGTTAGAACAGCGTGGCCGGTCCGTTTGAGGCGGGCATAGAACGGTGTCTCAGCTCTTTTGATCTTCAGGATGAAGTCGTTGATAAACATTCTGCGGGTGTGTCTGTCCTCTCCGGGTGGGCCGTTCAATTCAAGATGAGCTGATAAGAGAGAAACCTGTGGCTGGTCAGCGGTTGCGAACGCAGTCACGCGTGAGTGGAATGAGCGGACCCTCTTTGAGCACCTCGAAATCGGTCACCTTGAGCGCCTGCAGATCGTTGGACTCGAAGCCGACGTCGGAGTATTTCGTCTTCGTATCGGCGTCGTTTTGTGCCGTCAGTGCGATACCGCCTCCGTCTGCGAGGAACATTCCGTATTTTTGCATGGCGCGCGCAACGACCTGAGCCGCGGGCTTCAGTTGCGAGACGTCATACGACGCCTTGAGGCGAAGGTGGACGCCGTAGGGAGGGGCAAGCGCCGGTCCGCTGGGGCCGCCCGCGTGCGTGGCAGGGTGGACGAAAACGCCAGCGCGAATGCGCTCGTTGGGCAGAATGAAACGGATGGCGTGATCGATGTGTCCGGCGGCGAGTTCGTCCGCGTTGAACAGCAACGGAGCAATCGGGAAACCGGCGGCGTCGGCGCTGGTGCACTGATCGCCGCGTCCCGACGGCGGGTAGACGCGATTGAGATCCCAGACCGCGAGCATGACCGCGCTGACGGCCTTGCCGTCGTAGTTGGCAGACCACGCCTCGTAAAGCTTCTGGTTATCGCGGTCGACGACGATGAAGTGGCAGTCCTGCTGGCCCGTGGGGCACTGGTAGCCCGACTGTCCTTCCATGCCGCCACCGGCCGGAAGCGGCACGGAACGGACCTGGTCAGAGGCATCTTCATAGAACTCTTTCGCAGGGCGGAAGGGAACGTTCGGCGTTGAGGCATTGGCCTGCAGCACACGAATCGCAAAATCGACACGCATCTTGCCCGTGCCCCATCCACCAGCCCTGGCGAGCCATTGAATGATCGCATCGGAGCCAGGGTCGAGAGGAGCACTGCTGCTGTCCCGAGTCCAGACAGAGCCGGCAGGGAAGAACGGCGCCGGAGCCACGGCACCGCTGATCCGCGCTGCCCGAGCCTTTGCGATGTGATTGCGGAGGGAGAAGGCTGCCACCAGCCCTGCCACCACGCACAGAGTGACTACAACGCGCCGCAGGTAGCTCATGATGGTCAGGATCCGGACAGTCGTACTGTTGGTTGGCTGCATCTGCCGCACGACGACGTTATGATATCCGCCCTCTCTGACTTGTCAATATCGTGTCAGGTACTTCGGTTTGCACTCGCGTTCACTGGACTGCAGTTCAACGATGCTAGGATGAAGCTCAGCCGTACTGACGAGTTCTTCGCCAGGGCATTGATTCTGAGGGCCCTAGCGCAGGAGCAGGGGACAGTTTCGGATGCCGCTGAGGAGTCTGCAAGCGCCAGTTACCGACAAAAAGCGCGGCGACTCTCCAGGAGTGGTTTATTGGCTGCATCCAAGCTTGAAACGCCCATCAAGTGGAAGACTGGAACGGCCAGCTGAACGCCAATGTCTAATACCAAGATTATCGCGCGCAACACTGGCTGGTACGGTTTCGAAAATCTTGTCAGTTCGCTGATTACGTTGTTTACGTCCATCGCGATCGCCCGGACGCTCGGGCCGACGGAGATGGGCTATGTGATCTATGTGGCCGTTATCGCGTCGTTTGTGGCCAGCCTGGGCAGCCTCGGAATTCCGTCGACGACGCAAAAGTACATGGCTGAGTTCCTGGGCATGTCGGACCAGGGTACGGCGCGCTACATCTATTTCAAGACCCTTTGGCTGCAGGTGGGACTCTCGGTGCTGGCCACGATCGGCATCACGATCTGGGTGCTGGGAGATGCAGGGAACGGATACAAGCTGGCATCGGTGCTGATCGTGCTCAGCATTCTGCCGGCGATGATCAACTCGATCCCGGCGCAGGCAAACGTCGCGACGGAAGAGCTGCAGTACAACATGCCGGCGTCGGTGATCTCGATCCTGGTGTTCTTTGTGGCGATTCTCGCTACGGCGCTCTTCAGGTGGGGTGTCGTCGGCTACGGAGCGTCGGTGCTTATTACGCGGCTGGTTGACTGCCTCGTTCGGTTTATCCCGACAACGGCACGCATCGCCCGATGGCCAAAGGCACACGTTCAGCCGTATGGACTTCGGCAGCGAATGATTACGTTCGCCTGGCAGAGCGTTGCGACGATGGTTGTGGCGATGGTCGTCTGGGACCGTTCGGAGTTCATTCTGCTGAGGCACCTCGACAAGGACATCCGCCAGATTTCGTACTACTCCGTCGCCTTCGGCATGGCGGAGAAACTGCTGATTACATCTGCCGTCTTCGGCTCGGCAGCCGCGGCGACCATCTTCGCGCAGTACGGCCGTGACAAGTCGCGCCTGCCCGCGATTACAGCATCGACCTTCCGCTACCTCGCGCTGTCGTCCATTCCGGTGCATCTGATTTCAGCTTCGCTTGCATTTCCGGCGTTGCTGTTCATGTACGGCAGCCAGTACAGGGATGCGGCGATGGTTGTCACGCTGGCTCCGCTGCTTTGCCTGCCGAAAGCATTCATTGGTCCGGTGCAGAGTCTTCTGCAGAGCAATGAGCGCCAGAGCTACGTGATCTGGGCGACTGTTCTTGCCGGCATCGTCGACATAGGAGTTGCGTGGTTGCTGATCCGAAAGCATGGCGCCGTCGGCGCCTGCATCGGCAGCGGAGCCGCACAGTTTACCGCTGTTGGACTGATGTGGGCAGTCGGAATTCACCTGTACAAAATCAAATTGCCATGGATGCAGATCGCCAAGATCACCACGGCCAGCATTGCGGCTGCTGTCGTTGCTCATCTGATTACGGCGCCCTTGCCGCCGCTTTTGGGAATCATCCTGGGTGGCACTGCCTCGCTTGTGACGCTGCTGGTGCTCTTCTACCTGCTGCGAGTGCTCGAGCCCGAGGATCGCGCACGGTTCAATGTCCTCAGCGGCATGCTGCCTAAGGCAATCAGACCTCCGGTGGACAGGATTATTGCCATCCTGGTGAGACCCGAGATTGCGAGTGCTACGCCGAGTAATGTGTAGCCTCGATCTCAACTCGACGCTGTGCTCGCTGTTCAGATCTATGCATGTCACGCTGACGCGGATGGATGGGGGAGAAGCTGCATGAGGATCAGCGTGGTCATTCCGGCGTACAACGCTGCACATTTTCTTCCGCGCTGCTTGAGCTCCGTCTTCGCTCAGACGCTGCATCCGGCAGAGGTCATTGTTGTGGACGACGGGTCGACCGATGACAGCGCGGAGATCGCGAGAAAGCTCGGTGCGCGGGTCGTAAGCCGGCCGAATGGAGGCCTCTCCGCGGCGAGAAATACCGGAATCGAAAGTGCCGGCAACGAGTGGGTTGCGCTTCTTGACGCCGACGACCTGTGGTCGCCGGAGAAGCTGCGAGCGCAGGCGGACCTGGTGCAGGAGGACACGGTCCTCGTGTACACCGGTATTCGCATCTTCGGCGACGAGGGAGTGCGCAGCATACGCCCCGGGGCAAGTCCTGCAGAGGCTCGCAAGATGCTGCGTTATCGCAATCCGATCACGCCTTCTACGGTTGTGGCGAGGCGAGAGGCGCTGGCGCGGAACGGCGGCTTCCGTGAGGACATACGGGCGTGTGAGGACTGGGATATGTGGGTGCGGCTGCAGCGCCTGGGTAACTTCGCCGCTGTGACGGAGCCGCTGACGGACTACTACGTCGGTCCGAGCACCATGAGCGCTGATCCGAAGCGAATGCTGGATGCGGTGGAGCAGATTCTGCCCACAACCCTCGTCGAGGATTTGAACGGTCCCTCCCGCTGGGTATGGACGCACCGAATTCGCGCGAAGCAACTCTACAGTGCTGCTCTGATCGCTCGCGATAACCGGTTGAAGGGCGAGATTGCCTATATGGTGCGCTCGCTCGCCGCGTGGCCGTCTCCGTTATGGGAGCCGCGACGATTTACGGGGCTGGCGGTCAGCGTTCGCAACGAGCTTCTGGGGCGCGGGGGTGCGCAATGAGCCGCAAACCGCGCATCCTTCTCATTCCCAATGTCGCCTGGTGGATCATCGGCGAAATGGGCGAGCAGATCATCGCTCGCTTTGGAGACCGGTACGAGTTCTATTTCGTTCCGGAAGGAATCTTCGAGCGGAGGCCGGAGTTGCTGCGCGCGTTCCTTCCTGCGGTCGATGCAATTCATTGCCTCAACGAATCTTCGATCGAACTCTTCCGCGATCTGAAACCGGAAACGCTGCCACCCATCGCGACGTGGATTCATCATGTCACCGAGTGGTCGCCGCAGCATCAGCTTGCTGCGGAGCGGAGCACTGCGCTCACGGTCTGCACGGACGGATGGAAGCGGGACATCGCTCAGCGTGTTCCTTCGCACCTGCCGATTACGGTGGTCCCTCATGGCGTCGATCTGGATTTCTTTCGCAGGCGCGAGGTGCCCGAAGGCACGTTTGGAATTCCGCCGAACCGCTTCGTGATCGGCTTCATCGGCACGAAGGGAAGCGATCGCGATCGTGGCCGCAAGGGAACGGACACACTGCTGGAAGTGATCCGGCGCTCTGCTGCGCAGCTGCCGGACCTGCACGTCGTGTTAGGTGGCCCGGGCTGGGATTCGGAGCTCGCAGGTCTGCGGTCGCTCGGAGTCTCGGTCAGCGCGACAGGGTATATCCCTAAGCCTGATCTGCCGTTGCTGTACTCGGCGCTGGATGTGTACCTGATGACGTCGCGTGTGGAGGGTGGCCCCTGCACTGTCTTTGAGGCCATGGCCTGCGGCACTCCCGTGGTGGCGACGCGCGTGGGCGCGGTGCCGGATCTGATTGTTGACGGCGTGAACGGCTACAGCACTGAGGTCGATGACGTTGACTCGCTCGTCGCGGCTGTCGTGCAGCTTGATCGCGAGCGTGAGAGATATCGAGAGATTGCAAAGCGTCAGCGCGAGACGATCTCGCAATGGCCCTGGAGCACAGCTCTGACGCCGCTTGGGCCTGTCTATGATTCGCTGGTGCGAGGGAGCCGCAAGGTGGAAGCGGGAGCCTCCTGGATGAACGAGCCAGGGAAAATACTTCGAACAAGCTCGGCCGCCGATGCTGTGGCCCATCTCATGGTGAGGGTGAGAGCAGGAAAGCTCGGTCCCGTCAAAGCGCTGCAGTCGTTCTTCGAGATGGCCAACACGCGCTCGCCACTGGAGCTGCTGCGCGGAATCGCCATGCTGCGCGGGTGGAGCTATCGGATTAATCGGCGATCAATTTCGACTCGATCAGAACGTTTGAGAGACGCTAGAAGCTGAAGCGTCTGCCTGGAATGCGTTAGTGGATGGTACTGAAAAGATGAAAAGGATGACAGATAGATGACCGTACTGCATGTTGTGGGAGCACGCCCGAACTTCATGAAGGCCGCGCCCGTTTACCGGGCCCTCGCGAAGTCCGGGTTCAATCAGGTTTTGGTGCACACAGGGCAACACTATGATGCGTTGATGTCGGACGTCTTCTTTCAGACGCTCGAGATCCCTGCGCCAGACGAAAGTCTGAATGTCGGCTCGGGCTCACACGCGCAGCAGACGGCTGCGATCATGTCAAAGTTCGAGCCCGTGGTGCTGGCACGCAAGCCTGATGTCGTGCTCGTCTATGGGGACGTCAACTCGACGGTTGCGGCAGCGCTGGTGTGCGCGAAGCTCGGAATCCGAGTCGCTCACGTGGAGGCGGGCTTGCGGTCTTTCGATCGCGAGATGCCGGAAGAGATCAACCGGCTTGTCACCGATCAACTTTCCGACCTCCTGTTCACGCCGTCTCCGGATGGAGACGAAAATTTAAAGCGCGAAGGCGTTGCTGCAGAGAAGATCTTCCTTGTCGGCAACGTGATGATCGACACGCTCGTGCAGTTTCTGCCCAGGGCTGAAGAGCTCTTTGGAGGTCTCAAGGAGCGGCTGTCACTCGATCGCTTCGGCCTGGTGACTCTGCATCGTCCCTCGAACGTCGACGACGAAGCGGTCTTTCTGCCGATGCTTCAGGTGCTTGATGAACTGAGCCGCGATCTGCCGCTTATCTTTCCGGTTCATCCACGGACCCGTGACCGCTGGTCACAACAACTCAAGCAGTGCAATCCCAACCTGCGCACGGTCGAGCCGCTGGGTTACCTCGAGTTCCTTGCACTGCAGAAGCATGCCGCGGTTGTCATCACAGACTCTGGTGGAATTCAGGAGGAGACAACCTACCTGGGAACTCCGTGTCTCACCCTGCGTGAGAATACAGAGCGTCCGATTACGATCACTGCTGGAACCAATGTGCTGATAGGACGCGACTGGAAGCTGCTCCGCGAAGAGTTTGCGAGATCGCTGAATGGCTACCGCAAGCAGAGCGGCTCGATCCCATTATGGGATGGCCATGCTTCCGATCGCATCGCTGAGATTCTTTCGCGTTACGGCAATCCTTCTTCCAGATAGAATGGCCGCTGATTGACTGGATCGTTCTGATTTACAGGCGAGCGGGGCGCCGTCGAGTTGTCCCGGCAAGGAGTGACGTTCCCGATGAAGTGGTTACTTAACGTACTTCTGATCGTCTTTCCGCTTCAGCTGACCGCTCAAAAGCTTTACATCTATCCGACCGAGGCCATCGCTTCGCGGGGCAGTTATCAAACCGTCACGGTGGTTGTGAACGGCGTAAATGACAAGACCGTTTCCTGGAGCACGTCGGGTGGCCGGATCGTCGGAGCCAATCCCTGCATCCTTAATGAACCGTGCACCATTGCGCTTTACAGCAAGGATCCCGGAACCTTTCATCTGAAGGCGACCAGCAACGCCAATCACTCGGTTGCTGCGGAGTCGACGATCACCTTCACGCCGTCGCCGACGCCGGTCACCTCTCATCCGCGGCTGATGGTGACCTCAGCGATGCTGCCCGCCCTGCGCGCCCGCGCGACTTCGCGCAATATGGCCTATCAAGGCCTAAAGATGGTCTCTGACGGTTTGCTCGAGCGCGATAAGCCGGTGTGGTCCTGGAGTTGTAAAGGAGGGAACGGCCAGCCGAAAACAGACCAGAGCGGCGCCTACAAGGAAGTGGAAGCAAATATGTTTGCATTCCTTTCGATGGCTGCTCCTACTCCCGCTGAGCGAAACGCCTGGGGCTGTTATGGACGTGACGTCTGGGTCTACGTAATGCAGCAGGTTCTTTCGGGAAAGGAGGAGATCAAAGGCAATCACTGGTCGGACTCCGTGTCGCAATTTGCTCTGACTACAGACTGGCTTATGGCTGGAAACTATCTCAGCGCGTCCGATCAGGAATTGGCCCGGCGCTTCCTGGCATTTTTCGCAAAGACCATCCTCGGATACGCTTACGGTGCGACGTCGCCCCCTGAAAAGTATGACTCGCCGGCACAGTTTCAGGAGAACTATATCTACAGCCTCGCAGGTATGCGTGCGATGGGAAACAACTACACGATGAGTAAGTTGCTCGGCGTGTTAGGTGCCGCCCTCACGTTCAACGACGACCCGGCGGACGATCCCAATCTGCCCAACAGCTGCAACGCGAAGCGATCCGATCTTTGTCCGGATTTTTCCGCGGGCTCGTTGCATGCATATTTTTCATACTTCGCTGGAGCGCTGTTGTATCGGATGTATGCGCACCTGGAGGACCCTGCGGTTACCCTGCAGGCTTACCAGAGCGCTTTCTCCAATCTGCCTCAGATGCCAAAGTGTATCTATATGGACGGCACGAAGCATTCGTGTCTCGGTGATGGACGCGGTGGAGAGTCCAGCGAGGGAAGCTGGTATCAATACTCGATGTATCGCCTGCGCTATGCGCTCAACATGATGCACACCGCCGGCTACAACGACCCGATCCTCTATGGGCCGCAGATCTCGCTCGATTCATCGAGTTGGTGGGACATGAAGTACGTCAGCGATATTCTGTTTCTGACCGGGATCTCGCCTGAAGGAAGTCCGAACGGAGCCTCCTTTAATTATCTGACCACCGGCGATTCACTTCAGTACGTGCGCGTGCCTTCCGACTTTCTAACCGAAGCGTCGATGATGACGGCCGATAGTTATGTTGGGAGGAAGGATAGAACGGAGGCGCTTCGATGGCTGCTCGTTAACACTGCATTTGGCGGGCCGCTCGGCAAGAATCGCTGCAAGTTTTATTGTGGCTTCAATTCGGAGCTCGCAAATGCCTATGCGAACTCCCTCACCTTCGATCTCATGATTGCGACCTCCACGCCCGATCTGGTGGCGTCTCTGCCGCCCGATCCCCGGCCGTCTTTGCCGCCGGATCTTTACAACGGCAGCTTCAATCAGCACACGATGGTGCGCACAAATGGGCCGGGCGGCTCCGAGCTCTTCTCAACCTACTGCCCGAATACGATGGTCGATCACGAGCACCAATATTGCGGCCGGTTCGATATCTACAGCAACGGCGAGTACATCACCAAAGGCCGCACCGAATTCAATGACTACAACGATGTGATGAGCTCAGCTACGCAGAGCAACACTCTGTCTGTCGAAAACGTAACAGGCTCCGGATGCAAGGACAATAACTGCTTCATGTTCTCGGCGGTTGATAATGGCGGCCAGTTCTGGCATGGATTCCAGCAGGGATTCAACCTCATCACTCATTCCGAGCTTCCTACTTATGCTGCATTTCTTTATAACGACACACCGTCCTACAACGGATGGTGGGCCTACAGTACGCCTTACGACGTCGTCAGTTACAACGACGTAACCAAGGTCTCGCGGTCGATGGTTTACCTGAGAAATACAAACCAGTTGATCTACTACGATCGGGCCGCCACACGCCACCCAGCCGCCAAGGCGGTCTTTCAGATAACAACCGGTGATCCCACCGTGAGCGGAAAGGAGGCGACCTGGCTGACGCGCTCAGGAAAGCAGCGGGCATACTTTACAGGCCTGCTCCCTGCACGCGCAACGGTTGCGAGGGTCGATCTAATCGAAGGCCGTAAAGGCCAGGAGGCAGACTGGGAGCCGGCAGCCAATATTAAAGTCAGTGCCGGCAGTCCAACCGCCGTGCAGTTTTTGTCAGTGCTCGAATGGGGCAGCTCCGCAATGCACAAGAGTCCGACCTCGGTAGTGGAATCGACCGCAGGCCAGAGCTTCGATGGAGCCAGGGTGGGCTCGTCTGTGGTGATGTTCATGCGCGACTGGCCCGTCACCTTCACGAGCGTCACTTATCCAGCCTCCGGAGCGACCACGCAATACATCTCCGACCTGCAACCGAACATGCCGTTCCAGATAACGGGCGACGGCGCTCCGGCGTCGGGCCACTCCGACAGCGCGGGGGTGCTCGCCTTTTCATCTGCAGGCACAGGGAGTATCCGCATAACTGCGTCAAGATAGAAACGCACTCGCAATAAGGCGCAAAAAGAGGGGAGTTTTGCGCGGATAGCTTCTCCTTTGGGAAATGTTTTTGACAACGCTAAGCGGCTCTCCGATACTTGAAAACGCAACTATGGCCTATCGCATGTCTAAAGCAATGAAATCAAATCATCTATGAAGCTTCCCCGACATGCTGAACTTTGGTTCCTGCCCTATGTGAAGGAGCGAATCCGGCGTAGTTCGCGCAAGCCAAACCCGAAGCGCGTCTGGGTTGCCATCACAGATCACTACGAACCTCTGGGCATGGGAGCTTCTGTAGACACCGCTGCCGGCCGAGTTGCCCGTTGGCGCGACCGTTGGCCGCGAATTGCCGGCGATGCTCCAGCGGATGCAAACGGACAGCCGCCTCAGTACAGCTTCTTCTACCCGCAGGAGGAATACCGGCGCGATCTGCTCGATGGGATCGCGGAGATGGTCCGCTGCGGTGTAGGCGATGTCGAGGTTCACCTTCACCATGATCGCGAGAACCGCGAGACTTTTACCGAGAAGATTCGCGAGTACTGCAAACGGCTCACACAGGATCACGGGTTATTGCGGCAGCGGGATGGTCGCACAGTCTTCGGCTTCATCCATGGAAACTGGGCGCTCGATAACTCGCGGCCGGACGGCAAGTGGTGCGGCCTGAACGGCGAAATTGCACTGCTTCGCGAACTCGGCTGCTACGCCGATTTCACGATGCCATCGATTCCATCTCCCACGCAGGGGCGCATCGTCAACCAGATTTACTGGTGTACCAATAACCCTGACAATCAACCGCGGTCGTTCGATCACGGAATGGAAGCCACAGCAGGCGGCGGTCGGCAGGGAGATCTTCTGATGATCACCGGTCCCGTAGCGATGCGCCTCGGCGGCAGGCTTGTGCCGCGCGTTGAAGGAGGCGAGATTGCGGGCTACGATATGCCCACTCCGCACCGGGTGCGGCAGTGGTTCGACGTTGCCCCTGTTGTCGGCGACGATCTTTTTATCAAGCTGTATACGCATGGTGCGGCCGAAAGGAACCTGGATCCACTTCTCGATCAGGGTCTCGCCAACCTCTATCGCTGGATCGCAGAAGAGGCTCAGCGTCGCGGCATCCAATACTACTGGGCAACCGCGTGGCAGATGTACTCTGCTGTCGATGCCATCGTCAGCGGGCGGGAGCCCGTCGCGAGTTCCGACCATCGTTTTTCTGAGGCCCATTGATGGAACCCCTGAACGTCCTGCTGGTCAGTTATGTCTTTCCGCCGGTGGGTGGCACCGGCGTGATGCGGGCCGCGAGCCTGGCGCGCTATCTCCCCGGTGAAAACATTCGGCTCGACGTGCTGACCGCACGCAACCCGGCAGCTGTTGGCAACGACCCCACACTGCTCAAGGACATTCCACCTTCGGTTACGGTTCATCGCACGCTCACGCTCGACCTGCCCTTCGGAGTGAAGAAGGCGATCAAGCGTTTTGTAGTGGGCACGAAGTCTTCCGCGAAGCCTGCCGGCCAGCAGGCTGCGCCGGCGGGGAGGAAGAAGCCCGGTTTGCTGAAGCGCATCCTGGACAACGTGCTTCTGCCCGATCCGCAGGTCACGTGGTTTCCCGTGCTCTCACGTGCGGCTCCGCGCATCATCCGCGAGCGCAAGATCGATCTCGTTCTCATCACCGTACCGGCCTTCTCCAACCTCCTGCTCATCAAGAAACTTCGCAAGGAATTTCCCCATCTGCCTATTGTTGCCGACTTCCGCGATGAGTGGATTGCAACATCCTTTGAGCTCGTCAGCTTCTCCTTCAGCGACAGTCCACGCGCGGAACAGACGGCCCGGCGCATCGAGGCTGAAACAGTTGCCAACGCGACTGCGGTGGTTGCGGTGACCGAATCAGCCCGAAACAAGATTCATTCACGCTATCCCGAACAGCCTGACGAAAAATTTCAACTCGTACCCAATGGCTTCGACGCAACCAGAATGACGCGGACCGCAGCCGCAACTCCGCGCAATGACGGCAAGGTTCTGTTGACTCACGTGGGAACGGTCTATCCGACGACTGCGCCCGGCTCGCTCGTCGACGCCATCAAGTTGCTTCCCGCCGATGTGCGCTCGCGCCTGAAGTTGCGGTTCATCGGGCACATCGAGGAGCCGCGGTTTCGCGAGGCGCTGCTTGGGCTTGGAGACATGGTCGAGCTCTTCGGGTATATGCCGCAGCGTGAAGCCCTGGCTGCCATGCAAGAGACCGACTACGTTCTGTTGCTCAACACGGATCCGCTCAACGTCGGCAACAAGTTTTACGAATATGCCGGCGGCGGCAAACCGATCCTCGGTGCGGTCCACCCCGGCGGCGAGACACGAATTCTGCTTGAGCAGATGCGCGCCGGATGGTGGGCCGGTATCGACGATGTCGAAGGCATACGCAAGCTCCTGCTCGATGCCGTCAACCGCGGCGACTCTCTGCTGCAGGAGTTCCGCCCTGACACCGAGCGCATCGCACAGTATGAGCGCGCCGTGCTCGCTCGCCGCTACGCTCGCCTGCTGCACGGGATCGCGGGTCGGCAGCAGGGAAGCGATGCCAACGAAACCCGCCCCACACTCGTGCAGGACCTCCAGGAATGTTGAAGATTGCGGTCGTCAGCCGCTACTTTCCAAGTTCGGGCGAGCCGTGGCAGGGACGGTCGGCGTACCAGACGATTCGCGCGCTCAACTCGCATGCGGATGTTCACGTCTTCTATCCCAACTCTGCCTACCCAACGTTTCTGCGGCCGCGGACGCGACTGTTCAGAGCGCTTGATCCCACCTACTCTCCAGCCGGCGTGAGTGTCAGCTATCACGACTATCCGGCACTTCCGCTGCTTTCCCGTCCATTCAATGGCGCCCTGGCCGCACGCGCTCTGCTGCCGCACGTGCGGGCCTTCCGTCCGGATCTCATCTTCAGCATCTTCCTTTACCCGGATTCTTACGCTGCGTTGCAGATCGCGAAGAAGCTGGGCGTGCCGCTCGTTGCGATGGGCATTGGCTCCGACATTCACAGCATCGGTGATCGCCTTTCCGCGCTGTACACGCGCAAAGTTCTCAAAGGCGCCGACTTTCTCGTGACGGTCAGTGAGGACCTGCGCCAGAAGGCTCTCACGATGGGCGCAAAACCCGAGACCTCACGCGCCGTCGTGAACGGATGCGATCTTTCTATCTTCCACGTGCGCGATCGCGCCGAGGCGAGGCGGCAACTCAACCTCGATCCTGACGCAGAGATCGTGCTCTACATCGGTCGCATGGATTTGCGAAAGGGACTGCGCGAACTCGTCGAAGCTTCAGCGAAGCTGCATACGACGCGCCCAAATCTGCAGGTCTACATGGTTGGTGAGGGCCCGGACCGGCCGCAGATCTTGCAGGCCATCGAGAGCGCGGGCGCCACCGGCTACATCCACGCGCTTCCACCGTGTCAGCCTGACGACGTCGCGGTCTGGATGGCGGCTGCGAGCCTCGTCACGCTGCCAAGTTATATGGAAGGCTGCCCCAACGTTGTGCTCGAGGCCCTCGCATGCGGAAAGCCGGTCGTTGCGACCCGCGTCGGTGGCATCCCGGAGATCATGAGCGACGCCTGCGGCCGTCTGATTCCACCACGTGATCCAACCGCACTGGCGCAGGCACTCGATGCCGTGCTCTCTGCCGAATGGGACGCGGCATCCATCTCCGCTCACTGGAGCCGGAGCTGGAGCACCGTCGCGCGGGAACTGCTCGATATCTTCGCATCCGTCACGTCGGCACGCGACACGCTGGGGACGCGGCATTAACTTCGGCCGCATCTGCCCTTCAGTCCTGCAGTGCCATTCGGTCTCGCTTTTGTCGAAATTCTGAAGTTGCATGGAAGACGCGGCATCTACCCATAGAATGATCAGGAAGTTCGGATTCCCATGAGTGAACGGGCACGCAGCGTCTCCATTCCGAATCTGTTCGCGGGCTCGCTTACCGAGCTGATGCATCCTCCCGCCGGTCAGATTCCATTCCTCGACGGCCTGCGTTCCATCGCAATTCTGCTCGTCGTCAGCGGCCATCTCAGCTATGACTTCGCGACCAGATATGGATCGACCGTCTACTCCAGGTTGCCATTTGTCGCCAACGGTTGGATCGGCGTCGACCTTTTCTTTGTCCTCAGCGGCTTCTTCATCGGTGGGCAGCTATGGAAGGAGCAGATGCGTCGAGGCACCGTGGATGTTGGCCGCTTCATGCTTCGTCGCGGCTTCAGAATCTGGCCGCTCTATTACTTCTTCTTTGTCGCGGTCTTGTCCGTCGCCCTCATTCTGGGCACGGCGCCGAAGACCTACGGTTGGTCAGACCTCGTCTTTCTCACCAACTATGTGAACCACGGCATTGTCGAAGGCAGCTGGTCGCTCTGCACGGAAGAGCAGTTTTACATTGTCACTCCGCTGGCCATCTACTTCTTCGCGCGTCATCTGCGCGCGGTGGAGCGCTGCAGGCCGTGGCTGTGGGCGCTGCTCTGCCTCGTGCCGCTGCTTCGCGCAGCCATCTGGATCCACGGCACCGGTCACTTCTTCACTCACGATGCGCAGCTCTTCTCACCGATCTACTACCGTTCCATCACTCACTGCGATGGATTGATCATCGGTCTGATCGTCGCGAACCTCTGGGAGACGCGCGCCCGGCCGCAGTCGAAGGTCGCCAATCCATGGCTGCTCGTGCTCTTCGGAACGTTCGCGCTCGTAGCGCTGCACGTTCTACAGAAGGAGATCTTCGACTTTACCGGACTGGCACTCTTCTTCGGTTCGTTCGTCTGGCTCGGCGTGCAGCGCAAGGTCGCTGTCTTTGACTCGCGGCTCTTCTACTGGATTTCGCGGCTCTCGTTCGGCATGTATCTCAATCACGAGTACATTGCGCCCTGGGTCGTCGGGCGGATACTCCCGCACCTCGGACTCTCACGTTCGCACCTGTTTGCGAATCTGCTTGGCGTCGTGGTGTTGGCGACGATTTCAGCCGCGGTCGCACTGGTTACCTTCTGCCTCGTCGAGCACCCGTTCCTGCAGCTGCGCAAGATCGTGCTGGCAAAGCCAACGCGCGCGCCGGCGGGAGACTTTACAGCAGTCACACGGTAGGCCGCGAGCAACCGCGATCCTCTGCGGCAGTTCCGCGGCCCGCGCGTTTTAGCAGCGGAAGATCTTCTCCGACTGAATCCCCTTCGTCGCGTTACGCGAATCCACAACCAGCTGCGATTGACGAACGATGTCCTTGTAGTTGTAGTCGGTGTGGTCGGTCATGATCAGCACGCAGTCGTAATCGCCCAGATGCGTCAACGGCGTGCACGTCATATTCAGGTTGTAGTGGCGCCCGCGCCCCACGGTCGGGAAGTATGGATCGTTGTAGACCACCTCGGCGCCCTGTTCTCGCAGCAGCTCGATCACAGTAAGCGAAGGCGACTCGCGCAGATCGTCGATGTCCTTCTTGTACGCCATGCCGAGCATGATGATCTTCGATCCATTGATCGGCTTGCGCTGATGGTTCAGTGCCTTCGCCACGTTCTCGACAACAAACTCCGGCATCCTCTCGTTCACCTCGCCGGCGAGCTCGATGAAGCGTGTGTTGAAGTCGTACTCCTTCGCCTTCCAGCTCAGATAGAAAGGGTCGATGGGGATGCAGTGGCCGCCGAGCCCCGGCCCCGGATAGAACGGATGAAATCCAAACGGTTTCGTCGACGCCGCGTCAATGACCTCCCAGATGTCGACGCCCATCTTCATGGCGAGCACCTTCAGCTCATTCACCAGCGCGATGTTCACGCAGCGGTAGATGTTCTCCAGCAGCTTGGACATCTCCGCCACGCGCGTCGATGAGACACGCACTGCACGCTTGAAAATACCCTCATATAGCGTTGCGGCGAGCTCGGTAGCGGTCGGCTCGTGCCCTCCCACAACCTTCGGTATATCGCGACGGGCCACCTGCGTGTTGCCCGGGTCCTCGCGCTCCGGCGAGAATGCAACATAAAACAACCCATCGTCGTTGCCGTTCTCCGCAGTCTTCACCTTCAGGCCGTGCTTGTTTTCCTTCTCGAGAATCGGAATCAGCAGCTCTTCGGTCGTTCCCGGGTAGGTCGTGCTCTCCAGCACAACCAGCTGCCCCTCGCGCAGCCACGGTGCGACGGCGCGTGCGGTGTTCTCGATGAAGCTCAGGTCCGGCTCGCGATGCCCGGTCAGCGGCGTGGGAACGCACATGATGATCGCGTCCATCGACGAGAGCTTCGAGAAATCGCCCGTCGCGCGAAACCTTTGTTTGCGCGCGCTCTGAATCTCTTGCTCAGTGATCCGAAAGATATAGGACCGGCCGGCTTCGAGGTCCGTGACTTTTCTTTCGTCGATATCGAATCCGGTGACTGCGAATCCGGCCTCTGCGAACAGAAGCGACAGCGGCAGGCCGACATAGCCCAACCCGATAACTCCGACGTTCGCGGTGCGATTCTTCAAGCTCCCGAGGCGCTGCTCAACTGTCTCGGCAAAAGATGCTTCCTTCGTGATCGGCATAGTTCTCCAATTATTTCATCTCGTACAAACGCTACGTTAAAACTGTCGTGGAATGCTCCCACCCCGACTTGAGCGTTAGATTCACCCGAAAGCATCATTGGCAGCCCGGGGTCAACGACAGAACATCAAAAGACAGCATCTGATTTCTCAAACAATCCACAGAACTCTCGGTACCATAGAAATCAGGAAGAGCTCGCAGAGCAGAGGTAGGAATGGCACGGTATCTCATCACCGGCATCGCCGGATTCATCGGGTCGACCCTCGCGCACCGGCTGGTCGAGGAGGGACACGATGTCTCAGGAATCGACAATCTCTCTACGGGCAGTCTGGAGAACCTCGACGACATCCGTTCCGCGATTAAGTTCGAGAAGACCGACCTGCGCGACGCTGAGGGCTTGCGCGCCGCCTGCAAGGGTGTCGAGTTTGTGCTGCATCAGGGCGCCGTCGCTTCCGTTCCCCGCTCCGTGAAGGACCCGCTGGGATCGCACGACTCCAACGTCAACGGCACGCTCAATCTGCTCATGGCGGCGCGTGACGCCGGTGTTCGCCGCATCGTCTACGCTGCGTCGTCCTCCGCTTACGGCGACCAGCCGACCCAGCCCAAGCATGAGGAGATGCTGCCCAGCCCGCTCTCACCCTACGCCGTGCAGAAGCTCACCTGCGAGTATTACATCCAGTCCTTCTATCACTCCTATGGGCTCGAAGGCGTCTGCCTGCGCTACTTCAACATCTTTGGCCCGCATCAGGCCGCTGACTCGCCTTATTCCGGCGTCATCGCACAGTTCATCTTCAAGATGATGGAGGGCACGACGCCCACCATCTTCGGCGACGGCCTCACCAGCCGCGACTTCACCTTCGTCGACAATGCGGTGAACGCCAACCTGCTCGCCTGCCAGGCGCCCAGCGCTGTTGCTTCGGGCCGCGTCTTCAATGTGGGGACAGGGAAGAGCCGCACGCTGAATGAGGTCTACGAGGGCATCGCTGCCGCGCTCGGATTCAAGCCGCCGCCGCTCTACGGCCCCGAGCGCGTGGGTGACGTGAAGCACTCGCTCGCCAGCATCGAGCGCGCGCAGAAAGAGCTCGGCTATGTTCCCAGGGCCGACTTCCAGCAGGGCCTGGAGAAGACGGTCGCGTGGTATCTGTCGGAGCACCGCAAAGGGCAGGAAGTTCTAAGTTCCAAGTTCTAAGTTGCTAGTGACTTACAACTTGGAACTATTCACTGCAGTGACTTACAACTTACAACTCACAACTTACAACTATTCACTGCTTCACGCATGCTCGTCGAGCATCGACAGGCTCTTGGTCTTCGGCCGCAGCCCGAGCACCTCAAAGCCCATCAGCTTGCTCTTGGGCACATAGATCAGCCAGTTATTGCCTAACGTGTCCGCGGGCGCCATCAGGAAACCGGTGCCCAGAACGAAGTCCTGCGTGTTGTTAATCAGCCCCTCGATCGTCTCGCCGTCATCGAAGCGCACGCGCACCCACAGGCACTGGGTTGCAGGCAGATGATCGTGGAAGCGCAGATCGCGCCGCTCCACCTCACCGGCGAAGTCGTGGACAAAGAACACGGCCTTTACCTTCTCCAGCGGCACATCCTCGGTGCTGCCGGAGTCCAGCCGCGTCAGCCGGATGCTCTCCCTCTTCTGGTCCTCTGCGGAGAGGCAGCCGTTCGCGGTGGCCCACTGCGCCTTTTCGGCATAGCCCTTGATTGCGCCGTCGCTCCCCTGAACGACGACCCGGTAATGCGAACCTGGATCGTACATGATTTGAAGGTCTTTCAAGCCCGCTTTGGGGTGAGGTCGTACTGCTTGATTTTGTATAGCAGCGCCTTGTAACTGATCTGTAACTCGCTCGCGGCAGCCTTGCGATTCCATCCCTTGTTCTCGAGCATCTGCGCGATGGCCGTGGCCTCGGCCTCACCTTTCAGGTTGCGCACAATCTGCTTCAGGCCCGCTCCATCGGCGGAGTCGCCAAAGCCACTTCCTTCGCCGCGGAACGGCGTATACGGATTCATCTCCGCGAGGATCGGCCGCTCATCACCCAGGATGAAGTAGCGGTTGATCACGTTCTCCATCTCGCGCAGATTGCCCGGCCACAAATATCTCGAAAACGCATCCAGCAGCTGGTTCGAAAGCGGCAGCGAATTGCGTCCGTACTTCTTCGCCACCTTGCGCATGAAGTAGGAGGCCAGCAGAGGAATCTCCTCGCGCCGCTCGCACAGCGGCGGAATCGACAGCGAAAAACCGTTCAGGCGGTAGTAAAGATCCTCGCGGAATGCCTTGCGCGCGATCGCCTCTTTCATGTTGATGTTGGTCGCCGCGATCACCCGGACGTCAACGCGCATCGGCGACCGGCTGCCCAGCCGTGAAAAGGTTCCGTCCTGCAACACCTGCAGCAGCTTGGCCTGCAGAATCGCCGGCATCTCGCCGATCTCATCCAGGAAGATCGTGCCTCCGGTGCAAACCTCGAACTTGCCGGGCTTGGTCTTCACCGCACCGGTAAACGCGCCCTGCTCATAGCCGAAAAGCTCGCTTTCCAGCAGGTCCGCCGGCATCGCCGCGCAGTTCACCTTCAGGAACATGCGGTGCGCACGGTTCGACATCTTGTGCGTGTAGAGCGCCAGGATCTCCTTGCCCGTTCCGCTTTCGCCCAGGATCAGCACCGGAATGTCGCTCTTGGCCACCAGGGCCGCCTGCGCCTGCAACTCGCACATCCGCTTGCTCGAACGCACAAAGGAGTGGGTCTCATCCAGCGGAATCTCCTGGGGCTCGGCCGGAATCACCTTCTGAGCCTCGGCCAGGTGCTCCTCGATCGCAGTCTCCAGATTGCCGTCCATGAACGGCTTCAGCACGATCCCCCGCGCGCCGATCCGCGTGACCACCTCGAAGTCCTTCACCTCGGCCGTGCACGAGAGCATGACGATCGGCACATCCGGCAGGCCAGCCCGAATATGCGACAGCACCGCCAGCGACTTCTCCATGCTCTCCCATTCCAGCAGGATCAGCTCCGGAGCCTCGCTGTTGTTCAGGCAGTCGAGAAGCGCCTGCTCCTCGGCAAAGACCTTGAGGTTATAGCGGGGTTCCAGTGTTCTGCGCAGGTAATCGAGCACTGCGAGGTTCGCGTCCAGCGCATAAAGGCGCGATCGGGCCGTGATGGCCGTCCGGGATAACTCCGGGGTGGCAACAGACGAGGACATACCAACAACTCCGGCGGTTCAGTCCGCATTTGCAACAGCGTACTCGTTACGACACGAGCACCAAAAACCCGCACTAACCACAGAGCCACAGCGATTTAGGAGATTCCCCAAAACGGCCCTGAGAAGGACTCAAGTGTAGCCGGACTTCATCAGAAAGGGAAGAACTTTGCACTTTTGTAGGCAAAAAAAGTCACACACCGCGC
The DNA here is from genome assembly GCA_035605855.1 of Acidobacteriaceae bacterium. Taxonomy (GTDB): domain Bacteria; phylum Acidobacteriota; class Terriglobia; order Terriglobales; family Acidobacteriaceae; genus Granulicella. Next base: position 4,250 of record DATNGO010000165.1, on the reverse strand, counting down.
CTACTATAGTTCTCGCCGTGCCCAAAGAATTAACAGTAAAAGCCCGCTGAAATTCGGTTTCCGGGCAACTCTTTGCTTGCTTCGCAATAAACAGTGGAAATGGCCCCGAACTTGCTACACCCTATAGCGACTGGATGACTGGACCGATCATGGACTTCGCTGAATTCTACGATTTGCCTCCGCTGGAGATTGCCTTTGGGCGAACGCCAGCCATGCGGGGTATTCGGCAGAAGCTGGAAAGCGTGGCAGATACCGGGGTTCCCGTCCTCCTGCAGGGAGAGAGCGGTACCGGCAAGGAGGTGTGCGCACGCTTCCTGCACATCTTCTCCGGCCGCACCAAGGGATCGCTGGTTAAGGTGAGCTGTCCGGCCATTCCGGAAAGCCTGATCGAGACCGAGCTTTTCGGTTACGAGAAGGGCGCCTTTACCGGGGCGCACTCCACCAAGCGCGGCCGGGTTGAGGAGGCGCACCAGGGCACCCTGTTTCTCGACGAGGTTGGCAGCCTCGACCTCTCGGCCCAGTCCAAGCTTCTGCAGGTGCTCCAGGATGGCAGCTTCGTCCGGGTCGGCGGCCACGCCACACGCACCATCGAGACCCGCCTCGTATCCTGCGCCAACCGCGACCTTCGGGTGCAGGTCGAGGAGGGCAGCTTCCGGCTCGACCTTCTCTATCGCATCAATGCGGTAACGATCAATCTGCCGCCGCTCCGCCATCGCCGCGAGGACATTGATCCGCTGGTCAGGTATTTCACCGATCAGAATGCCAGGGTCTTCCACCTCTCGCCCAAACCCATTTCGCGCTCCACGGTGCAGCTTATGGAGCGTTACCACTGGCCGGGCAACATCCGCCAGCTGGCCAACCTCGTCCGCAGCTACGTGCTCATCGGCGATGAGGAACTCCTTGCGGCAGAGCTGATGCCGCAATCGCTTTCCAGCGACAGCATCGTGGCGGATATTGATCTCAGCCAGCCGCTCTCGCTCAAGCGCATCACCAAGAAGGCCACGCTCGATCTGGAGCGCCAGATCATTCTCAAGGTGCTGCGCACCAATAACTGGAACCGGCAGAAGACTGCCAAGTGGCTCCAGATGAGTTATCGCTCTCTGCTTTACAAACTGAATGAGGTGGATACGGATAATCTTCCGAATCCATCGCATTCTCCCATAAGCGACGAACTTCCGCCTCGGACCGATTCCGCCTCCAACCTGGGGCCGGGCCGGCGTTTGTAACAACGGTTTCGGGTATTCTGGACATATCCCAGAAGCCCAAAACCAGAACTTGGGTCAGGTCTGCATCGCTTTGGTGTGCAACAAAAGTGATGCAGTCGGGGAAAGGGCATCTGTCTATGAAACCTATCGTCCGCGTACCGCTTGTGCTTCTCCTGACGGCGGTGGCTATCAGCCTCGGAGTGGTAGGCGTCCATGCGTCCACTGAGTGCGTCCGCTTCATCACGAAGGTGCGCCACCATAAGGTAAGCGCGGCCACCGCTGCGCGCTGGGCCGTATGGGATAAAGCCCATCCCAACTGGCATCCGAAGAAGTCACCCAGGGAAGTCCTGGCGCAGCTCGACTTCGCCTGCGCTGTTCCCATGGTCCAGAAGCCCGTCGACGGCGATCTCCCGCCCCTTGAACTGAACACCTTCAACTTCGCTTCGGGCGTGGAACTGCCGCCGCCGGACTCGCCTCCCGTCGTTGCGATGAACCAGCCGCCACAGAACATCGTTCCGGATCAGCCTTCGATGAGTTTGGTGAGCCCACCGATCTACTCTCCGCAGTACCCAACGCTCTTCGGTGGCTTGCCACCGCCGCCGCCGCCGGGGCACTCGGTAACGCCGCCGCCGAACGGTACCGGACTCGCGCCAGAGCCTTCGTCGTGGATGCTGCTCGCCACCTCTTTGCTCGCCATCTGCACTCTCGCCTATCGCCGTCCGCGGCCCGCGAAGGTGATCGCCCGCCGCTTGTACTAGCTCTTCAGCGTCAGGAACGCCGGCGGGACTCCGTCGGCGCTGATGCCCGCGACACACTCGCCCTGCGTTCTGGATTCAGCCCGGAAGGTCATCCAGGCGCGGCCGTTCGCCAGCTGCACCACTCGTGATCCGCCCACCGTCCCGAGATTGTCGAGCATCTGTGCATCGCCGGCAACGCTGAACCGCACCACATTCCTCGAATCCAGACACGGCACGCCGTTCGCATCTACCAGCAACGCCTCCACCGTCACATCGTTTTCCTTGCGCGAGAGCTCCTTCAGCTCAAACCGTGCGGGCGGTCCCCACCGCCTCGTCTCGTACTCGAAGCTGATCTCATCCCTGACTGTCTTGCCGCCGCGCTTTCCAACCGCGCGCAGCGAGATCTTGCCCATCGGGAACGGCGTCGTCCATCGCAGTCCGGCAGCAGGGAAGTCCTGCGAGTTTCGCCGCTTCACTCCCAGCGATTTGTTACCGAGAAAGAGCTCGACCTCCTCGCAGTTCGAGTACACCTTCACCATCTTCTGTTCGCCGTCCCTGCCCCAGCGCACCGGCCACGTATGCCCGTAGATGTGCACCATCGGCTCTTCCGCCCAGTACGACTGGAAGACGAAGTACGATTCCTTCTTCTCGAGGTCGCGCCCGGCCACGCCCTTCTGATTGATTCGCGGGACAGGATTCTCCGCGCGCAACGGCGTTGTGAAGTCCTTGAAGATCCACTGCGCCGCGCCCGTCAGCCACTCCTGCGATTCCTGCACCTTGAGGTGCCAGTCGAAGAGATTGCACGCGTAGGTCTCGCTCCAGTCGCCGTCGACCGACACGCGCGGAATCCCGCCGGTCGGCAGATAGTCGAGCCCGCGCTCGTCCGCGCCAGTGCCCGCCTTTACTTCGGCATTCACCTTGTCCGGTGTCTCGCTGTGGCGGCGCGCGTGGCTGTCCGCACCCCACTCCATGTGGATGAACCGCGGCACCAGCGCAGCCTGCTTCTTCAGCTCCGCCTCATACTCCGTGTACAGCCCGCGATACCACCCAGCCCAGATCGACGGCGAGTACACATCCGGAATATCGCGCGCGAAGTCGCAACGGCGGAACGACGTCAGCCGCGTCGGGTCCTGCTTGTGCGCCATATCGCGCAGCTCCGTCATGAAGGCGCGAATCGCATCCTTGTCGACCGACGGATACTCTGTCGGCCAGTCGTCCTCGTTGCCAAGGCTCCACAGAATGATGCTCGGATGATTGCGATGCTGATCGATCATCGTGGTCAGCTTGTCCTTCGCCATCTGCTGCCAGGCCGAATCGCCGATGCCGCCGCGGCACCACGGCAACTCCTCCCAGACGAGCAGCCCAAGCTCATCGCAAAGATCGAGCACCAGCTGCGACTGCTGATAGTGTGCGAGCCGGATGAAGTTCGCGCCCATCTCCTTAATCATCTGGAACTCTTTGCGCGTGACGTCATCGGGAATCGCCGCAGCGTATCCTGCGTGATCCTCATGGCGATGCGTTCCACGCAACAGTAGCCGTTCGCCGTTCAGCTTGAACGGCCCGTGCTCCACGAACTCGAAGTGCCGCACACCAAATCGTTCGCTCGCCGTGCTGCTCGCGCCGTCAGCGCTCAGCGTCACGCTGCAGGTGTAGAGATGCGGATGAGCAGGCGACCACAGCATCGCACCGGGAAGCCCCACACTCACTAACTCGATCTCGCCACCTGAACTCTGCACCGCATGCGTCGACTCATGCACGACCTTGCCATTCGGGTCTGCAATTCTTACCAGCGCGCTTCCTTGCGCAGACGCACGTCCCGGCGCATAGAGACGCAGCGAGACCTGCGCCTCTGTCCTCGAATTCTCAGCGCCCGTGACGGTAATGTGCAGCGACTCGATCGCAACCGCCGGCGCATACATCAGCTCCACGTGGCGATACATTCCGCCATAGAGCGAGAAGTCCGAGAAGTCGGACGGAATCGTATCCATGCGCCGCGAGTTGTCACACAGTACAGCGAGTGGCACACCGCGCTTGTCCGCGGACGCCTTCGCCAGCGCGTCCGTGAGGTCCACCACGAACTCGTCATACCCACCCTTGTGCTCGATCAGTTTTTCGGTTCCGAGATAGACCGTCGTCACCTGCCCTGCGCCCCGGAAGTGCAGCAGTATGCGTCCATCCGCGTACGGATTCTTCGGTTGAATCCACGTGCGGTACCATCCCGGTCCGCGGTAGTACGACGTTTCCGGATCGCAGCCGTCCATTGCGTTGAAGCAGTGCGGCATTGCGACCTTCTCAAACACCGCGAGCT
>DATNGO010000164.1:0-6255 GCA_035605855.1 Acidobacteriaceae bacterium | reverse complement strand
TAGGTGAAGAGGACGAGGCCGTCGCGGAAGTTGTGGTACTCCTTCTCGATGGGCTCCTTGACCTTGACGATCATCTCGGAGGCGCGCCAGAGGTCGGTGGCGTGGCCGACGATTTCGGCGCCGACGGTCTGGTAGTCGTCGTCGGGGAAGCTGGAGAGATGGCCGGCGTTGTGCTCGATGAGCACCTGATGGCCGGCTTCGGTGAGGGCCTTGGCTCCGGCTGGAGTAATGCCGACGCGGGTTTCGTGATCTTTAAGCTCTTTTGGGACACCGATAATCATTTGCTGAAGACCTCGCCTGAGTATCGTACCCAAACGGGCGGGTTCGCGCGACGGGCAGGCGGGCGGGTGACCGATGGGGGAGTCGCCCTCCCCCAGCGAGCGAGCTCACTGGGGACCCGGATCAGGGCAGTGTTGTAGGGGATGCTGCAACCAAGGTGCATGTGCAGCGCTAGATTCCGCCCGGTACAATAGGGGTGACAAACACTGTCCGGTCAGGATTAATCAGGTTCATGTCTTCAAAAAACTACTCGTCGCGGAGCTCGCGCGTGAGCAATATGCGGTCGATCTTCTCGCTCTTCTCGAGCGATCTGGCGATCGATCTCGGCACAGCCAACACGCTGGTGTATGCGGCGGGTAAGGGCATCATCGTCAATGAGCCTTCGATCATCGCCGTGAATCGCGTCACGAACGAGGTGGAGGCGGTGGGCAAGGAGGCGAAGGATATGCTCGGGCGCACGCCGGGCAACATCATCGCCATCAAGCCGATGAAGGATGGCGTGATTGCCGACTTCAAGCAAACGGAAAAGATGCTGAACTACTTCATCCAGAAGGCCCATGGCCGCAAGATGATGGTTCATCCGCGCATCGTGATCGGCGTGCCGAGCGAGATTACGCAGGTGGAAAAGCGCGCGGTCATGGATTCGGCGTACCGGGCTAAAGCCAGTGAAGTGCACCTGGTGGAACAAGCGATGGTGGCGGCGATTGGAGCCGGCTTGCCGATTACGGAGCCGGGTGGCAACATGGTCGTCGACATTGGCGGCGGCACGACGGACATTGCGGTTATCTCGCTGGCAGGCATTGTGTACTCGCGCAGTGTGCGCATGGCCGGGAACCAGATGGACGAGGCCGTGATGACGTACCTGAAGCGCAAGTACAACCTGCTGGTGGGCGAGCGCACGGCGGAACAGATCAAGATGGAGCTGGGCTCGGCGTATCCGCTGGACAAGCCACTGACGATGGAGATCAAGGGACGCAACCTGATTGAGGGCGTGCCGAAGACGATCACGATTGAGGACTCGGAGATTCGCGAGGCGCTGAGCGAGTCGATTGCCACCATCATGAATGCAATTCGCGTGGCGCTGGAGAGGACTCCCCCGGAGCTGTCGGCGGATATCTCGGACCGCGGAATTGTGCTGACGGGCGGCGGAGCGCTGATCAAGAATCTCGACAAGCGCATTCGTGAGGAGACCGGGCTGCCAGTCTCGATTGCAGACGATCCGCTGGCCAGTGTGGTCCTGGGTACGGGCAAGATGCTGAGCGATTTCCGGCTGCTGCGGAAGATCTCGATCGACTAACGAGAGGTGTGATGAAACCAGGGGCTGAAAGCCCCTGGTTTTTCATTTTTGGGAGCTTCAACGGACGGGCTAAAACCTGTCCCTTTCAAAACAACGCGATGGGCAAGGATTGGCAGCAGTCCGGTAACCGTGTGCGAGACAGCGGTGCGGCCGAGGTTGCAGAATAGACAGCGTTGCAATTTCAAATGCAGTTTCAACTTAAATACGCGGAGTGCGGCGCATGAGTGCGAAGAAGACCGAGTCGAAGAGCCTGACGTTACGGCCGAAGGAAGAGTGTAAGTGGGATCTGGTCAGCCTGGGCGAGGTGATGCTGCGGCTCGATCCCGGCAATGTGCGCGTGGCGACGACGCGGCGCTTCGATGTGTGGGAGGGCGGCGGCGAGTACAACGTCGCACGCGGACTGCGGCGGTGCTTCGGGATGAAGACCGCGATTGTGACCTCGCTCGCGGACAATCCCGTGGGGCGGCTGGTCGAGGATTTGATGCTGCAGGGCGGTGTCGATCAATCGCACGTGAAGTGGGTGAAGTATGACGGCGTGGGGCGAACGGTTCGCAACGGACTGAACTTTACGGAGCGTGGGTTTGGAGTTCGCGCGGCGCTGGGCTGCTCAGACCGCGGGAATACGGCGGTGAGCCAGCTGAAGCCGGGGGACATCGACTGGGATCAGATTTTCGGTAGGGAGGGTGCCCGGTGGTTTCACACGGGCGGCATCTTCTGCGCGCTGAGCGAGACGACGCCCGAGGTGGCGCGCGAGGCGATGGCCGCAGCACGCAGGCATGGCACGATGATCAGCTACGACCTGAATTATCGCGATTCGCTGTGGAAGTCGATTGGCGGCAAGGCGAAGTCGACTGAGGTGAACCGCGAGCTGGCGAAGTTCGTCGATGTGATGATCGGCAATGAAGAAGACTTTACGGCGGCGCTGGGGTTTGAAATTGAGGGTGTCGGCGACACGCTTGCGGAGCTTGAGAGTGCGAGTTTTCGCAAGATGATCGAGAAGGCAGTGGCGGAGTATCCGAACTTCAAGGCGGTGGGCACGACGCTGCGGCATGCGAAGACGGCGAGCATCAACGACTGGGGCGCGATCTGCTATTACGAAGGCGCGTTCCATGAGGCGAGGCCAATGCCGAATCTGGAGATATGGGATCGGGTGGGTGGTGGTGACTCGTTTGCGTCGGGGTTGATTTATGGGTTCCTGAACGGGAAGGGCGCGGACTGGGCGGTGAACTGCGGATGCGCGCATGGTGCGCTGGCGATGACGACGCCGGGCGATACGACGATGGCGACGTTCGATGAGGTGCAGCGGCTGATGAAGGGCGGCGGCGCTAGAGTGCAGCGATAAGGCAGGGAACAGGGAACAGGGAACAGGGATTAGGGATTAGGAAGACGGAGTTGAGAGATGCGTAAGGAAGAGATTGTTGCGAAGCTGCGGGAGATTGGGCTGGTGCCGGTATTGCGCGCCGAGAGCGAGGAGCAGGCGCTGGGGATTGCGTCGGCGATTGCTGCGGGCGGCGTGACGGTGTTGGAGATCACGATGACGGTGCCGGGCGCGATTCGTGTGATGTCGCGGCTGACGAAGGATCGGCCGGACATCCTGATCGGCGCGGGCACGGTGTTGGATGCGGAGACGGCGCGCATGTGCATGCTGGAGGGCGCGCAGTTTGTGGTGAGCCCGGCGCTGAATCTCAAGACGATTGAGATGTGTCACCGATATTCAATTCCGGTGCTGCCGGGCGCGCTGACGCCGACTGAGGTTGTGACCGCGTGGCAGGCGGGCGCGGACGTGATCAAGGTGTTCCCGGCGAGCGCGCTGGGCGGAGCGAAGTATCTGAAGTCGCTGAAGGCTCCGCTGCCGCAGGTGGAGATGATTCCGACGGGCGGTGTGTCGCTGGCGACGGCGAAGGAGTTTCTGGAGGCTGGGTCGTTTGCGCTGGGCGTGGGTGCGGACCTGGTTGATACGAAGGCGATGGCTGAGGGCAAGCCGGAGAAGATTACGGAAAGCGCGAAGAAGTATCTGGAGATCGTTCGGGAGTTCCGGAAGGCAAGTAGTTAAGAGGGCAGGTGTAAGTTGTAAGTTCTACGTTGGCGTTTGGGACTTACAACTTAGAACTTACAACTGGCTTGCTCATAAGCCGTGGGCGGCGCGCTCGGTCCAGAGGAGCGGCTGACGGATGGGGAAGGCTTCGGCGAGATTGGCGGGAACGGGTTGTGAGTCGAGTTTGCGCCAGAGATCGACGTATTCGGGGCGGTTGTAGGCGCGGCCGGCGAAGAGGAGCGCGGGGCGCGGGCCGGGAAGCTCGGTGAAGTGATCGGCGTCGGCCATGTAGCCCCACTTTTCTGGGTGCGCGATGACGGGATAGAGATGCGCGGCAACAGAGCGCATGCCGGGGCCGTCCTGAAGTTCGTAATCCCAGAGGAGATCGAAGGGTGAGGCGAGGAGCTGGCAGGCGCCGGCGAGGAGATCGAAGTTGAGGAGTGTGTTGCGGTAGGGGTTGGGTGTGGCGACCTCCTGCGGGAAGACGCCGACTTCATTGACCTGGTTGCGCAGTGTGGGAGCGCGGAAGCGTTTGCGGCAGGCATCGATGTCCTGATCTTTGCGCGTGGCGCGCGCGATGGCGGAGCGAATGAGCAGCCAGGCGGAGGCGCGATGATCCTTAGTGTCGCGGGCGAGTTTCGCGGTGCGGTTGGTGTCGAGCCAGGAGGCGAAGTCGAGGAACCACTGGTTCATAGTGTCGAGCTCGTCTTCGGCGAGCGCCTGCGAGTCGACGAGGAAGCTGGTGGAGCGGATGAGCTCGGCGAGTGGGGCGAGATCGTTGATGCCGTTGGGTGTTCCGGTTTCGGAGCCGTACTCCCGTCCGGCGAGATCTCCGGTGGGGAGCATGCGTGTGTTCTCTGTGACGAACCAGGCGCGGAGATGCGCGCCGGCGCGGCGAGCGTATTGCTCGTCGCGGGTGAGGATGTAGGCGGCGGAGAGGCAGGCGACGTCGACTGAGGTGTTGCGAAGGGCGACGGCATGCGCGCGAAAGAGCTTGTTGCTTGTGTGCGGGTCGGAGACGCCGCGTTCGGGTTCGACTTCTGAGACGAAGGTGTTAGGTGGCGTGTGAGGCTCGGTCGTGGCGGTGATGGTGGTGATAGCTGCGGCAAGTGCGCGTGGAGCTTCAGCGAGGATGCGGGGGCGCTCGGCATCAGCGACGTTGATGCGCGCGGTGGGATTTTGCGCGGGAAGAGAGCGCGTGACGAGTGTGGCGCCAGAGAGCGCGAGGAAGTTGCGACGGGTGAGGCGGGGTCGCGGCATTCGCTGTGAGAGTAGCACGCGCTGCGACATCAGGTGTGTTCCGCTCTTACGACGATGGGAGTTGTGAGCGGTCCCAGCCGCCGCCGAGTACTTTGACGAGCAGGACGGTAGCATCCATGCGGCGGCGGAGGATGTCAATGTCGTTGCGCTCATTATTGAGTGCGGTGGTTTGCGCGGTGATGACCTGCAGGTAGGTGTCGATGCCGCCGACGTAGCGGTTGTTGAAGATGCGCTCGGACTCCTGAGCAGACGCGGTGGCGGAGCGTTGCTGCGCAGCCTCCTGCTGAAGGATGCGCAGGGCTACGAGGTTGTCTTCCACCTGCTGGAAGGCAGTGAGGACGGTCTGCTTGTAGTTGGCGGAGTCGCGATCGAAGAGTGCGACGGACTCTTCCTTGACGCCACGGCGACGGCCGCCCTCGAAGAAGGTTTCGCCGATGAGGGGGCCGAGGGCATAGACAACGCTGGAGGGATTGAAGAGCGATGTGATGGCAGTGCTTTCGAGGCCGGCAGCCGCGTTGAAGTTGAGCGAGGGGTAAAAGGCGGATTGTGCGATGCCGATCGCCTCGTTGCCTTCGGCGGCGCGGCGCTCTGCGGCGGCAATGTCCGGACGGCGCTCGAGCAGAGAGGTTGGGATGCCCGCAGGGACGATGGGCGGTAGCGTGTCGATGGGCAGCGGCGAGTAGGGGATGGTGAGCGAGGCGGACGGTTGGCCGATAAGGTTGGCGATTGCGTGCTCGTATTGTGCACGCTCGATGCCAATGTCGGAGGCTTCGACGCGTGCGGCGTCGAGCTGTGTCTGCGCCTGCGTTACGTCGCTCTTGACGGCGATGCCGCCGTTGTAGCGATCGGTGGTGATGCGCAGCGCGTGCTCGTATTGCGCAACCGTGTCGTTGAGGAGCTTCTGCATCGCGTCGTCAATGCGGAGGTTGAGGTAGTCGAGAGCGAGTTCGGCCTGGAGCGAGAGTAGAACGCTTTGCCGGTCGGCGGCGGTTGCCTGTAATTCCTCGCGGCTGGCGGCGATGTTGCGGTGAATCGCGCCCCAGAGATCGACTTCGTAACTGGCTTCGATGGGAAGCTGGATGTCAGCTACGCCGTGGTTGGTGCCGGCGGGGTTGAAATAGGGTCTGTTGTCGGAGTAGCGCTCGCCGCTGACGGAGGTGGTGGTGCCGATGGTGGGAAAGCGGCCCGCGTTGCGGACGCGGATCTCGGCGCGCGCGGCGGTGAGGTTGGCGTCGGCTTGCGTGAGAGTTTGGTTTGCGGTTTCGATCTGTGGCTCGAGCTTGTTCAGTTCGGGGTCGTTGAAGATAGTCCACCAGGCACCGCGGGGAATGGCGTCGGCGGGTTTGGCTTGTTTCCATGCGGTGTTGCCGGCGTTGATGTTTTC
>DATNGO010000163.1:0-10424 GCA_035605855.1 Acidobacteriaceae bacterium | reverse complement strand
CCCTGCCACAACAGGAAGACAGAAAAAGCCAGAAGCCCCGCAAGCCCATGGTATGTACTGAAATACGACCCCACGCCAAGAATTGCTCCCGTGGCGGCCAGCCTCCGCGCGGTAAGTCCTCCCAGCAAAACCCGGACTGCGGCGAGCACCGCAAGCACCGCGAACCAGTGATGCGTCGCGTTCAATGCTTTGCCGTAGATCGGCACAAGAAACACAGCTGCTGCAAGCACCGCAGACTCACGCCGCATGAACCTGCGGGCTATCGAAAAGACCATCCACACGAAAGCAAGTCCCAGCACCAGCACGACAAAGTTCGTAACCCACATCTTCAGGCCGAACACCTTGAAGAGCGAAACAAAGACAAGGTCAAGTCCCGGGGGTTGCGAAAATTGCAGAAAGTCCCGATAGATGCGCTCACCGTTGAGCATCCACATTGCACGCAGCCAGAAGTAGGCCTGGTCTCCGCCGATCAAAAACGGCACGCGCAACGACGCAAACAGATTCACATAAAGATAGAGCGCCGAAGCGCACAACAGCAGCGTCGCCGTCAGAGAGGACCTGTTCTCCTGTTGGGACATGTTCGGACAAGCTTATCTCTCCACGCGCACCCGTAACAGCTGCCGGGCTTACCTCGCCGACCCAAACTACGTGAAACTTCTCGAAAGCAGTCTCAATCCAACGTCTCAAGGAGTTGAGGATGACCGGATTCAGCGATCTTCGGTTGACCTATATCGGCGGCCCCACTCTCTTGATCGACGTCGCGGGGCTTCACTTTCTCACCGACCCAACGTTCGATCCGCCGGGCGGCGCCTACACCACCGGCCCTGTAACGCTTACCAAGATCGCCGGCCCATCCATCGATGCTTCCGCCATCGGTCCCATCGATGCAATCCTGCTGAGTCACGATCATCACCTGGATAATCTCGATCGCGCCGGCCGCGAGCTTCTTCCCAGGGCGGCCAGAGTCATCACCACTGCCGCAGGTGCGCAGCGCCTTCAAGGAAACGCAATTGGCTTGGAGCCCTGGCAAGAACTGGAGCTCCCGGCCCCCGGTGATGAAATCCTCACGCTGACCGCGACACCCGCGCAACACGGTCCGCCGGTCGGAGAGCGCGGCCCCGTCATCGGCTTCGTCCTCACCAAAAACAGTGACCCCGAAAACGCCATCTACATCTCCGGCGACACCATCCTGTTCGAAGGAGTCGAGAAGGTTATCGAACGCTTCCCAGGAATCCGTCTCGCTGTCCTCTTCATGGGTGCGGCGCACGTTCCCGTTCTCCCCACCAACATCACCCTCACTGCGGACGAAGCCGTTTTCATTGCGAAGTCGTTGCCGCGCGCCATCATCGTTCCCGTTCACTACGAAGGGTGGAAGCACTTCACCGAATCCCGCTTGCAGATCGCGCAGACCTTTGCCGCCGCCGGCCTTGAACATCGTCTGCTCTGGCTTCCCGCTGGCCAACCCACCACTCTCTGACCGGCGGCCGTCTGCCACAGCCAGGATCGTGGGCCCGCCAGGTCCTGCCGGGCTCGCCCCGGCGTGAAATTCCGCTTGACCTCGCCTCCACAAAGGACGTACCGTCTCGCCAACTGGCGAAGCATCCGTCATCCCGCCCGAAGAGACTTGGAAAGCCAATCCTGTCTTCTGGAGGAATCGCATGGCCATCAGCCTTACCGAGGCCGTTCTGGCCGTCGGCGCCCTTGGAACCGCCGCCACCGGTCTCGTCGACTCAACCAAGGCATTCTCCGGCGGAATCAGCCGCGCCGGCTTCGGCTACATCAAGCAACTCATTGCGCGCACCATCCCGTCAGGCCCCAACGCCCAGGCCGGCTCCGGCCTCGGTGCAGACGACATCCTCAACACGCTTCTCGCCAACTGGATGAACGGCATGGACCCCGGCGGCCAGAAGGCCATCGCCAAATCTTTCATCAAGCTGCACCTCAACTCTGCAACCGCGGCCGCGCTCGCTGCACAGACCAACGTCGACCCCGCCGCGCTCGCGAACGTCGCTGCAAAACTTGCCGCCATGCAGTCCCTGACCAATCCGGAGGCGGACGCCTTCGGCCGCTTCGACCTCGCGCTCTCCGCACTCATCGACCGCGCCTACGGGCGCGCCGACCAGTTCTATCGCAACTGGTGCAAGGTTCTCGCCTGCATCTTCGCCATCGTCCTCGCCTGGCTCGGCAACCGTGCGCTTGGCACAACCCTCCCGCGTTGGGAGATCATCATCATCGGCCTCATCGCCACGCCGCTCGCACCCATGGCCAAGGACATCGCCAACGCCATCCAGACCGCCTCCGACACCATCGGGAAGCTGAAAGGCTAAGCCGCTATGTTCTTCCTCAACACGCGGTCTCTGCCCGTCGGTGGCGGCGTCGTCGCCGGCGCCGGCTCCATCACTGTCATCGATCAAACCAACACCGTTCACTCCGTCGGTGAACTCGCCGCCACCATCGGCGGCCGCGATGTCCTGCTCATCACCCACGGCTTCAATGTGAATCAGATGGACGGACTGCAGAAGCTCAGCGAATGGGGAACCCTGCTCGGTATCGGCAATGCGGTCCCCATCGGCATCCTGTGGCCCGGAGACTCGCGCTGGATTCACGTCGTCGACTACCCCATCGAAGGCAACGACGCCATGGCCGCCGGAAACCTGCTCGCCGTCTTCCTCAACAAAAACTTCACGTCGGCGCTCTCGCTCTCCTTCGCCTCCCACTCTCTCGGCGCGCGCCTCGTCCTCCAGACCGTCGCTGGCCTCAAACGCCCCGTGCGCCGCCTGCTCCTCATGGCTGGCGCCATCGACAACACCTGCCTCAGCAGCGAGTACGCAAACGCCACAAAGGACGTCGGCACCATCTCGATCCTCGCCTCGCGTTCGGACAATGTCCTCAAGTGGGCATTCCCCGCCGGCAACTTCGTCAGCGGCCTCTTCTCCCGCGGCGCCCCGTACATTCACGAAGCTATCGGCCGCGAAGGCCCTTCAACCGACGTCACTCCGCCCTCCAACGTCCACGCCGACTGGCAGATTCCCGACGGCTGGGGCTTCGACCACAGCGACTACCTTCCTGCGGCCCTCGCTCCCGCTCCGATGCCGCCCCTTATCGCATTCCCCGGTCCGGATCCCCCCTCCAAACCCGCCTGGAGCGCCGCCTTCGAGACCTCCCGCTGGTCCTGAGGACTTTTCACCACACCTGTGTGGCTGTTTGGACACAAGTCCACCCTTATCTCTTTTATCATCTAGACTTTGCGCAAATTTGCCGGGGGAGGGGGTGGAAGCTCGTTTCAGCTCCCGGCAACCGTCATCCCTTCAATCCGGACCGTCGGCACTGCCCCCGCACCGCGAAATTCAAGATCGTTCCCAATCGCGCTGACGTTCCGGAACATCTCCTTCAGGTTCCCCGCAATCGTGATCTCCTCCACTGCATGCGTCAGTTCGCCATCCTCAATCCACAACCCGCTCGCGCCCTGCGAGTAGTCCCCGGTCACCAGGTTCACCCCAAACCCCATCGTGCTCAGCACGAACAGCCCCCGCTTCACGTCCCCCACAATCTGCTCCTGCGTCAGCTCTCCCGGCTCCAGGAAGTAGTTTCCGCCGCCAATCCCCGGCGCCCCCGCCAGTCCCCGCGCCGCCTTCCCATTCGATTTCATATTCAGCTTGCGCCCGGTGTAGGTGTTCAGCAGCAACTCCTTCAACACACCACGTTCAACCACGACAGTTCTGCGCGTCGCCAGCCCATCTCCATCAAACGGCGATGTTCCGAACCCCCCGGCGCGCAAAGTTGATCCATCCGGCAGCACATGATCGAAGACCATCGTCCCGTCGTCCACGAGGGTGATGTTCTCGCCCGCGACCTGCTCGCCCAGCTTGCCCGCAAACATCGACGCATTGCGGTAGATCGCATCTCCATCCGCCGCGTGCAGCAGGTTGGCCATCAATCCGCGCGACACATCCGGCGGAAACACCACTGTGCACTGACACGTCGGCACTCTGCGCGCGCCCAGCTTGCGCAGCGCACGCTGTGCGGCAATACGCCCAATCTCCTCGGGGCTCTCCAGCAGCCGCGGCGTGCGTGCGCTCGAGTACCAGGAGCCCGTCTGCATCGTTCCACTCGCATCCTGCGCAATCGGCGTCGCCGAGAACCCGCAGTAGCTCCGTCTATATTCACCCGCGAATCCACGCGAGTTCACCATTACCCGCCGCGACGTACTCAGGTCAAACGCCGCACCGCGACTGTTCTGGATGCGCGTATCCACAGCCATCGCCGCCGCCTCGCAACGCTTCGCAATCTCTATGCGCTCCTGCGGCGGAACGCTGTCGATGTCCTCGAAGTACAGCGCCAGTTCATCGACTGCCAGCGACCCGAACGCTTCTCGCTCCGGCAGGCCGGCAAACGGATCCACGCCCGTCACCTTCGCAAGCTCCACCGCGCCGCTGACCAGCCGCGCGATTCCATCCTGCGACAGCTCCGAGCTGGACGTGTTGGCTGTGCGCTGCCCGCCCTCGGCCGCGAAGAACACCCGCAATCCTATGGCCCGCGAGCCCGACTCCGTCAGCTCGTCCACCTCCCCCATGCGCACGTGCACCGAGAACTCATCTCCCTGAAACGCCACCGCCTCGGCGTCGGTCGCACCCGCCCGCCGAGCCATCTCCACTGCCTGCGCGGCCAGATCTGTGAGTTCTGTTTGTGCCGTGTTCATCTCGCCGTCCCGCCCACCGTCATGCGGTCGAGCTTCACCGTCGGCATCCCCACACCAACCGGCACACTCTGCCCATTCTTCCCGCACGTGCCGATGCCCTCATCGAGCGCGAGATCATTTCCCACCATGGACACATACTTCAGCGACTCCGGCCCGTTGCCGATCAGCGTCGCACCCTTCACCGGCGCGGTCACCTTGCCATCTTCGATCAGATACGCCTCGCTCGCCGAGAAGACGAACTTGCCGTTCGTGATGTCCACCTGCCCGCCGCCGAAGTTCACCGCATAGAGCCCGCGCTTCACGCTGCGGATGATGTCGCCCGGATCATCCTCGCCCGCAAGCATGTAGGTGTTCGTCATGCGCGGCATTGGAATCGCCTGGTAGCTCTCGCGCCGTCCGCTGCCGGTGTTCGGCATGTTCATCAGCCTCGCGCTCAGCTTGTCGCTCAGGTAGCCGCGCAGGATGCCGTTCTCGATCAGCACCGTCTCCTGCGTCGGATTGCCCTCGTCGTCGACGTTCAGCGATCCGCGCCGCCCCGGCATCCTGCCGTTGTCGACCACTGTTACCTTGCTCGACGCCACCTGCTGCCCGATGAGTCCCGCAAACGCGCTCGTCTTCTTGCGGTTGAAGTCGGCCTCCAGCCCATGCCCGACGGCCTCATGCAGCAGCACGCCCGGCCACCCCGGCCCCAGCACAACCTCCATCTCACCCGCCGGCGCGGCGACAGCGCCAAGTTGCAGGACTGCAGTGCGCGCCGCTTCGGCCGCGAAGTGCTCCGGGCTTTTCGAGCCAGTAAAGAAGTCCAGTGTCACCCGGCCGCCACCGCCGCTCGAGCCGCGTGCCGTGTTGTGTTCGTCCTTTGCAATCACCGCTACGTTGAGTCTCGCGAGCGGTTGCGTGTCCGAAGCGAACGTTCCATCCGAGGCAGCGACGAGAATTCTCCGCAACTCATCACTCAAGCCGGCTCTCACTTGCACGATGCGCGGATCGAACGCCCTTGCGGCATGGTCGGCGCGTGCAATCAGTTCCAACTTCGCGCTGATCTCCGCGTCGGACGAGCCCGCGATTGGATAGAGTTGCGGCGTGTGCGTCTGCTGGAATCCCGCAATACGAGTTGTCTGCGGCCCACTGGCGATCAGCGCTGCCGTGCGTGCCGCTTTCAGCAGTCGCTCCGCGCTCAAATCGTCGGTGTAGGCGAAGCCCGTGCGTTCGCCGCTCAGCACACGCACACCGCAGCCCACGCTCACGCCCTGCGCGGCGGTCTTCACGATGCCTTCATCCATTCCGAGCGACGTCGAGGTCACCGCTTCGAAGTACAGATCCGCAAAGTCGCCGCCCGCGCTCAGCGCCTCGCCGAGGCACCGTTCCAGCAGGCGCTCGCTGAGTCCGAGCGTCTCAAAGAAGTATCGTTTGTGATCGTAGGGAATCGCGAAGGGGTTCAGTTCTGCCACCGTTCTTAGATTCTATGCGCAGCCGCTGCGACTCAGCGTCCGTGCGAAGGATCCGCCGATTTGGCAGCATCCATGTCGAGAAACACCTGCGGGAAGCCCGGCGCATAGCAATTGCCATCGGCGGCGTAGGTTGCGCCGCAGCTCTGCGTAATCTCCGGCCGCCGCGGCGACTGCGAATACTGCCATGCCGCCAGGTTGAGGTCCGCCGCCGCGCTCAGCGGCCTGGCGTGAATCGTGCAGCCCGGCGATGGCGGACACTGATCCAGCGCATTGAATATAGCAACCTCATGGAGTCCGCCCTTCTTCACTCGCGCGCGAATATCTTCGATCGTGTCGATCCAGACCCCGGGATCGTCCTGAACGCGTTGCCCGCTCGCATACACACCCGGACGATAGTTGGAAGCTGCCACAGCTTCGGTCCACGCCAGCAGATAGGCCGCCTGCTCGTCGAGCAGCCGTCCGCCTTCCTCCTGGTCAAGGAAGACGATTGTCTGCGCGGGGAAGCCCTCGCGCTTCGCGGCGGCGATTGCATTCGCGGCGTCGCTCTTGCCCAGCGCGGCGGGCGATGTGCCACGCTTCTTCGCCTTCAGGATCTCGGCGTCGTGCTTGCCGTTCGCCAACACCAGGAAGCCCCAACTCTGCGAACGCAGAAGCTCGCGTTTGCCGGCCCAGGTGTTTGCGTTCTCGCCCGGAGGATTGGTGAGCCAGTATCCGGTGAAGCTGAAGACCTTGCGCATCGACGACATCGTTTCGTCACCGGGATAGTCGTTGCGGTCGAAGCCGACGAAGGGCTCACCGGGTCGCGGCGCCGCGTCTCTCGGGCTCGCGGAGGACCGGGTTGCGGCGGGCGGACGGCTCGCGGAGGTTGCTGCCGGCGCGGAGCTTCCGTGCGAGCATCCGCAGCTTGCGAGCGCTCCAGCAAGTGCAAGATTCAAGCCAGCCTTCAGCATCGTTTGCGGGATCCTTTCCTCGACAGAGTAGCGTGATGTTTACGCCACCGTTCTACAATCGCAATAAGAGCTTATGCCAAAGACTAACGAGCTATCAGACAACGATCCGCGCTACCCTGTCGGCCAATTCACTCCGCCGGAGAGCATCACGTCAGAGGACCGTCGCGACGCCATCCTTACTATCTCAGAGATGCCGGAGCAGCTTCGTGAGGCCGTTCGCTCGCTCAATGAAGAGCAGCTTGACACACCGTATCGCGAGGGTGGCTGGACCGTGCGCCAGGTTGTGCACCACCTTGCCGACTCACACATCGCAGCATTCCACCGCCTGTGCCGTGCGCTGACGGAGGATGTGCCGACGGTCCAGGGATACAACGAAGCCGCGTTCGCCGAGCTGCCGGATCATAAGATGCCCATTCAATGGTCGGTCGACCTTCTGGAGGGCGTGCACGCACGCTGGGTTGCGCTGCTGAGCTCGATGGAGGGTCCACAGTGGAACCGTACGTGGAATCACAGTGAGCGCGGAGTGCAACGGCTTGATGTCGTTACGATGCTCTACGCGTGGCATTGCCGCCATCATGTCGCGCATATTACGCACCTGCGCGCACAACGAGGGTGGTAGGGCTTTACCGTGCGACGGGTGATACGCTGCAACCATGCCTCCGCACCGGGCCTCTTCCGCGGACAACCCCGCTTTGCAATCACCTGAACAGATTGCCGCAGCTATCGCAGAGTTTCTGGCGGAGCACAGCGAGGCCGCGGTGCTCGAAGATGGCAAGGTCCTCTTCGATCTGCGCGCCGCGAAGTACACGGTCTCGACGGAGCATGGCCGCTGCTCGCTGCACCTTTGGAACGACGAGCGCAATGTGGTACGTAACATTGTTGCTGTAACGGCGCGTGCTAACGGCCTTCGTCTAGCGACCCGGCGCCTCGGCCACACGCAGCCGAGGACGCTTGAACTTGTAAGCACGCCCGAGCGTCGCACACCAACCACGCGTGACGCAGCACGAGCGCGTTATCAGCGGCTGCTTGAAAGAGTTCTCACCCGGAATTTCCCGGACTGGAGCGTCGAGGGCTTTCGCACGGCGATGGACCTCGAGCGCAGCTTTGGCCCCGCGTATGCGCGCGGCATGATGGTGCGCGGATCGCAGGCGTGGGCTGTCATCGGCGTGGGTGAGCACGAGAGCGCAGCGATTGTCGACGGTATTCTGACGCTCGGCATCCTGTGGCTGCATCACTGTCGCGAGCAGGCCGGCGGCCGCCGTTTGTATCAGGGGCTGAAGTTGGTTGTGCCACGCGGCGCCGCCGCGCTCACGCTCTCACGCATGGCGTGGCTCAACAAAGACGCCGCGCAGTGGAAGCTCTTCGAACTCGATTCGGCGAGCGAAGAGCTCGTTGAGCGAGACCTTGCCGATACCGGAAATCTGCGTACGCGGCTGGTGCATCATCCCGATCCCGGTGCTGCGGCGGAGCGCTTCGCGCGCGCGATCGGGCAGGTAATGGAGCTTGTCCCGGAGCACGATCATGCACGCGTAGAACAGCGGCTGCGCAGCACCTCCGAGCTCGCATTTCTGTTGCACGGGCTGGAGTTCGCGCGGGCTCGCATCAGCCTCGCGCCGGGCAGCTTCGCGCACACGCTCGAGATCACCTTCGGTACCGGCGAGGCCGAGATACCGCTGACCCAGGAGACCCGCGATGAGATTCGCACGCGCGTCGTCGAACTTTTCGAGCGGCGCCGGGCGACGCCGCGCATTGAACGCAGAATCTCCGTCCCGCCACATCGCCGCATCGGATCAGCCACCACCGGGCCGGCGCACTCTCGGCTTCCACTGCGCGGCAAGGCTGCAACAACATCTGCAATGAATCCTGCGCAGGATCCGCTGTATCGTGCGTCGCCTGAGCGCTGGCTCGAGTCCGTGTTGCGTCACGATCTCGCGCCACTCACGCGCAGCCTTGCGCATACGCGGGCTCACCCACCTCGGCAGCCCGTCGGTCTGTTTGCCAACGATCCCGACCCGGACACGCGCGGCAATCGCATCGAGCCTGACGCTCTGCCTCACGACGAAAAATTCGCAAGTACCCAGTCCTCACGCGTGCTTCCGCATCTCGATCCAAAGCATGTCTATACCCAGGTTCCGGCGATCGCAGGCGCGAGCGATCGCGGTATGCTCGATCTTCTCGGAGTCACTGCAGATGGCCGGCTTGCAGTGCTCGAGCTCAAAGCGCAGGACGATCTCCACTTCGCGCTGCAGGGCCTTGATTACTGGATTCGCGTCCGGCATCACCATCGAGAGACAGCAGACCCAAACACCGGGCTTGGCGAGTTCCAACGCCATGGCTACTTTCGTGGCGTCGAGCTTTCGCCCCTTCCACCGCGCCTGTATCTGGTCGCGCCCGCGCTGCATATTCATCCGGCCACAGAGACCGTATTGCGCTATCTCTCACCCGCGGTCGAGTGGAATCTCCTCGCGCTCGACGAACGCTGGCGGCAGCAGATTCGCGTCGTCTGGCGCAAGAGCGGCGGCAGAGGCTGATTTCAAAGGCCTTCCGGACCGATCGTTCCGTACAAGAATCCTTTGCGTCCTGCACAACTGCTCTCGCATCGAACGGCCATGGAGGAGTTTGCCAATGGCCACAGCAATAGAGACTGCAACCACATTCCGCCTCGGCGGCGACATGGAGATTCGTCGCCTCGGCTTCGGCGCGATGCGCCTGACCGGAGAGGGCATCTGGGGCGAGCCAAAGGACCGCGAGGAGTGCAAACGCGTTTTGCGTCGCGCGGTCGAACTTGGCGTCAATTTCATCGACACTGCGGATTCGTATGGCCCGGACGTCAGCGAGATTCTCATCGGCGAGACGCTCGCGCCCTACAAGCGCGGCCTGGTCATCGCAACCAAGGCGGGTCTTGTCCGCACCGGGCCCGATCAGTGGACGCCTGTGGGCCGGGGTGAGTACATCATCCAGGAGGTCGAGATGAGCCTTCGTCACCTCAAGCTCGAGCGTCTCGATCTCTGGCAGCTGCATCGCATCGATCCGAAGACGCCCGTCGAGGAATCGCTCGGCGCGGCGAAGAGATTGCAGGAGCAGGGAAAGATTCGCCACATCGGCCTCAGCGAAGTATCCGTGCCGGAGATTGAGAAGGCCCGCAAGATCGTCGAGGTCGTCAGCGTGCAGAATGAGTACAACCTCACTACGCGCAAGAGCGAAGAGGTTCTTAACTACTGCGAAAAGCACAAGCTCGGCTTCATCCCGTGGTTCCCCGTCGCCGCGGGCAAGCTCGCGCAAGCTGGCGGCAAGCTCGACCAGATTGCGAAGCGACACAAGGCG
>DATNGO010000162.1:0-17396 GCA_035605855.1 Acidobacteriaceae bacterium | reverse complement strand
CTTAACGCGCGATACCCCACCCTGTCTCGCTCCGCGCGACGAGGGTGGGGCAGCCGGAGTTGGGCGGTGGACTATTTGCGGGCCGCGAGGGAGATTTTGGCGCGGGCCTGGGCGGCTTCGGGGGAGTTGGGGAAGCGTTGGATGAGGGCGCGGTACTCGCGGATACCGGCTTCGCTCTGATGCATGGCGACGAGAGCGTCACCTTTGTGCAGGTGCGCGGCGGGGATCTTGGAGTTGTCGGGGTAGTGTTCGAGGACGTGGTCGTAGTCCTTGATGGCGGCGGAGGGCTTGTTGCCGCGGAGGTCCATCTCGCCGATGTAGTAGAAGGCGTTGCCGGCGAGGTTGTCGTCGGGGAAGGCCCTGATGAGGTCCTGGAACTCAGAAGTGGCGAGCGAGTTTTTGCCGGACATGTAGTCGCTGTAGGCGGTGCGGTACATCTCGCTGGCCGAGGGGCCGGCGGGTGCGGCGGTGGGTGCGGGTTGGCTGCCGTCAGTGAGGGAGCTTAGTGGAGTGCCGGGAGCGGGTTTTCGATTGCCTGGCGGGTTTTCGGGCGCCGGGTTGACGGGGCCCGCCGGTTGAGGGCCCAAGGGCTGAGCGGTGGTTCCGCCTCCCTGAGGAATGTTGCCGGGCATGTTGCCGAGCAGAGCGTTGGTGGATTGCTGCGAGGCCTGGACGTCGCCGAGGGATTTTTCGATGCGGCCGAGACGGGCTTTGAGCTCGTCGAGGGAGTCGTTGAGGGACTGGACCTGGCCGGAGAGCTGATCGTTCTTCTGGCTGGAGGCGTCCTGCAGGTTCTGCATGCGGAGCTGCATGCCGTTGACGACGACGGCCATCTTGTTGACAGAGTCGGCGGTCTGCTGCACCAGGTCCTTGAGGACGCCCGCGCGCTCGTCACTGGTTTGCTGGAGGCGTGCGATGGCGTCCTGGAGTTGCTGCACCTGCGTCTGGAGCTGAACAATTTCCTTGCTGACGGCGTGCGCGGGCGGGACGGCGACTCCGAGGAGGAGAATTGCAGCGAGGGAGAAGGGGATGAGACGGGTGCGTGACATGGTGGGTGCTCCTGGGATGCAAGTCTAGTCGTTGGGGCCGAGAGTTTCGAAGCATACCCCAGGGGCTAAAGCCCCATATCTGATATACGCCTGAGAGACCCGAGGCTGAAGCCTCGGGTTACCTGGAAGCAAAAGCAAATCCCCTTCTCCACCCCAGCCAGCAAGCTGGCCGGTGACCCGGTTCGGGGATGACAACCAAGAAAAACGGGAATGACAAAAGAAACGCAAGGACACAAGTTGTTGTGGTAAAGGCCGCGACGTCAGATCCGGTGAGGACAGGACGGCGCGGCCTTCGAGTGGGTTAGCGGTCGACGTTGAACTGGGCGCGGCGGTTCTGCTGCCAGCACGCCTCGTTCTCTTCGGTGCAGAACTGACGCTCCTTGCCGTAGCTGACGACGCGGATGCGAGACGTGTTGACGCCGGCAGCGACGAGTGCCTGTTTGGCGGCGTTGGCGCGGTTTTCGCCGAGGGTGATGTTGTATTCGGCGGAGCCGCGGTCGTCGCAGTAGCCGGCGATTAGCACCTTGATGTCCGGGTGCGCGTTGAGGTAGGAGGCGGCAGCGGTGACGGAGGACTCGTCGGAGGGACGGATGTCGTAGCTGTCGTAGTCGTAGAAGATATCCTTGACCGCGGCATGGAAGGCAGCGTCGGCGCCGCCGGCGTTCTCATTGGTCTCGTTGCCGGTGGTGGGCACGGTGGCAACGCGGACGGTCACGCGGACGTTCGCTTCGGTGGTGCCGCCATCACCCTTGGCGACGAGATGGAAGTTCGTGGAGCTGGCGGGCGAAACGGTCTGTGTGCCGTTGACGGCAACGTCACCGATGCCGTCGATGGAGACGGAGGTCGCGTTGGTGGTGCGCCAGTTGAGCACGACGGACTGACCCTGATCGATGGCCTGGGGGTCGGCGGTGATGGAGGCAGTTGGCGCGGGTGCGGAAGCCGAAGGTGGAAGCGCCGAGGGCGGGGGAAGGGTGTTGGCCTTCTTGTGGCAGCCGGTGGCGGCGAGCAGAGCAATGGATGCGCTGAAAAGAATCGTCGTCAGCTTATGGGAGCGGGAGGTTTGTCGGGAAATCATCTTGTCCACTGTCAGGGGTCCTCGTGTGAGCTCGCAGCCGAGCATTATTATTCAAAGTTCTATCTGAACCTTATAGTTTAGGGCCCGATGCGGTCTCTTGCGTTTGTCGGGGAACATGGCATGATTCATCCCGGTTCCTGTGGTCGTATCATCGCCAGCTCCAGTTGGGCATGTCGGAGCCGGAGCCGGTGAGTGCTCGCTTCTGGGTGCCGTCGGCGAGCATGGTCATGATGCGTGTGTGGTCGGCACGGCCGTCGGAAGAGCTTGCGTAGACGAGATGACGGCCGTCGGGAGACCAGGAGGGAAAGTCGCAGCGTCCTGAGTCGTGGGTGAGCTGAATCCACTTTTTCGTGGCAATCTCCATCACGTAGATGTCCTCACCGCCAGGGGCGCCGGGGCCGTACTTGCGGTCCCAGGCGAAGGCGAGGAACTGACCGTTGGGGGACCATGAAGGAGAGGAAACGTAGCCGCCGTCGGTGAGCCGCTGCACACCGGAGCCGTCGGCGTCCATGATGTAGAGCTGGGGCAGGCCGGTGCGTCCGGAGATCCAGGCGATCTGCGCTCCGGTCTTGGGGTTCCAGGTGGGCGAGGCGTCAGGACCGCGGAAGTCGGTGATGCGGCGGGCTGAAGTCCCTTGTGCGTCGGCAACCCAGATCTCGGGATCGCCGGTGCGCGAGGAGGAGAAAGCGAGCTGCTGGCCGTTGGGCGCCCAGGCAGGCGAGACGTTGGTGCCGCCGACGTTCGCGAAGTTGACGGTGCGGTTCAGCAACAGCGAGTACATGCCGATCTGAAAGCCGCTGCTCTTGCCCAGCGAGGAGAAGGCGATGCGGGAGTTGTCGGGCGAGATGCGCGGCGAGATAGCGTAGCCGACATGCGTGATCTGGTGCTGGTTGGCGCCGTCGTAGTCCATGCCCCAGATCTCTTTGCTGGAGCCGGTCTGCTTGACGAAGTAGATCTTCGTTTCGGCGATGCCGGTGATGCCGCCGCCGAGGCGAGCGATGATCTCGTCGGCGAATTTGTGGGCGATCTGGCGGGCGTTGTTTTCGCTGGCGGAGTCGGTGTACTGACGAGCGAAGATCTGCGGGTATTGCGGATTCTTGGCGTCGTCGAGGAAGCCGTTGACGGTGAGGCGACCTCCGCTGACAGCGAGATTGCCGAAGGCGACCATCGCAGCGTTGGCCGGTGCGGCGGACCACTGCGAGAGCTGGATCTCCGACTGACCGCCGGGCGCGGATTGCGGGGTCATGTCTTTGGAGACGAGATCGAAGATGCCGGCGTTGGAGAGATCGTTGTAGAGCGTCTGGTCGAATACGGCCTTGGCAGGAAGCGTGCCTGGATCAGCGCTTGTAGATTTGAAGCTGGCGACGGCGAGACGAAGTTTGCCGGCACCGGTTGATGTTTCGAGATGGAACCAATCCTGCGCGCGAAGAGCAGGTGCGATGAAGAGCGCAGCGAGGAGAAGGGTGAGTGCGGCGAAAGAGGTGCTGCCTGCGAAGGGTCGGCGTGTGAGGGGTCCACCGGGGCGGGGGCCAGTTTGCATCGTATTCAGACCTTCTTCTTAAAGTGTAGACGGAAATTTTGTGAGACGTTCGACCCCAGCGAACAAAAAACGCTCGCCGGGGCCCCGTTTGTGGATTTTATGGCTGTTTGTAATCAAAGGAGTATTCCACTGTGATGTGATCTCCGGCGGGCAGGGGGCCGAAGTTATCGACGCGCTGGAGGGCATGGAGGGCAGAGGCGTCGAGCGAGGGTGAACCGCTCCTGGTTTCGATGCGGATGTTCTGGGGGACGCCGTCGCGGTTGATATCAAAGAGGATGGTGACGCGTCTGCCCTGGGAGGTGGTGGGGTCGGCCTCCTGGGTGTACCAGTTCTGCGCGACGATACGGCTGACGATCTGGACGTAGTAGGCGTAGCGGTTGCCGAAGGTGCGGTCCTGAACGGTGGCCATGGCGGTGCCGTTCTTGAGCTGGGTGAGCGCCTGGGGGAGCTGGGTTGCGACGTCGCCGGTGGCGGCCTTGGGGGTGGGCGGGGCGGGCTGCGGGTGACGGGGCGGCGTGGGCTGTTCTATCGGAGCCGTTTTGGGCGGCGTCTTTGGGGCGGTCTTTTCCTTGATCAGGATGTCGGTGGGTTTGGGTGGGGGCTGGGTGGCCTCTTTGGGCGGAGGCTTGGGTGCAGGTGTGACGTTGTCGCTGGCGAGGACGGACTTTTCGACGGGTGCGACTTTGGTGGGCAAGGGAATGGCCGAGACCATGGAGGCCTGGATGGCGCCGACGGATGAGGCGCTCTCACCCCAGTGCTCGACGTGGCCGGGGACGAAGATGGCGAGCCCGACGCAGACGGCGGCGATGAGGATGTGGAGCGCGATGGCTCCTGCGAAGCCGCTGCCGAAGCGATCGGGGCTCTGGTCGTCGAGGGTGGCGAAGACGCTCATGAGGGCCTAGGGATTGGTGCCTTCGATGGGCCGCGTGACGATGCTGATGTTGGTGATGCCGGCCTGCTTGACGGCGTCCATGACGGAGGCGAAGGCGCCGAAGGGGACCTTCTGATCAGCGCGCACAAAGACGACGCGCCTGGCGTTTTTCTGGGTGTTGGAAGTGAGCAGGCGCGGGAGGTCGTGGATGTTGACGGGTTTGTCCTGCAGGAAGACGTTCTGGTCCTTGTCGATGGTGACGATGAGGTGCTCTTCGGTGATCTGGTTGACGGTGCGGGTCTGGGGGACGGCGACCTCGATGCCGGACTGCAGGACGGGCGCGGTGACCATGAAGATGAGGAGCAGCACGAGGACGACGTCGACGAGCGGCGTGATGTTGATGTCAGAGAGTGCGGACTGAGTACGGCCGTTCGCAGAGAAAGCCATGGATCAGGACCTCCGGCGGGTTTCTTCGTAAACCGGCGGTTGCGGTGGCTGCGAGGTGGCGATGGCGGCATTCTCGATGGCGTTGAGGAGCTCGCGGCCAAAGTCGTCCATGCGCGCGGCGAACTCGCGCAGGCGCTGGGTGAGCTGGTTGTAGCCGATGACGGCAGGGACGGCGACGACGAGGCCGGCGGCGGTAGTGATGAGGGCCTCCGAGATGCCGGGAGCGACGGCGCGGAGGGTGGCGGCGCCGGCGGTGCCGAGGCCGTGGAAGGCGTCGATGATGCCCATGACGGTGCCGAAGAGGCCGATGAAGGGAGCGCACTGCGCGGTGGTGGCGAGCCAGGTCATGCGGCGTTCCATGATGGTGAGCGACTCGGAGGCGGCGGTCTGGGCGGCGCGCTCGAGGGCCTGGGGATTGGGCGCTGTGCCGCGGCCGCCGGCCTGGCGCTGGTACTCGTCGTGGATCTCATGGAAGACGGCGACGAGCGGGCTGGGCTTGAACTGGTCGGCGATGGCGGCGATCTCGGAGAGACGGCCAGACTTGCGAAAGGCGCGCAGGAAGCGCTTGCTCTGGATGTTGGCCTCGTTGAAGGCGCGCCACTTGGCGATGATGATGGCCCAGGACACGATGCTGGCGATGAGCAGGATGCCAAGGACGGTGAGCGCGGTGGGCCCGCTGTTGTGGACCATGTCCACGATCGCGTTGGAGTGCGGACCGGCGAGAGGACCTGAGGGCGTTGCCGTGTCCTGCAGGAAGAGAGCGAGGGGGAGGACAGTCATATGCTCAGTTTCAGTGTAAATGGCGAAAGAGCGTCCGCTGTATTGCCAAGGAATGGACGTTTGTGAGGGCCATAGGGCCATAGGGCCAGGGGCCAGGGATTGTGGAGCGTGAGGCTGCTATGCTCTCGGTGACGAGACCCCGAAGATGCTGCTGGAACTGCGCGCGGAAAACTATGCGGTGATCGACCATGCTGTGGCGGAGTTTGGCCAGGGGCTGAACCTGCTGACGGGTGAGACGGGCGCGGGCAAATCGATTTTGATCGATGCGCTGGTGTTGCTGCTGGGAGGGAAGGCGTCGAGCGATGTGGTGCGGTTTGGCGCGGAGAAGGCGGTGGTGGGGTGCGTGTTCGAGTCGACGCCGGGGGCGGAGCAGATCCTGGAGGAGAACGGGATCGATCCGGAGGGGGACGAGATCCTGCTGCGGCGCGAGATTGGGGTGAGCGGCAAGGGCAGGGTGTTCGTCAACAATCAGCCGGCGACGGTGAACGTGCTGCGGCAGCTGGCGCCGGAGCTGGCGCTGGTGCACGCGCAGTCGGAGACGCTGATGGCGTTCGACGCGGCACAGCAGAGGCTGCTGCTGGATAGGTTTGGGGATTTGAGCAGCGAGGAGGTGGGCGCGGCGTTCGCGAAGTGGCGTGAGGTGAGGCAGCGGATTGAGGAGTTGAGGGCGGCGGAGGCCGATCGGCTGCGGCTGCTGGACTTGTGGAGCTTTCAGGCGCGAGAGATTGAGTCTGCGGGCATCGTGGATGCGGAGGAGGATGCGCGGCTGGAGGCGGAGAAGCGCGTGCTGGCGAACGCGGAGCGGCTGTTTACGGGAGCGAATGCGGCGCTGGAGTTGTTGTATGAGGCGGAGGTGTCGGCGGAGTCGCTGGTGGGCGGGGCGCTGAAGCATGTGGAGGACCTGGCCAGATTTGATGAGCGGTTTCGCGAGACGGTGAGTGCGCTGGGTGCAGCGAAGGCGAGTGTGGAGGATGCGGCGGCGACGCTGAGGGATTTTGCGGGCCATGTGACGGCGTCGCCGGAGCGATTGGGTGAGATTGAGGATCGGCTGGCGGCACTGGAGCGGCTGAAGCGGAAGTATGGCGCCGGAGCCGGGACGACAGGGCTGGCGCAGGTGATCGCGTTTGGCGAAGAGGTGAAGGGAAAGCTGAATGAGCTGGAGAATCGTGAGGCTCGGCTGAAGGAGCTGGAGGCGGAGCTGGCGAAGGTTGCGAAGAGCTATCGCGAGGCGGCGGGGAGGCTGAGCGAGCAGCGCGCGACTGCCGCGAAGAAGCTCGCGAAGCTGGCGGAGAAGCAGATCAACGAGCTGGCGATGAATGCGAGGTTTGGTGTGGATGTGGCGGCGGAGGAGCAAGAGTCGAGCTGGAGCGCGAGCGGGTGGGACCGCGTGGAGGCGAGGATTGCGACGAATCCGGGGGAGCCGATGAAGCCGCTGGAGGAGATTGCGTCGGGCGGCGAGATGAGCCGGGTGATGCTGGCACTGAAGGTGGCGGTGGAGGAAGGGGCTGCTGGCAGCAAGAAAAGGAAGACGGTGCCGATCACCCCAGCGAGCCGAGAGCGCTCGCCGGGGACCCCGTTGATCACCCCAGCGAGCCGAGGGCGCTCGCCGGGGACCCCGTTGCCGCGAACGCTGGTGTTTGATGAGATTGATATTGGTATTGGTGGCAGGGCGGCGGAGGCGGTGGGGCAGAAACTGAAGGCGCTGGCGCGCGGGCAGCAGGTGATCTGTATTACGCACCTTCCGCAGATTGCGGCGTTTGCGGATCAGCATTTTTTGATTGAGAAAACGGAGCGCCGGGGAAGGACGCAGACGGGCGTGCGCAGGATGGAGCAGAGCGAGCGCGTCGAGGAGATCGCGCGGATGTTATCGGGTGCGAGCTTGACGGAGACGTCCAGACGGCATGCAGAGCAGATGCTGAAGCAAAGTGTGTGATTCGGTCCGGAGGGTCGTAGAGGAGAGGACGCGGAGCTTCAGCGGCCGGTAGGGTTGCGCTCGAAATAGATGGTGTGCTGGTAGGGCGGCAGCCATGTTGTGTAGGTCATGTCCGGAAACTGCGAGGGAACAAGACACTTCAGCTTGTCAGCTGTCAGCACATATTGAAAATGGAGCGCCGGCACCAGGGGACCGAACCAGTACCCGCAATCTCCCAGGGGAGGATGGTACTGCCACTGGTAGGAGCCGGGCGGGTTTTCGAGGCGATCGTCGTTGAGATATCCCTGCAGATCGATCTGATTCGAACCGTCCTCCTCCCAGGGCCCGCTGATGGTCAAGGGAGAGATTCCGGCGGATTCAAGCCTGGCGCGTGCAGCAGCGGTGGCCCGATACGTCGTGAACAGATCATGGGTGCCTGCGATGGAGAAGAAACTGAAGAGCAGCAGAGTGGCGTAACAGACGACCGGGACCGAGCGGGTCTTTTCTTTCAGCAGACGCAGCAGCAGGATCACCGCGAAGGTGATGAGCGGGAGATAGTAGCGATCCCAGACACTGGAGAAGGTCGACGGAAAGGCCGCCCGTGGCATGAGCAGCCCAAAGTAGGCTGCGCTGAACGGCAGGATGAGCACGCAGGTCTCATACAGTGAGAGCTCGTTGCTCCGGCTCAATGGCTGGTGTAAGTCTGTTTTGAACCATTCAGTTTTTGCGTTTGTTTTCAGCCAGAGCAGGAAGCCGGCAATCGCCGCAAGCAGCACAATCGCTATCAGCGAAGTGATGGTAGTCGTCAGAACGGCGGGGCGGTCACCGAGCAACGGGATTCCCCAAAGGATCCCGTACGGCGAGACGACGTTAGGCCACCATGGGGGAAGTCTTCCCTGAACCTTGTTGTAATGCGCGGCCCAGAGAAGCAAGGGCGCTGCGACGGAGCAGACGCAAAGGATCTGCAGCCGGCGCGAACGGCTCAGTGCACGGAGCTCAACGATCCAGGCGGCTAAGACGGGCAGGGAAAAGCACAGCACCTCCAGTGGTCCATAGAAGTTGAGGCGAACGATTCGCCAGAGCACAGTCCCGGTAATGGGCCCTCGAATGATGTGCTCAGGAAGTATGTAGGGCTGACGCGCGAACCAGGCCATCACCAGGGCGATGAAGACCACGCTGAGCAGCCAGGTGAGGATGGCGGTGGTTTTGAATCCACGGCGCTTGCGGAGCAGCCAGAATGCCGATGGTACGAGCACCAGCGTTCCGAGCCAGACGATTTGGCGCACCGTTCCGTCCAGCGCATTGAGGGCGGCGGATCCGCACAGCCAGGCGAGTGCGGTGGTGTCGCTGCGCGCCCGCAGAGCTCGCTGACAGCCATACAGGCAGGCCACGATACAAAGCAATGCCGGCACGTCTGTCATGTAACTGGTTGCCATGGGGAGATACAACGGCGACAGAACGACGGTCAGGGTGCCCAGCACCGCCGCGGCGCCCGCGACACCGGCCCGCAGAAACACACGATGCAGAAGCAGGGTGAGCAGGGCGCCAAGCACGATGGTGGAAAACCGGAGCGTCAGGTAGGAGTAACCGAACAGGCGAATGAAGAGTGCGCCCCAAATAACCTGGCCGCCCACCATGGCGGTTTCCCATCCGTTGAAGATGAAGTGGCCTGTTTGCAGGAACGTGAGAGCTATTTTGGAATAGGCGAAGTCGTCGTCGGTTGCCAGCTCGACCACGGGCCAGATGATTGCGATCGCAGCGCTGTAGATGGCGACACAGAGCAGGGATGCCCAAAGTGTCGAGAGCCGACGCTGTGAAGCCGCAGCCGACTGGTCCACTGAGGTCAAGAGGTTACCCGCATTCGCCGTTGGAAGATCAACGAGCATCGAGGTTGGTTACCCAGATTCAAAAATGTGCCGTATCCAGCCCTGAAGGTTCGCTGCAGGGATTGTACGCAAGACCGATGGGAGCCCAGTATTGAAGACGCGATGGTCGTATTGTGGGATGCCGGATAGCGGGCCCGAAGGGAGCGAAGGGTGCAAACCGGCCGCACAAGGTGAGCAGGGCTGAGCAAGCAACCCGCGAGGCGAGAGGCTTGTCTGAAGACAGAAGGCTCGGAGGGATCCATGGCGGAAGCCAAAAAATGTGCGCATTCGGCTTGCAGTTGTGTCTGCACGGACGGAAAGAAGTACTGCTCGCAGTACTGCGAGGATGCGGCTGGTAAGACGACACTCGCCTGCCATTGTCCGCATGACTCCTGTTCCGGCCATGTGTAGGAGATGATGGGAGATGACTGCTCCTGAGCGGGAGCAGATGGTGATGACCATCCCAGCGAGCGAGCTTTCACGCCAGCGAGTGAACTCGCCGGGGACCCCGGAGCTTTCACCCCAGCGAGTAAACTCGCCGGGGACCCCGGAGCTCGCCGGGGACTCCGAGCTCAGCGAGGCGCTGACACTGGCCGAGGGGCAGCGCGGTTGCACCGTTTGTGGTTCACCGAAAGAGGTGCTTCCGGGCGCGAGGAAAGGTATACTGGAAGACGTGCCCAGTCCAGTTGCCGCGCCCATTGAAATTGACAATTTGACCGCAAGCCCCGCTGTCAAGCGCATCCTGCTTTTGAAGCCTCGCGGCTTCTGCGCCGGGGTGGTGCGGGCGATCGATATCGTGCGGATTGCGCTGGAGACCTTTGGGGCGCCGATCTATGTGCGTAAGGAGATCGTGCATAACAGCTATGTTGTGAACGATCTGGCGCAAAAGGGCGCGATCTTTGTAAGCGAGCTGGACGAGGTGCCCGAGGGCCAGCGAGTGATTTACTCGGCGCACGGTGTTTCGCCGGCGGTTCGTGCACGGGCGAAGGAGCGCGGGCTGAAGGTGGTGGACGCGACCTGCCCGTTGGTTACGAAGGTCCACGTGGAGGCGATCAAGTTCGCCAAGCAGGGGTACTCGCTGATCCTGGTGGGTCATCGTGATCACGAGGAGGTTGAGGGCACGCAGGGCGAAGCTCCTGATGTGACCCAGGTGGTTTCGACGGCGGAAGAGGTGGAGTCGCTGGTAGTGCCGGACCCGAACAAGGTCGCGTACCTGACGCAGACGACGCTCTCGCTGGACGAGGCGGGCACGATGATCCAGGCGCTGAAGAAGCGGTTCCCGAACATTGTTGGACCGCACGCGCAGGACATCTGCTACGCGACGGAGAACCGCCAGACGGCGGTGAAGAATGTGGCGCACGGGGCCGATGTGGTGCTGGTGGTGGGATCGAGGAACAGCTCGAACTCGAACCGTCTGGTTGAGGTCTCGCGGAACCTGGGGACGAGCTCGTACCTGATCGACAAGGCGGACGACATTCAGCCCGAGTGGCTGGAGGGTGCGGCGACGGTGGCGATCACGGCTGGAGCTTCGGCGCCGGAGATTCTGGTGCAGGATGTTGTGCTGTTTTTGCAGGGCAAGGGTTATGGCTCGGTCGAAGAGGTTGAAGTGATGCCGGAGAATGTCCGGTTTGGACTTCCGCCGGAGATTGTGCAGGCAATCGCTGCCGCGCCGAAGGCGACAGCAGCGGCTGTGTAACCGAACCCAGAGAGCGCTCATCATTAAGCTGGGCGCGTAACGGGCAGCCGGGTTGGAAGGCTGCCAAGGCATCGAGCGAAAAGATTGCGAATGAACACATCTCCAGGAGAGACGAAGGGGCCGCCGCAGCCGAGATTTGGTCGCCTGGACCTCGCGATGGATCGTGTGCGCGATGGGATCCGGCGCTCGATGGACTGGCTGCTGGGGCAGCAGCATGAGGATGGCTATTGGTGCGGTGAGCTGGAGGCGGACTCGATGCTGGAGTCCGACTACATCTTCATGCACACGCTGCTGGGCACGGGCGACCCCGGCAGGATGGAGCGGGCTGTCAACGAGATTCTGCGGCATCAGAACGAGGACGGCGGATGGAGCCTGTTCCCGGGTGGGCCCTCGAGTGTGAACTACGGCGTGAAGTGCTATCTCGCGCTGAAGCTGATGGGATACAAGGCCGATCATCCGGTGATGCTGCGCGCGCGCGAGAAGGTGCTGGAGCAGGGCGGCGTGGTGAACTGCAACACCTTCACCAAAATTTATCTGTGTGCGCTGGGTCAGTATGACTACGATGCGGTGCCGGCAGTCCCGCCGGAGATCGTGCTGTTTCCGAAGTGGTTCTACTTCAACATCTACGAGATCAGCGCGTGGTCGCGCGCGATCCTGGTGCCGCTGTCGGTGATCTACGCGACCAAGCCATTCAAGAAGCTGCCGGATGAGCAGGGGATTGAGGAGCTGTTTGTGGGCGGGCGAAAGAGTGCGAATCTGCATCTGCGCTGGGATAAGAAGCACTGGTTTTCGTGGCGGAACTTTTTCCTGTTTCTGGATCGCATGACGCACTGGTTTGAGAGGGTGCATGTGCGGCCGCTGCGCAAGGTCGCGATCAAGCACGCCGAGAAGTGGATGCTGGAGCACTTTGAGCGGTCGGATGGGCTGGGAGCGATCTATCCCGCCATGCTGAATGCGATCGTGGCGCTGCGATGCCTGGGCTACGGTTTCGATGACCCGCAGATGATTCGCGCGATGGACGAATTTGAGAAGCTGGGGATCGATCGTCCGAATGGCGAGCCTGGTTATCCGACGCCGACGTTCCGGATGGTTCCGTGCTTCTCGCCGGTGTGGGACACGGCGCAGGTGCTGTCGACGCTGGGCGAGTGCGGCTTGTCGAGAACCGACCCGCGGCTGGTGAAGGCCGCGGACTGGCTGCTGTCGAAGGAGATCCGGTACAAGGGCGACTGGTCGCACAACGTGAAGATTGCGGACCCGAGCTGCTGGTGCTTTTTCTATAACAACGATCATCAGCCGGATGTGGACGATACGGGTGAGGTGTTGCTGGCGCTGAAGTCGGTGGATAATCCGCGCGAGCGGTATCAGTACGAGGTGACGCAGCGGGCGATCGAGTGGGTGTTTGCGATGCAGTGCAAGAACGGCGGATGGGCGTCGTTCGACAAGGACAACACGAAGAAGATTTTTGAGTCGATTCCGTTTGCGGATCATAATGCGATGATCGATCCGCCGACGGTGGACATTACGGGCAGGCTGCTGGAGATGCTGGCGTCGTATGGCTATACGCGGCGGGATAAGCGTGTGGAGAAGGCGGTGCAGTTCATTCTCCGCGAGCAGGAGCCGGATGGAAGCTGGTTTGGGCGCTGGGGCGTGAATTATCTGTACGGGACGTTCCTGGTGCTGCGCGGTCTGCAGGCGATGGAGTACAGCTATCTGGAGCCGGCGGTGCAACAGGCAGCCGAGTGGATTCGCATGGTGCAGAATCCGGACGGCGGCTGGGGTGAGACGGCAGGGACGTATGACGATTCGACGCAGCGCGGGGTGGGGCCGTCGACGCCTTCGCAGACGGCGTGGGCGCTGCTGGGACTGCTGGCGGCGAATGACACGCGGTCGGATTCAGTGGCGAAGGGCGTTCGCTGGCTGATCGAGCGGCAACATGAGGATGGAAGCTGGGATGAGTTGATGCCCGGCCGCAATGGCGAGAGCTATTACACGGGTACTGGATTTCCGCGGGTGTTTTATCTGGGGTATCACCTGTACAAGCAGTATTTTCCGTTGCTGGCGCTGGCGACGTATGAGAAGGCGATGGCGCGGGTGCAGGAAGAGGAAGCAGCGGCATGATGTGGACTCGATTGCGGTCGATAACCCCGTGGTGTGTCTTGATGGTTTCGATCTCCACGTTCGCGCAGAGTGCTTCGAACACGCCTGTCCGACTGATGACCAAGACTGAACCTGTTTACCCGCCGATTGCAAAAGCTGCGCATGTTTCCGGCGATGTAGAGTTGCAGATTCAGATTGACTCCGATGGCCACGTCGTTGGCAGCAAAGTCATCAGCGGACCACCAATGCTTGTCGGCGCTGCGCAGGATTGCGTTAGGCAGTGGGTCTATGAGCAGCCGAAGGTGAACGACAAGCCGATGGCGACGTCAGCGCTCGTTACTGTGAACTTTAAGCTGCCAGCGCCAATCAATCCGAACGATGAGAAGATTGCGGCAAAGTTCTTCCCGATAGACCAAGCCTGTATCAAGGCGGTTGGTACGAACGCAACTCCTGAGGAACAGGCGGCCAAATGTCGAGAAGCAGCGCAGCTTGCGGAGACGTTTTCGCCGCGGGAACGTTTTATTGAGCGCCGCGGCGCCTTTGTGTATGCCTCCACAGCTCTCCGTCGGAACAAACAGCTACCAGAGAGTCTGGATTATGCCAACAAAGCAGTTGCCGTTGTTGAGCAAGGGCACGATGATGGGTCAGGTTCCAGCGCTGCGTATGCCACGCGGGCGCAAGTGTACGCCCAACTCGGAGATTTGAATAAGGCGTCTGATGACCTGGTCAGGGCGGAACAGTTCGAACGTGACGCTATTGCGAAGATGCTTCCGCTCGACAAGCCATTCGTACAGCACCAGTACGTGCCGGCACTGAAATCACTGTTGAATTTTCACTCTCAGGTGCTCGCCGCGTTGGGAAATCAGAAGGAAGCGGAAGCGAAGGTGGCCGAAGCCGGTCAGCTCTAGTAGCCGGGCCCTTCGGTAAACTAGGTTAGGAGTTCAAATTATGGCCGTACCGGTATCCCAGGCGTGGACAGTTGCGACGTACGTTCTGAAGCAGAAGCTGTCGGGGCGCAAGCGGTATCCGCTGGTGCTGATGCTGGAGCCGCTGTTTCGCTGCAACCTGGCGTGCGCGGGCTGCGGGAAGATTCAGTATCCGCCGCACATCCTGAAGGCGCAGTTGACGCCGGAGCAGTGTTTCAAGGCGGCGGAAGAGTGCGGCGCGCCGATGGTGTCGATTCCGGGCGGCGAGCCGCTGCTGCATCCGCAGATGCCGGAGATTGTGGCGGGACTGGTTGAGCGCAAGAAGTATGTGTACATGTGCACGAATGCGTTGCTGCTGAAGGAGAAGCTGCATCTTTTCAAGCCGTCGAAGTACCTGAGTTTTTCGGTGCATCTGGATGGCGAGAAGGAGCACCACGACTTCAGCGTGTGCCGCGAGGGTGGATGGGACATCGCCATGGAAGGCATCAACGCCGCTGTGGCTGCGGGCTTTCGTGTGACGACGAACACGACGCTGTTTGATGGAGCGGATCCGAACTCGGTGCGGCGGCATTTCGATCAGATGATGGAGGCCGGTGTTGAGTCGATGATGGTGAGCCCGGGCTACACATATGACAAAGCTCCGGACCAGCAGCACTTCCTGGGCAAGGCACGGTCGCGCAAGCTGTTCCGGATGATTCTGTCGAACCGGAAGAAGAGCTGGGAGTTCAACACGCATCCGCTGTTCAGCGAGTACCTGATGGGCAAGCGGGACTTTGAGTGCACGCCATGGGGCATGCCGGCATACTCGATCTTTGGATGGCAGAAGCCGTGCTATCTGCTGCAGGATGGCTATGCGGACACGTATCAGGAACTGCTGGACGCGACGGAGTGGGCGAACTACGGCGCGAAGAGCGGCAATCCGCAGTGCGCGAACTGCATGGTGCACTCGGGCCATGAGGCGAGCGCGGTGGATTACAACTTCGGGTCGATCAAGGGATTTGTGACGACTGCGGCGAAGTACATGTTCAAGCCGATGTATTCCGACGAGGGCGCGATGAAGATGCTGAACGAGTGGAAGCCCGCGGGGCATGGACCGCTGGTGCAGATTGACGGAGCGATGCCGGTTGTGGTGACGACCGCTCTTAGTGACAAGCTGGATGAGAACCTGACCAGTGTGGCGGGAGACTAACGATGTCGACGGCACAGCAAGAGCATTTGAAGATTGAGCAGCTGCAGCATGCGAGCGCCGATGAGCTGGAGGTAATGGCCGGGCGTGAGCGCGAGAACCTGGAGGGGTGGGTTCCCGAGCTGGCGGGCGAGGCGGAGATTCGCGAGGCGCTGGAGAAGGCGTTTGATTATCGCGGCGACATTACGATTACGCGGCGCGACGGATCGGTGGTTGAGGGATATCTCTACGACCGCCGCAATGGCGCAACGCTCGCGGATTCCGTCGTGCGGATTATTCCGACTCCGAAGGAAGGGACGCCGACTGAGCGGATGATGGTTCCGTATAGCGATGTGGCGGGGCTGAAGTTCAGCGGACGCGACACGGCTGCGGGCAGAAGTTTCGAGGCGTGGGTGAAGAAGTACTGGGATAAGAAAGCTGCGGGCGAGAAGAATATCGGGATCGAGGCGGAGAAGCTTGATTAATCCGCCTATGAATCCATCCATCCGTACGATCTCATCTGCCATCGCAATTCGTTCACACGTCTGCAGCGTTGCTTTGGCCGCAGGACTGTTGATTTGTTGCGCGCCTTCTCTGATGGGTCAGTCGATTACGGTTCGCGTTCTCAACGCGAGGTCGGGCCGGCCACTCGCTGGTCAGAGCGTGATGATCTCCTGGCCTGACACGGCGGACAGGACGGTGGTGAATCTTGGATCGGATGGCACAGGGAAGCTGGATCTCGCGGGTAGATCGGAGTTCGGAATGCTGCCCGGACCCAAGTCCGACAAAGAGCCGAATAGCGTCGGTTATATCGATTGCAATGACTTTTCGATGGTGCGAGCCGATGACGTCTTGAATCGGGGATTGGTCGCCGCGAACCGATGCAGCAGCAAGATCTCTGCGACGGTGAAGCCGGGCGAGGTCGTCTTCTGGGGAGTTCCTCTGCACTGGTGGGAGCCGGACTCCGTCAGAGAGCACTGATGAGATTGTTCATTACGGGTGCGACGGGGTTTGTAGGGTCGCATGTGGCGCGAACGGCGGCGGAGCAGGGAGCGGAGCTCCGGCTGCTGACGCGCAGAACTTCCAGGATAGAAAATTTGCCGAAGGATGCGGATCTGGTGCAGGGAGATCTGCGCGAGCCGGCGAAGTTTGCTGCGGCGTTGCGCGAGTGCGATGCGCTGATTCATGTGGCAGCGGACTACAGGCTGTGGGTGCCTGATCCGGCTGGAATGTACAAGGCCAACGTTGAGGGAACGCGCGAGCTGTTGAGACTTGCTCGTGAGGCGGGCGTACGGCGCGTGGTGTACACGTCGAGCGTGGCGACGATGGGGTTTCGTAAGGATGCGTCAGTCGTCGACGAAGAGACGCCGGTGAGCGAGGTGGCCATGATCGGACACTACAAGCGGTCGAAGTGGATGGCAGAGCAGGTGGCGATTGAGGCAGCGCGCGCGGGGCAGGAGGTCGTGATTCTGAATCCGACGACGCCGGTGGGCTCCATGGACGTGAAGCCGACGCCGACGGGACGAATCATCGTCGATTTTTTGAACAGGAAGTTTCCCGCGTATATCGACACCGGCTTGAATCTTGTGGATGTGGACGAGATTGCGCGGATGCATCTGGGGGCACTGGAGCGCGGACGATTTGGGGAGCGTTACATCCTGGGTGGGGAGAATCTGACGCTGAAACAGATTCTCGACAGGTTGGCGGCGATGACGGGGCTGCCCTCGCCGAGGATGAAGGTGCCGCATGCCGTGGCGATGGTGTTTGCGTTTTTCGATGAGACGGTGACGGGGAGACTACGCGGCAAGGAGCCGCGGGCGACGGTCGAGGCCGTGCGCATGGGGAAGAAGATGATGTGGGCCAGTTCGGCCAAGGCAGAGCGCGAGCTGGGGTGGCGAGTGGTGCCTGTGGATAACGCGCTACGCAAGGCGGTGGAGTGGTTCGTTGCCAACGGGCATGCGCCAGGGCTGAGC
>DATNGO010000161.1:0-5273 GCA_035605855.1 Acidobacteriaceae bacterium | reverse complement strand
CGTGCCGCCGTTGCGTTCGGTGCCGAGCTTGGCATAGGCCTCGCCGCCCATAAGAAGGATGTGCGGTGCATTGGCAATGGTCTCGGCATTATTAATCACCGTAGGTCCGCCGTAGAGACCGACGACCGCAGGGAAGGGAGGCTTGATGCGCGGAACGCCGCGCTTTCCCTCGAGCGACTCCATCAGCGCCGACTCTTCGCCGACCTCATACGCTCCCGCGCCGGTCTGCGTAACGATCTCGAAGTCGACGCCATCCTTGCCAAAGATGTTCTTGCCCAGGAACCCGCGGGCGTAAGCATCGGCAACAGCCTTCTCCATGATCTTCAGCAGGTAGCGATACTCGCCGCGCAGATAGATGAAGCCCATCTTCGCGCCGATGGCGAGTCCGGCAATCATTGTGCCCTCGATGACCGCATGCGGATCTTCGAGGAAGATCACGTGGTCCTTGCATGTGCCGGGCTCGGACTCGTCGCCGTTCACCAGCACATACTTCGCCTTCGTACTCTGCTTGGGCACGAAGCTCCACTTCATGCCCGTAGGGAAGCCCGCGCCGCCGCGCCCGCGCAGGCCGCTGGCCTTCATCTCATTGATGATCCACTCGGGACCCTTTTCGATGGCGAGTTGCGCGCCTTTGTAACCGTCGAGCTCGAGATACTTGTCGATGTCGGCAGCGCCCTTGCCGAAGCGCCGCTTCAGGACGATGACCTCATCCGGGTGAGAGACGTTGGCAGGCATTACTTCACGTCCTTTCCGCGCCCCGCGGCGTAGTCGTCGAGGATGCCATCCAGCTTTTCCGGCGTCAGGTCGTCGTGGAAGTCGTAGTTCACCTGCACCGCCGGAGCCCAGCAGCAGGCTCCGATGCACTCGACCTCCTCCAATGAGAACAAACCGTCGGGCGTCACGCCCTTGTGTCCGATGCCGAGCCGATGCTTGCAATGGTCCAGCAGCTCATAGCCGCCGCGCAGCATGCACGAGATATTCGTGCACACCTGCACATTGAATCGGCCCGCAGGGCAAGTGCGAAGCATGGAGTAATAGCTCAGCACGTTGCGCACATCCAGCTCCAGCAGATCGAGCCGCTGCGCAAGCTCGGCGACAACCTCGTCGCTCACATAGCCGACCTCATCCTGCGCGTAGAGCAGCATGGGCACCAGCGCCGAGCGCTTGACGGGATAGAGCGTCACCAGCTTGTCAAAGCGTGCGGCGAGCTCGGGAGAAAAGATCGTGTTGGCGATGGCGGCCATAAATTCAGGGAACAGGGATCAGGGATTAGGGATCAGGATTTCGCGTGCGAATTGTTCGGCGGCGATGTCCATCTCCTGTCGCGGTTGATTGCCGATGGTTGCCGTGCCGTTCTCGTTGAGCTGAAACGCGAGCGGCGCATGGTTGCTGGCGGTTACCTCGTTCGGCGTGAAGCGGAGCCAGCGGCCGCCCACGCGGAGGGTGATCTCATCTGCACTTACTTCAACAACTGCGTGCTGCGTTGCGTTGAGTCCGTGAGCGGCTGCGTAGCTGCGAAGCAGAGACGCCCAGGAGGTCCAAAGTTCAGTGTGGAGCTTGCTATCGATCGATCGCCCCCAGCACAATATCCAGTGACCCGATCACGGCGACCACATCCGCGATGAGCCGGCCCTTGCACATCACTTCCAAAGCCTGCAGGTTCGCGAAGTCCGCATTGCGCATGTGCACGCGGTACGGCTTCGCGGTGCCGTCCGAAACGACGTAGTAGTTCATCATGCCGTGCGGCGCTTCAACGGAGCTGGTCGCTTCACCGGCCGGAACCTGGAAGCCTTCGGTCACGATCTTGAAGTGATGGATCAGCGCCTCCATCTGCGTCTTCATCTGCTCGCGGTCCGGCAGCATGATCTTGGGCGCGTCGGCGATGTAGCGGCCCTCGGGCATGCCGTCGAGCGCCTGCAGGCAGATCTTCGTCGACTCGCGCATCTCATCCATGCGCACGATGTAACGCGCCCAGACGTCGCCGTCATTCGAGACCGGAACGTTGAACTGAAACTTCTCGTAGCTCGAGTACGGCATGTCGCGGCGGAGATCGAAGTCCACACCCGACGCGCGCAGTGGCGGCCCGCTCACACCCAATGCAATCGCGTCCTCCGCTGAGATGTAGCCCACATTCTTGAGGCGGCCGATCCAGATGGGATTCGCATTCAGCAGCCCTTCATACTCGGCAATCTTGTCCGGGAAGGTCTTGAGGAAAGAGCGAATCTGATCGAACAGCCCCAGCGGCGGCTCCATCGACACGCCGCCGATGCGGATGTAGCTGGTCATCATGCGCTGGCCGCTGACGGCCTCGAAGAAGCGCTGGAGCCACTCGCGTTCGCGGAAGCAATAAAGGAAGACGGTGAGCGCGCCGATGTCCATGGCGTGCGTGCCCAGCCACACCAGGTGCGAGTTGAGGCGCATCAACTCGTTGAACAGCACGCGCAGCCACTGCGCCCTTGGCGGAATCTCCAACTGCAGCAGCTTCTCGACTGCCAGCGCGTAGGCCATATTGTTGGTCATCGGCGCGAGGTAGTCGATACGGTCGGTAAGCGGCGTGACCTGCGCGTAGAACTTCGCCTCGCAGGTCTTCTCGATGCCGGTGTGCAGATACCCGATGTCCGGCGCCATCGAGATGACTGTCTCGCCATCAACCTCAATCACCAGCCGCAGCACGCCATGTGTCGACGGATGCTGCGGTCCCATGTTGAGGATCATCGTCTGGTCGGAGAGCGGGTCCGAGCCCTCCGGCTTGTGGTGCGTCACCGACTCCGCGACGACATCCTCGATGCCGGGGATGACCATGTCTTCGGCGCAGCGCAAGCCGCTCAGCGTCGCGCCCGTCTGCTGCGTGTCCACGCGGCCGGCAAAAGAAGAACGCGGCGCGTCCGGATCAGGAGTCGCAGTAATGGGTTTGTCAGGAGCTTCGATAGCCATCAGCGATAACCCTCCACCGGATAGTCCTTGCGGAGCGGGTGGCCGTTCCAGTTGTCGGGCATCATGATGCGCGTCAGCCGCGGGTGCCCCGCGAAGGTCACGCCGAAGAGGTCGAAGACCTCGCGCTCATAAAAATTTGCCGCGGGCCAGACACCCGTGATCGAGTCGATCGTCGGCGTGTCACCCTCGAGCCGTACGATGACGCGAATGCGCTGCTTCAGGCGGTGCGAGAGCAGGGAATAGCTGAGCTGAAACCGCGGTGCTTCCGGGCCGTCGCTCGGATACCAGTCGACGCCTGTCAGGTCTTCGAAAAAGTTGTAACCGGTGGCCTTCGCGGCCTCGCAAGCCTGCACGATTGTCTCCGGCGCCACCGTCAGCGTCAGCTCGCCGCGGTCCCACTTCGCGTCGGTGATGAACTGCTGGAGGCCTTGAATAGCGGCGTGCCCGGCGAGTGCTGCAGCGACGGCGTCCTTGCCGAAGATGGCGTCGGAAGTGGCGGGAGTGTCAATCGATTCAGGCATTTTAGTTCTGGCTAAAACCACTCCGAAAAATCAGAATTTAGAGATCGGCCTTTTCGTCCGACCAGTTGAGCACGCCCTTCTTCCACACGTAGAAGAGGCCGACGGCGACGAAGCCGAGGTAGACGAGCATCTCCCAGAAGCCGAAGAACTTTGAACCGGTAATGTGATACAGCTGCCGATAAATAACCGCCCAGGGCAGCATGAAGACCGCCTCGACGTCGAACAGAATGAACAGCATCGCGACCATGTAAAAACGCACGGAGGATCGTCCGCGGGCATCGCCCACCGGGTCCATGCCGCACTCATAGGCGCTCAGCTTTGTGCGGGAGCGCTTGTGCTTGCCCAGAAAGTACGACGCGCCCACCATGAAGCACGCCAGGCCGATCGCCACTACGATCTGAATGGCGAGCGGAAGATATTGCCAGATGTATGGATTGCTCTGCATGGCCATCTTTGAGTGTAGGAGTGCGGTCGTCAAGGGTCAAGGCGAGGCAATGAATCGCAGATGTGACTAAGGTGTAAGAGTGGGAAAACTGACAGTTGAGATTCTTGCAGTTGTGTTTGTGGCGTCGGTCGTTCGTTCTGCGTTCGGATTCGGTGAAGCGCTGATCGCCGTGCCGCTGCTGGCGCTGTTTTTGCCGATTCAGGTCGCAACACCGCTCGCCGTGCTCATCTCGGTTGCGATTGCGGCGGTGATTCTCGTGCAGGACTGGCGCAAGGTTCATGTGAGCAGCTCGGGCTGGCTCTTCGTGCCCACCCTTGCGGGAATTCCCCTGGGAATATGGCTATTGCATAGCGCGCATCAGGGGTTGGTGAAGGCCGCGCTCGGTGTCGTGATTGTGTTGTTCTCAGGGTTTTTTCTGCTGGGTAAACGGCCGCCGCATCTGGAGCACGACAGTCACGCATGGCTGCTGGGCTGCGGTTTCGCAGCCGGTGTGCTCGGCGGAGCGTATGGCATCAACGGCCCTGCACTTGTCGTCTATGGATCCATGCGGCGATGGTCGCCACAGCACTTTCGCGCTACGCTCCAGGGTTATTTCCTGCCTGCGAGCGCTATTGGCATGCTCGGCTACGGGGTCTCCGGGCTCTGGACAACCCAGGTCACGCACTACTTTCTGATTGCACTGTTCGCCGCGATCCCTGCAGTTTTCGTCGGGCGCTGGTTGAACCATCGCATGCGCGGCGATGCATTCCTGCGCTATGTGCATGCTGGCGTGGTCGCAGTAGGACTTGTTTTGCTGATTCAGGCGCTGCGCCATCGTTAGCGCATCAGAAGAACCCTCGATACCACGCCATCATCGGCTCTGCGAACAGCGCAGCCAACAGCCCGCCGATGCAAAGAAACGTGCCCAGCGGAATCTGACTCGTCGACGTTGCCCGCCGCCGCGCAAGCAACACAGCTCCATACACCGCGGCAAGAATGATGCCGACAAAGAACGCGAGCATCGCCGGGGCAAACCCCAGAAACGCCGCAATCATTGCCATCAGCTTTACATCGCCGAGGCCCAGCCCCTCGCGATGCCGCAGCGCCTTGTACAGCGCGCGAATGATCCACGGAATCGCCGCCGCCGCGCAGATCGCAAGCACCCGGCCCCACACAAGATGTTCCGGCCCCGTCAAGAACACGTCGCCCTGGCTTGCGAACGACCCCGGGCTCGAGAGTCGGAAGTGGCTTTGCGGATTCAGATGGATGTCGCCCTGGCCGGGCGTGAGAAAGATCGCCTGCACGCATACGAGGAAGAACCCAATCGCTGTGCCCGTCAGCGTGAACGCATCCGGCAGCGTATGCGTCTGCCAATCCATCACCAGCAGGCCGAT
>DATNGO010000160.1:0-7394 GCA_035605855.1 Acidobacteriaceae bacterium | reverse complement strand
CCCAACCCTTAATCAAAAAGCATGGAGATCTTCATGGACCAACAAAAACAAGTTACGCCCGAGCGCATCATGCAGATGTCCTGGGGCTACGCTGCGCCGCTCATTCTGGAAGCCGCGATCCGCAACAAGGTCTTCGATACGCTCGATGCCGGCCCGAAGACCGTCGACGAAGTTGCCGCCGCCACCGGAGCTTCAACGCGCGGGTTGCGCGCCATCATGGACGCCCTCGTCGGCTTCGAGTTCCTCAAGGCCAACGGCGATGGCCGCTATCAGCTCACGCCGGAGAGCTCGACCTTTCTCGTGTCCACCAGGCCGACGTTCTTCGGCGGCTTCATCGCGCACAGCTCGGAGCACATTATCCCGCACTGGCTGCACATCAGCGAGGTCGTGAAGACGGGTAAGCCTGCAACCAGCGTCAATCAGGCGG
Source organism: Acidobacteriaceae bacterium (assembly GCA_035605855.1). Classification (GTDB taxonomy): domain Bacteria; phylum Acidobacteriota; class Terriglobia; order Terriglobales; family Acidobacteriaceae; genus Granulicella. The sequence continues at coordinate 6,967 of DATNGO010000160.1, read as the reverse complement.
ACGGCGGTGAGGCGTTCTTCCAGGAGCTCGTGTCCAACATCTTTCCCATGAGCTACGCGCCGGCGAAGGCGCTGGCGGCACATCTTGCGCTCGGCGAGAGCGGTGCTCCTGTTCGCGTGCTCGATATCGGCGCAGGATCGGGCGTCTGGGGTATCGCGGTTGCGCAAAGCTCGCCGCGCGTCACCGTCACTGCCCTCGACTGGCCTGGCGTCCTTCCCATCGCGCAAAAGACCGCGGCAAAGTTCGGACTCGCGGACCGGTACAACGTCATCCCGGGCGACCTCGCCACCGCCGACTTCGGTCGCGACTACAACATCATTACCGTCGGCCACATCCTGCACAGCGAAGGTGTGGAGCGTTCGAAGAAGCTGCTGCGCAAATGCTTCGACGCGCTGGCTCCGGGTGGCACGATTGCGATTCAGGAGTTCCTGGTCAATGCAGACCGCACAGGCCCGCCGATGGGGCTCATCTTCGCCGTCAACATGCTCATCAACACCGACACCGGCGATACCTGGAGCTTCGAAGAGATCGCCGGATGGCTGAAGGAGGCGGGTTTCAAGGATGCAAGGAAACTGGATGCGCCGGGGCCGTCGCCGCTGATTCTGGCGACGAAACCGTAGCTGAGACAGTAGAGCGTAGACAGTAGACAGTAGAGAAAGGCAAACGCGCATTCGCCGAGGCAGTTTTCTACTGTCTCGTCCTCTAGCTGTCTACTGTCTATCCCTCTTACCCGTAGCGTAGACAGTAGAGCGTAGACAGTAGACGGTAGAGAAAAGCAGAACGCGCATTCGCCGAGACAGTTCTCTACTGTCTCGTCCCCTACTGTCTACTGTCTATCCCTCTTACCCGTAGCTGAGACTGTAGAGCGTAGACAGTAGACAGTAGAGAAAAGCAGAACGCGCATTCGCTGAGGCAGTTCTCTACTGTCTCGTCCTCTACTGTCTACTGTCTATCCCTCCTACTTCAAATACTTCTCCGGCAGTGTGATTCCCGAGCGCTCGTCATCCCAGATGATGCTCGCGACCCAGTAGCGTCCCTGCGCCTTCACAATCTGCAGCGAGTTGACGCCGCGTACAAACGGCTTCGGGTCATCGGCGGCGTGGCGGCTCTCGTAGGTGCTCCACACGCTCACCAGGTTGCCGAACTCCTCCACCCGGTTGGCAACGCCGCGCTCGAAGAATCCATTTGTCTGGAAGAAAGGCGCGTCGCGGTCGATGTAATCCTGCGGCGTCAGGAAGACGACGTCGTCCGGGTGCGCGGGCCGTCCATCGGCAGCCGGCGCCTCATGCCGGATCACGCCCAGCCTTCCATCCGGCAGAAACAGCGAGCGGAAGCGGTCCCAGTCGCGCGGCTTGCCGGCAGGCCCGCTGATGACGTCGTACAGCGCCGCCATCAGCGCGTCCACGCTCGCGACATCGGCAGTCTTCGCCCTGGGCCAGTCTGAATGCGACGCAATCGAGCTCGGCAGCGGTTTGGGTTGCGACGCCGGAGCCGCTGCCGTCTGCGCGCTTCCCGCTCCGCACCAGAGTAGTGCTGTCATCACGGAGCACAGTGAAATCACACGCACAAAACACCTCCGGAAGATCACCGGAGAATACCAGACGCCTTCGTCCCGTGTGCGCGACGCACAGCTCCAAAAACTCAGCCATCGCTTTTTCAACGGGAGCTCAAACCACAAAGCAACTCTCTCGGGCCGCACCGGCTCCAACGTTCACAACGAAGAGATGGAGGTATCGGAATGGAGTCGCTTCATAACGGCTGTGCGGGCTCCGTGGTCACTTCGGAGAGAACGATGTGAAGACGCCAGCGCTGATGTCTATTCTCAGCAGCAGCAGCAGGCGAGCGAGAGCATGCTGGATGAGTGCGGTCATCCCAGGCATGCTGCGCCGCACCTGAAGGTGTCTCCTATCTCCGCTTGTGACGGGTTTGTGTCTGCGGCACAGGCCTGAAGTTCCGGGCACGCTCGCCCCTGCCCGGCCGGGTCCCTCAGCTATGAATGCGGCTGACGAAACAGCCTCTCGCGTGGCGCATGTTCCGGGCTACACAGAGGCTGTTTCGTGCGTCAGGATGTTTTTTGTCTTGAAGCGACAGCGTCGTCAGGCGTAGGCGCCCATCGTTTCGAAGTACCCCGGCAGCGACGCCACCGACACACTGAACTCTGCTCCCGGATGCGCCGGTGTCTCCCGGTTGTGGCCATGCTGGTTGAGGAGAGCCTGTTGAATTTCTACGCGGGTTGAGCGCTCGCCGGAAAACGACCGTGTCCAGTAGATCTGAAAGCCCTGTCCGCAGACAGGACAGCTCACATCGCAATCGCCCTCTGAAGCCCTGCACAGGATCTGCATCGTTGTTTTTTCAACCTCGTCAGTTGGAGCCTGTGAAAACTACTGCGAGGACTCTACGACCGCGCACCCTGCAAACTAATGCCGCATCGGCTGTAAGGCGTACAACTTTGCTTTGAAATCCAGCCTTTTGTAATGACAGCTTTGTACCGTGACGCCTGTACCGTGACTGCGGTACCGTGCCACCCCAGCGAGCAAAGTCCGCTCGCCGGGTTTCCGCGCCGGCGGTTGCTATGCTTGTCTTGTGAGCCAGCAGATAAAGATCCAGCTTCCGGACGGCTCCGTGCGTGAGGTCGCGCACGGAACGACGCCGTTCGAAATCGCCAACAGCATCTCGCCGCGACTGGCCGCAGCCGTCGTCGTCGCCCGCGTTCGTCCGCTCAGCATCACCGCGCCCGATGAGACCGCTGACGCCGAAGCCAGGGCCGAGCAGACCGAAGAGGCGATGTACGCCGGCCACGATCCGGCGGGCGAGCGCCTGGTCGATCTCTCCGCGCCGCTGCATGAAGACGTCGCGCTCGAGCTCCTCAAAGAGAATGATCCGGCAGCCTTGCGTGTCGTGCGCCACTCCGCCGCGCACGTCATGGCGACGGCGATTCTCGAGCTCTTCCCCGAGACCAAGCTTGGCCACGGCCCCGCCACCGACAACGGCTACTTCTACGACGTCTATCGCGAGGTGCCGTTTACCGAAGCCGACCTCGCCGCGATCGAGCAACGCATGAAGGATGTCGTGGACCGCGATGAGCGATTCACGCGCGTCGAAGTCCCGCGCGAGCAGGGCCTCAAGGACTACGAAAACTCCGGCGAGTTCATGAAGGTGCACTTCATCGAGCGCTTCACCAAACCCGGCGATACGATCTCGCTGTATAAAAACGGCAACTTCACGGACTTCTGCCGCGGACCGCATGTGCCCTCAACGGGCCGTGTGAAGGCCTTCAAGGTGATGTCGATCGCCGGCGCCTACTGGCTTGGCAAAGAGGACAACCAGCAACTTCAGCGCATTTACGGCACCGCCTTCTTCTCGCAGAAGGATCTCGACGCGCACTTCAAGTATCTCGAGGAGATCAAGGCGCGCGACCATCGCGTGATCGGCAGGCAGCTCGACCTCTTCTCCATTCAGGAGGTGGCGGGCGCGGGCCTCATCTTCTGGCATCCCAAGGGCGGGCTCATTCGCAAGACGATGGAGGACTGGATGCGCGAAGAGTGCATCCGCCGCGGCTACCAGATGGTCTTTACGCCGCACCTCATGAGGCGCGAGCTGTGGAAGATCTCCGGGCACGAAGAGAACTACGCCGAAAACATGTATCCGCCCATGGAGCTCGACGATGCGGAGTACCGCATCAAGCCCATGAACTGCCCGGGCCATATTCTCATCTACAAGAATTCGCCGAAATCCTACCGCGATCTGCCGCAGCGTTACGCCGAGCTCGGCAACGTCTATCGCTACGAACGCAGCGGAACGATGCATGGCCTCCTGCGCGTGCGCGGCTTCACCCAGGACGACGCCCACATCTTCTGCACGCCGGAACAGATTGAAGACGAGATGGAAGCCTGCGTCGATTTCCCGGAGTCTGTCCTCAAGACCTTCGGCTTTTCCGAATTCAAAATCGAGCTCTCCACCTGGGACCCCAAAGACCCGAAGTTCATCGGCGGCGCCGAGCAGTGGAACCGCGCGAACAACTCGCTCACCCGCGTGCTCGAGCGCAAAAACATCTCCTACAAAACCATCCCCGGCGAAGCGGCCTTCTACGGCCCCAAGATCGACATCAAGCTCGTCGACGTGCTGGGCCGTCTCTGGCAGCTGTCTACAGTTCAATTTGATTGGAACCTTCCGGAGCGCTTCGAGCTCGAATACATCGGCGAAGATGGCGAACGCCACCGCCCCGTCATGGTTCACCGCGCACTGTTTGGATCTACCGAGCGCTTTTTCGGCGTGCTCATCGAGCACTACGCCGGCGCCTTCCCCTTCTGGCTCGCGCCTGTGCAGATCGGCCTTGTGCCCATCAGCGAAAAGCACGTCGACTACGCACAGACGGTGAAGCAGCGCCTCGAGGCCGCCGGTCTCCGCGTCGAGCTCGACAGCTCCAACCAGAAGATGAACGCCAAGATCCGCGACTTCGGCCTGCAGAAGGTTCCGTTCATCCTGGTCGTCGGCGACAAGGAATCGGCTACCGGCTCGGTCAGCGTGCGCGTCCGCGGCAAGGGCGACCAGGGCTCACAAAGTATCGACGCCTTCCTCACGCGCACGAAGCAGCTCGTCACCGAACACTCGATGGAGTTGTAGGAGAATCAGTGCAGCTCATCGAGCTCGAAACAAAGATCGCAGCGCCGCCTGAGCGCTGCTTTCTCTTGTCTCTCAGCATCGACCTCCACATGGACAGCACAGCGCCGACGGGTGAGCGCGCCATCGCTGGCGTCATGCACGGCATCATCGGCCCGAACCAGACTGTGACATGGCGTGGACGTCACTTCGGACTCATGCTCACGCACACATCACTTATCGACCGCTACGATCCGCCGCACTACTTCCGCGACGTTATGGTGAAGGGTCACTTCCGTAGCTTCGAGCATGAGCACTTCTTCGAATCAACAAAAGTCGGATGCACGATCATGCGCGATCGCCTGGCTTTCAAGGCGCCATTCGGCCCGCTCGGTTATCTCGCAGAAAGATTGGTTTTGCACGCCTATCTCACGTGCTTCCTGCAAAAACGCAACACGGTAATCAAGCGCATCGCCGAGAGTCCATCCGGCGAGTGGCAGCAATATCTTCCTGACACCAGCCTGCGAAGCTAAACCTCATTTTCCACGAGGCATGACCAGCACCTTCGCGCCCGGCCGATGGGAAGCTGAGCTCTGCAACTGCGGTTTCCAATTGCCTGCAGCCAGCTCTTCGACCATATCCAGGATGTACCGCTTCGATCTTGGGAGAAGGTCCACAAATTCAACGCCGATACATCTCGTCCCGCGGAATTCCGTCGGCCTTCCGCGCACGCGAAACGTCAACTCATTGACCGTAAAGGTCAGCTCAAAGATGGCCGGCAGATCGAAATCCGGGTCTGGCTCGTCGAGCAGCACCAGCTTGCACCCTTTCAGGCTCAAATCTTCTATTCGCGCAGGGCACGATCTCTCGATCCCGAGAAGATGGACCTCTGCGACTCCCTCGCATTCGAAACGTGGGTGCTTCCTGAGCTCTTTCATCTGCGAGGGTTATCTCACGGACACCTTATCGACGAGAACGCCTGCCGCACGAACCGTGTCACAAAGTGCTACGAACAGCGTTTTCCGCCGAGGCCAGAAAAGTTGCGACTGTCATCCGGCTTAGCCTGGCATCCTGCGGACGCACGTCTCAATACTCGAGATGTGGGGTACCCGGCATCTCACAGAGCTCCAGGAGCTGCGCACGGACTTCAACAACTGGTGCGGCTGCAAAGGTAGGAGGACAACGTGACAAAGTCATGGTGGCCGTGGCCTTCCAGTTGTTTACAACTCAGTCCAACGTTGGAAAAGAGCGAAAATTTCTTGCAGACGTCGCGGGTCTCCGTAGCCATCGAATCTTCCGTCGTCTAGAGAGCATCTGATCCAAGACGTTTCAGAGACCTCTTCCGCGTATCGCATCGGCGACGGCGAAGGCGGTAGGCCGTCGATTTCAACATGCCAACCGGGATTGTCCAATGTTTCCACTTTTATGCCGTGTTGATGCTCCCAGTTGCCGTCGCATTGTCGCTGGTACCACTGTTCGATCCAGGTAATCTCGCTCATGGATTCTTGTCCTTAATGGTTTTGGCAGCATTCCTTATATCAGTAGCGGTGGCAGGGCGGGTTGTTTTCGCACCGACATTCGTTTGCCCCGTGGGACTGTTGTGAATCTGTCGCTCATGCACGTGCGGAGTTGGTATCGACTCGCCGCTAGCCTTATCGAAGTGAGCCTTTCCAGTGAGGTCGATTCTTCCGACAGATGTCTCCGTTGAGAACTCTACCGAGTTGACACCCGTTTCCGAGCTAAGTTTGCCTGCCATTCCCGCCACATCGGCCTCGTCGGCTGCTGCGCCTCCGACACCGGCAGTACCGATCGTTGCAGCCGCACCAAGTCCAAACTCTGTAAGCGTCGCAGCTTTTTCTTGGGTGCTGGACTCCGACCATCCTGACTTCAGAGACGAGAGTGTCTCAGAAGGATGGCTCGCCATACTGAAGCCGTCTTGCGCCGCCTGCACCAAGCCGCCGACCACGGAAGCTTGCGCATTCAAATCGCCACCTCCCGCTCGAACAAGCGTGGCAGTCCCTACGGCGGTGTTCTTGAGAAAGCTTCCAGCGCCCTGCGCGATACCAACTGCCCAATCTGGCCATTGATGCCCGTCAGAATCCGCTTGGCTGAGCGGATTGTTCCCGACATACGCATACAGATTCAGGCTCTGGGGATCATCCAGCTTCGAGTACGGCACAGCCTCGGGCTTCTGCGCCCAGTCTGCGCTGATCCACCTGCCGACATTGCTGGCGTAGTATCTCGCGCCGAAGTAGTCCAGCCCCGACTCTGCGTCTCTTTCCTTGCCGGTATAAAGAGACCGTCGAGAACACACTGCGGTTGCAACACTTTGGAGACCGTCATAGACGTAGACCCTCGTTATGATCGA
>DATNGO010000159.1:0-19989 GCA_035605855.1 Acidobacteriaceae bacterium | reverse complement strand
GCGTCGCTTTATCCTGCGGGAACGATTCTGCTGGCGGCCTGGCACCTGCATGAGAGGCCAACAAGGCGGCAGATTGCGGGCATGGCCATCGCCGCGGCTGCCGTGGTGATGATCACGATCTGATGCAGTAGACTGCGCGGATTCCCGGAGGCTTAATGTCCAGTCGTCAGGCAGTGGTTCTGGCTTCGCGTGTGCTTTGCGTGTATTTCCTGTATTCGATGCTGGGTACTCTCATCAGCTTGCCTCTTAACGCTTTCGCCCTGTCGCGCGAGTGGCACATGATGCACGACGTGTCGCGGTTTTTGCCGCCGGCAGTTCGCGGCACCGCATTTGGCACTTCCACAAATTCTCGAAAGTACGCTCCTGCGGCTTGCGATTGAGCTGCTGCTCGTGGTTGTCTTCTACCAGTGCGGCCCGCGAATCAGCACATTCCTCAGCGGTGGAGCAGAGGTATCCGACTCCGCTGAAGCCGGTCCAACCGCCTAGCACTACTTGCGTCCCGAGCTTGACGGAATCTCGTTCGCACTCACGACGCCGGGATTCACCCTGGCCTCGATCTCTTTCGCGGCTTCCTGCGGAGTCTCGTCTTCGAGGTTGATGCCAGATGGGTCGAAGGTCGGCTTCGGGTACTGGAGCTTCATGCGCTCCATCGCCTCGACCAGGATGCCGGCGACGACCACGTTGCGATACGGCTTGTGGTCAGAAGGAATAACGAACCACGGCGCGTGTTTCTTGCTGGTGTCGCGCAGGATCTCTTCATACGCGCGCATGTAATCCGGCCAGAGCTGCCGCTCCTCGAAGTCTGCAGGCGAGAGCTTCCAGCGCTTTTTCTTCTCGTCGATGCGTTCCTGCAGACGCCGCGTCTGCTCCTCGCGCGAGATGTGCAGAAAGAACTTGAGGATGACGACGTCGTTGTCGGAGAGCATGCGCTCAAAGTCGTTGATCTCTTCCATGTGCCGCGCCGCCTCTTTGGTGCTCATGTGCCCGTGCACCCACGGCGAGAGCACGTCTTCATAGTGCGAGCGGTTGAAGATGCCGATCATCCCCTTGGGTGGCACTTGCGCGTGGCAGCGCCACAGGAAGTCGTGCCGCTGCTCGAGCTGCGTGGGCACCTTGAACGACGCCACCTGGCAGCCCTGCGGATTCACGCCGGAGAAAATGTGCCGGATCGCGCCGTCCTTGCCCGCCGTGTCCATGCCCTGCAGCACGATAAGCAGCGCCTTCGATTGCGACGCATACAGCAACTCCTGCAGCTCGTCGAGCTTATGGGCGTGCGTCTCCGTGGCTGCATCCATCGCTGCCTTGTCGGTGAAGTCGCCCTTTTCTGCTGTCGGCAGGTGTGCCAGCCGGACCTTCGTATGCGGTTTCACCAGATACGGCGACCTCAGCTTCATCGGGGCGGACCCTCCTAAATGCGAAGACGACGGCTGTCATCACAGACCGTCGTCCTTGCCGTCAGCGCGAGAGATTCTCGCGCGATGAGATTCGTTCGTCTAAACCGAAGCCGGCGGCTTCGGCGCCCCATCGGCCTTCGGCGTCACGGTGTGCGCGGTCTCGCCCGGCGTTGTCTTGGAGGTGGGCTCGTCGGTAATGCCCTTCATCCCCTCCTTGAAGCCGCGCAGCCCTTCGCCCAGGCCCTTACCCAGCTCCGGCAACTTGCGACCGCCAAAGAACACGATCACGATGATGGCTAAGATGATGAGGTGAGACGGTTGGAAAAGATCGCCCATTGCAAATGCTCCCTGCTGGCGCCCTCCACTGGCAGAGGCCGCAGTTATTATTGTCGCACGTCAGGGCCCCTTCGGAGGCGCGTAAACTCGCTTGGAAGACAGCCTGCGCCTCTGCCGGTATATCCTTGAAAACGACGCACCGTTTCGGCGCGCACCTGAGGAACCACGCGCGCACAAGCGCCCCAAGCGAGGAAGATGCTCTTCACGAATCTGACACCTGTTTCTTTTCCCCGGCGCTGCGCCGGACGCTTTGCTACCTTGGCTTTCGTGGCGCTTCTCGCCGGCGCAACTGCCGCTGCCCAGAGCGCAAATCCTGCCCAGACCTCCAATCCCGCGCCTGCTCAAAGCAATCCTGCTCCCGGCACCGCGCCCATGCAGCAGCCCTCGTCTTCCAGAAGCCAGCCTTCCAGCAGCCAGTCTTCCAGCAGCCAGTCTTCCAGCAGCCAGACGACCGGACAGTCTGCTCCCGGCACGGCTCCGATGAAGAGCCACACCACCGCCGCCGGGCTCGCACCCGGCCGGGGCCCCAGCTATGAGAATCATTGGGACGTCTATGGCGGCTTTGCCTTCATGAACGGCCAGGCCGGTCAGAACCTTCCCAAGCGTTTCAACATGGGTGGCGGCGAAGGGCAGTTCACCTGGTGGGTTCCCGGTCATCTCGATAACCGTCTCGGCCTCTCGGCTGAGTATCGCTACGGTGCCGGCACGACGCCTGTTCTGCCGAACCCGATCTACAACCGTCCCCTGGTGATGGAGCACATCTTTGCCGGCGGCGCGCAATGGCGCGGCCCGCGGAACCGCTACGTCGCTATCAACTACCACGCTTTCGCGGGAGCAGCGTACGGCATCTTCGATAAAACAGTGAACGACTACCCGAAGGGACCAAGTCCGATTGCAGCCTGCCCCGTGCAGCAGCCCAACCAGTCCACCAACCTTGGGCTCTACTGCAACCATATGGCTCCGTGGGGTGCGGTCGGCGGCAGCATCGACTTCAACCAGGGACAGAAGTTCGCCATCCGCCTCTCCCCGGACCTTACCTTTGAGCACTTTGGCACGGAGACACGCGAGTACTTCGGCATCTCTCTGGGTGTTGTGTACCGCGGCGGCCGGCGCTAGTGGATTCCCGGCGTTACTCGTAGCCGGTCCTGGGCTACTCGTCGCTCGATTCGCCTTCTTCGACCAGAGAGCTGACGCCCATGACGTCGAACGTCAGTGGCTGTCCACCGGTCTGCTGGATCGTGGCGCGTATCGGCGTCCGCTGCCACTTCGACGTGGCGCAAACGGGATGCGGTGCATTCGGCTGCGGCCATGCGCTGAGCTTCTGTTGGACCACCGCCTTGCGCGCGCCTAACTCAGCCACCACAGCCATTAGCCCGCCCTTCACCGTCGTCGCGATTCCGCAGTACGCGGCGTAGTCGCGAAACCAGATAGCGTTGGAGACCTGCGGATCGAAGTCCGGCAGGTGCAGCGCCGCGATATGTCCCGTCACGCGGTCCACCATCAGCCATGGTCCCGGCTGCCAGGTCCAGTGAACTGCTTCACCAGGCAGGCTGTCGTTCAGACGCAGCGCGCGCTGCACCACAAAGGTCCGGTCAGTGACCTCGTGGATCGGTCCCACCGTCCACTCGCGCTGTTTGTCGTCGACCATGAGCGGACGCACGTGCAGGCTGGTTGAGTCATCGGACTTGGTTTCGACTGTTGCTTCAGGAGGAGTGTAGGGCACCTTGCGCACCGCTCCCAGAGCCACCGTGTGAACCTTGACCGCGCTGGCGATCGCGGGGCAAAGAAGGACAACCAGCAGCGGCACAACAGCCGGGCGAAGGGTCTGCATGGCGTGAGCCTAGCAGAGGCTTTTGGGATGCGCGCTTACACGATCCGGGCATGCACCTCAGGGAGATGCCCCCTGCCAATTGCCGATTGGGCTGTATATCGTTGAGCGACATGGGGAGGGAGGCTTCCTCGCCTGGAAGCGCCGGATCGCAGCCAGCGACTTCCCTTGATGGCCCGTTTTCGGGTAAACTTACAAATGGTGTCTGTGTCCTGCGTCTGCCCTCTTGAACTTTGAATAGGACGGACCACCAAGTCAGCAAAATCAGGTCATTCGGCGAGGGGTTGGTATTGAATCCGGCCCCTTCGAGGAGAGCGTTTGTCGAAGGAAGATGCGATTGAGGTAATGGCAACGGTCGTAGAGACCCTGCCCAACGCGTTGTTCAAGGTGGAGCTCGAGAATAAGCATCAGGTTCTCGCGCACATCTCGGGGCGCATGCGCAAGAACTTCATCCGTATTCTCCCCGGCGACCGTGTAGCCATCGAGCTTAGCCCGTATGACCTGAGCCGCGGCCGTATCGTCTACCGCTACAGGTAAGCTGCTAGCTTCTAGCCGCTAGCTTTTAGCAGAACTAAATAACACAGCAGCTCCCGTTTTTAGCTAGAGGCTAGAAGCTAAGAGCTAGAAGCTGAGGATTTCCATGAAGGTCCGTGCATCTGTAAAGCCGATCTGCGATAAGTGCAAGGTGATTCACCGTCGCGGTGTCGTTCGCGTCATTTGCGAGAACGCCAAGCACAAGCAGCGCCAGGGCTAGGGCGAGGGAACAGGGATTAGGGATTAGGGAATTAGAAGTGCCCTGATCCGAAGCGAAGAACTAATCCCTGAGCCCTAATCCCTAACCCCTGTTTCCACGCGGCCCCACCGGGCGAGTTCGCCGAAGTCAAGGCGTGCGATGAACCCGGAGGAGGCAGAAAACTCCCGGCAACTGTTTGGGAGTTTTAGGTCAGCCGCAAAACCACTCACCCCGCCCTCCGATGACTGGAGTGGGCCCCAACCGAAAGGCACCCCATGGCACGTATTGCCGGCGTCGACCTGCCACCGAACAAGCAGGCTCGGATCGCGCTCACGTACATCTATGGCATCGGCCAGCCCCGCGCCCTGAAGATTCTCGACAAGGCCGGCGTTGACCCCCACGCCAAGATGACCACGCTGGACGAAGACCAGCTCAACAAGATTCGTACCGTCATCGAGCAGGAAGGCGAGATCGAGGGCGACCTCCGCAAGGAGATCGGCCTGAACATCAAGCGCCTGATCGAGATTCAGTCCTACCGTGGCCTGCGCCACCGCCGCTCGCTTCCGGTCCGCGGCCAACGCACCCACACCAACGCTCGCACCCGCAAAGGCCCGCGCAAGGGCACCGTTGCCGGCAAGAAGAAAGCGACGAAGTAACCCATGGCCAAATCACAGAACAAGGGTACCGGCGCGAAGGTCGGCAAGAACAAGAAGTTCAAGAAGCGCGAGCGGAAGAACGTTCCGTTCGGGCTCGTCTACATCCAGGCGAGCTTCAACAACACGATCGTTACCATCACCGACCAGCAGGGCAACACCATCAGCTGGAAGAGCTCCGGCTCGCTCGGCTTCCGCGGCTCCCGCAAGGGAACTCCGTTTGCCGCGCAGCAGGCGGCGATCAACGCAGCCAACGCCGCGCGCGACCACGGTCTGCGTTCGGTCGATGTTCGCGTCGCAGGCCCCGGGTCTGGACGCGAGTCGGCAATTCGTGCGCTTGCGGCTGCGGGTATCGAGGTCCGCTCGATCCGCGACGTCACGCCGATGCCGCACAACGGCTGCCGTCCGCCGAAGCGCCGCAGAGTGTAAGAACAGCTTCTAGCTCCTGGCCTCTAGCTTCTGGTCAGAGGCTGGGAGCTGAGGCTCCTGCTCTTAGCTGGAAGCTAGGAGCTAAAAGCTAGTAGCTCGGCAGCGAGAGCTGCCGCGGATCGTGACGAAGGGCCAGCCAGCCTGTAAAGCGATCGACAACCGAAGTCAGGAGATAGAAAGAAAATGGCACGTTATACCGGACCCGTCTGCCGCCTCTGCCGCCGCGACGGTCAAAAGCTGTTCCTCAAGGGCGCGAAGTGCTTTACCGACAAGTGCCCCATCGAAAAGCGCAACTTCCCCCCGGGCCAGCACGGCCAGTCGAAGAAGGTCAAGAAGCTCATCGGCTATGGTCTGCAACTGCGTGAGAAGCAGAAGACCAAGCGCATGTACTTCACACTCGAGACGCAGTTCCGCGCCTACTATGAGAAGGCCTCGAACAAGACCGGCGTCACCGGCGAGCTCCTCCTGCAGCAGCTCGAGACCCGCCTCGACAACGTCTCCTACCGCCTCGGCTTCGCGATTTCGCGCCGCCAGGCCCGCCAGCTTGTTCGCCACGGCCACGTGCAGGTGAACGGCCGCAAGGTCAACATCCCGAGCTTCCAGTGCAAGGTCGGCGATGAGATCGCGATCCGCCAGGGTTCCAAGGATCTCGCGATTCTCGCGTCGTCCAAGGACTTTGCCTCCGGTCAGAACCGCGTCAACTGGATCGATGCTCAGCCGGACAATCTCTCCGGCCGGATCATCGCTCTGCCCAAGCGCGAGGACATCAATCTGCCGATTAATGAGCAGCTGATTGTGGAGCTGTACTCGAAGTAAGAGGAAGGTTCTAGGTGCTAGGTACCGGGTTCTAGGACCTGTGACTTGGCATCTAGAACCTAGTACCTCGAACCTAGAACCTCGTCTCACCAGTAACACCCCTGAACCACCGCAGAATGCTTCGCGGCGGCAGGAAGAAAGGACTCACCATGCTTTGGAGAGGTTTCCAGAAGCCCAAGCGTCTCGCCGTCGATAGCGAAAGTCTAACCAACAACTATGGCAAGTTCTCCGCGCAGCCGTTTGAGCGCGGATTCGGCACCACGATCGGCAATGCGCTGCGCCGCACGCTGCTCTCGTCCATCGAGGGCGCCGCCGTCACCGCCGTGAAAATTGAAGGTGTGCTGCACGAGTTCCAGTCGATCACCGGCGTCGTCGAGGATGCGACCGACATCATCCTCAACCTGAAGCAGATCCCCTTCAAGCTCAACGGCGACGGCCCCAAGGCCCTTTACCTGCACGCCGATCAGGCAGGTGTCATCACCTCGGGCATGATCGAGGCTGATTCCGATGTCGAGATCCTTGACCCCGATGTCTACATCTGCACCATCAGCGAGGGTGGCCGCATCGACATGGAGATGCGCCTCAAACGCGGCCGTGGTTACGTTTCGGCCGACAAGAACTTCGACTCGGACCTCGGCATCGGCTTCATCCCGGTGGACAGCGTTCACTCGCCTGTTCGCAAGGTGAATTACCTCGTCGAGGCCGCGCGTCTCGGCCAGATCACCGACTACGACAAGCTCACGCTGGAGATCTGGACCAACGGCACCGTGCTTCCCGCCGACGCCCTCGGTCTCTCGGCCAAGCTGCTCAAAGACCACATGAACATCTTCATCAACTTCGAGGAGGAGATGGAGACCGGTGGTCTTGCGGACCACGACGGGCCGGCGATCCGCAACGAGAACCTGAACCGTTCCGTTGAGGAGCTCGAGCTCTCGGTGCGCAGCTACAACTGCCTCAAGAACGCCAACATCGCGACCATCGGCGAGCTGATTCAGAAGACCGAAGCCGAGATGCTGAAGACCAAGAACTTCGGCCGCAAGAGCCTCAACGAGATCAAGGAAATCCTTGCTCAGATGGGACTTTCGCTGGGCATGAAGATCGACGAGAACGGCAACCCGGTTCCCGGCCCGACCTCCGTGCTTCCCGCCGCGACGCTCGCCGCCAGCTACGGCGCGTTCGACGACGAGGACGAGGAGGACGAGGACTTCGAGCCCGTCAACGAGACCGAAACGTTTTAAGAGCAGGGATCAGGGGTTAGGGAACAGGGATTAGGGTTTGTTCCCAACCCCACCATTTCAGTAGAGCAGGGTGGAAATGGGCGAGTCGTATCGGGATCTTCTAGTGTGGCAGCGGTCGATTCAAATGACAGTTGCCCTTTGTCAGCTGACCGCCTCCTTTCCGAAGGAAGAGACATACGGCCTCTCGACCCAGTTACGTCGTGCCGGTGTCTCAGTTGCCAGCAATATCGCAGAAGGTTATGCACGCACATCTACGGGGGAGTACAAACAATTCCTTGGAATGGCGCGTGGTTCCAACTCAGAGGTGCAAACGCAATTAGTTATCGCACGGGAGTTGGGATTCGGAAGTCTACAGGTACTCGACAAAGCCGAAGGTTTGTCGAATGAAGTAGGCAAAATGATGGCAGCAATCCTCCGAAGCCTTTCATTCGGATTGCGCCTTTCCTAATCCCTGATCCCTAACCCCTAATCCCTCGGCACAACACCGGCCGACAGCACAAGCTGGGCCGAAGGAGACAAAATCATGCGCCATCGTAAAGGCGGATTCAAGCTGGGTCGCAACACCAGTCATCGCCGCGCCCTGCTTCGCAACCTCGTCACCTCCATCGTCATCAACGACCGCGTCCACACCACCGTGACCAAGGCCAAGGCCGCCCGGCCGCTGGTTGAGCGCATGATTACGCTCGGCAAGAACGGCAGTGTACACGCCCGCCGTCAGGCGCTCGCGTATCTCATGACACCCGAGTCGGTCGATCGCCTCTTCGCCACCGTGGCCCCGCGTTACGCCGACCGCAATGGCGGCTACTCGCGCATCGTGCGCACCGGCCCCCGCAAGGGCGACGCCGGTGAGATGGCCTACATCGAGCTGCTCGGCGCCGAGAAGGAGCTGAACGAGAAGGCGGAGAAGCGCGCCGAGGCCCGTGCCAAGCGCCGCGAAGAGCTGCAGAAGCAGCTCGAGGAGCAGAACGCAGCCGAGGGCGGCGAGTCCAAGTCCTAGCGACATTCCGCATCGCAGTACTAAAGGCGCGCCCTACGGCGCGCCTTTACACATCTCCGCTGCGATAAACTGGCAGCACCGCATGTCCATCCCTTAGGTCATCCCAAAAACCGCGTGGAGCAACGAACTCCACGTGCAAGAGCCATCGCCACATCGCCAGCATGACCGACTCCAGCTCGCCCCGGCACTTCCGCTCCAAGCCTCTCCATCGCGAGATCGAGCTCGACTTCATTCGCGGCATCGCGATCCTGATGGTGATGGACTTCCACACCAGCGGCTCGCCCTTCAAGCCGCTTTTCCTCTGGCTTGGCTACCAGGATCACATCGGCGTTCTTGGCGTCGACATCTTCTTTGTCCTCAGCGGCTTCCTCGTCGGCGGCCTGCTGATGAAGGAGTGGAAGGTTCGACGCGGCATCGACGGCAAGCGCTTCCTCATCCGCCGTGGCTTCAAGATCTGGCCGCAGTACTACTTCTATCTTGCCGTGATGATCCTCAGTGGACACCGCACGGTTGGAATGCTCTGGGGCAATCTCCTCAACATCCAGAACTATGTCGGCGGCGTCGCGCATACCTGGAGCCTTGCAATTGAGGAGCACTGTTATCTGCTCCTTACGCTCTGCATGGTCATCGCCGCGCGCCGCAAGGCGTCTGTCCGAGGCCTCTTTTACTTCCTCTTCGCGGTTTGCGCGCTCGAGATCCCCTTCCGTTACTGGCTTGTCACCCACGGGCATCTCGTCTTTCTTCCTACGCATGCCCGCCTCGACAGCATCGGCGACGGCGTCCTGCTCGCCATGCTCTACCACTTCGCTCCGGAGCGGTTTGATCGTCTACGCTCACTCACGTGGTTTTGGCTGCCGTGCCTCATTATCGGGTTGTTTGTCTATCGCGGCCGCTTCGACTCGCGCTTCGTCCTCGCGCAGACGCACGATGCCGCCACACTCATCGCGATCTCGACGCTGATGTTGCTCTACCGTCCGCTTTCCACCGGCCGCACTCACAACTGGCTCTATCGCGCCGTCGCCTGGATCGGCGTCTACTCCTACGGGATCTATCTCTGGCATCCTTCCGTCATCGAGCCGACCGAGGCATTCTTCGCCCGCCATCCCATCCTGCCTTTCTGGATATCGACCATCATCGTCCGTGCCGCCGAGATCGGGATCGGCGTCCTCACCACACGGCTGTGTGAGATTCCGGCGCTTCGTCTCCGCGACCGTCTCTTTCCGCGCCGAATCGACACGCCGGTCGGCCCGCCGGCGCTCGAGGAGGCACCCGACGCGGCGACCGCTCATCTCTGAGACCTCCGCCCGTGCGCTAAACTAAGTTCGGATGCCCATTGTCGAACTCCGCAACATCCGCAAGGTCTACGATACGAAGGTCGCGGTCGATGACCTTTCCCTCACCATTGAGCCCGGCACCATGTTCGGCTTGCTCGGACCCAACGGTTCCGGCAAGACCAGCTCCATCCGCATGATGATCGGCATGACCGTGCCCGACTCCGGCACCGTCCGCCTCTTCGACCAGCCCTTCTCGCGCACCCTGCTCAACCGTGTCGGCTATCTGCCGGAAGAGCGCGGTCTCTACAAGAAGATGAAGGTGCTCGACCAGCTCACTTTCCTCGGCCAGCTTCACGGGCTGGATGAAGGCACTGCGCGCAAGCGGTCCCGCGACTGGTGCGAGCGCCTGCAGATTACCGAGGCCATCGACAAGAAGACCGAAGAGCTCTCCAAGGGCATGCAGCAGAAGATTCAGTTCATCGCAGCGTTGTTGCATGAGCCCGAGCTTGTCATCATGGACGAGCCCTTCAGCGGCCTCGACCCGGTCAATGCCGAGTTGCTCATGAGCACGCTGGTAGAGGTCCGCGCACAGGGCCGCGCCGTACTCTTCTCCACGCACCGCATGGATCAGGTGGAGAAACTCTGCGACTCCATCGCACTTATCTATCAGGGCAGGCTTGTCCTCTCCGGCTCCATGCGCGAGGTCAAATCGCGCTATCCCCGCAACCACGTGCAGGCTGTTTTCAGCGGTGACGACAGCTTCCTGCGCAGCCGCTATGTCGCCGACGCACGCAACTATGCGGGCGTCGCCGAGATCAGGCTTCACTCGCCCGAAGGCGCGCAGCCGATGCTCGCAGAGGCTGTCTCACGCGGCACCAACATCACGCGCTTCGAGGTCATCGAGCCCACGCTCGAAGAGATTTTCATTACCACCGTAAAGGGAACTCCCGAGTTCGCCGAGGCCGGAGGCAAGGTCCATGCATAACATCTGGCTCATTGCCAAGCGCGAGTACATGGAGCGCGTACGCACCAAGGGTTTCATCCTCGCCACCGTGCTCATCCCGGTCCTCATGGCTGCACTCGTTGGCGGCAGCGCGTTCTTCATGGCGCGCACCAAGACGACGTCCCACATCGCCGTCGTTACCTCCGACCGCGCACTCGGCCAGGACATCAAGCAACAGCTTGAAACCGGCAAGAACAGCGAGATGACGGTTGACCTGATGGAGCCTTCGGCCGCCACCCGCGCCGCTCTTGACTCCCAGTTGCACGTGCACGCCGCGCAGCTGGCCGGCTACCTCTGGATCACGCCGCCCGCGCAGCCCGGCCAGCGTCCACTGTTTGCATATCATGCACGCTCCGCCGGCGACATCTCCACTGAGGACGCCATCGAGCACGGTGTGAACGCCGTGCTCACGCGCGAGGGTTTGCTTAGCCACGGCCTCACCAGCGCGCAGATCAACGAGATCACCGCGCCTGTAGATATCGATACGAGTTCGACAGGGAACAGCGCACTCGCCTTCGGCATCGCCTATCTCTTCTTTTTCCTCATGTACATGGTCATCATGCTCTACGGCATGAATACCGCGCGCAGCATCATTGAAGAGAAGACCAGCCGCGTCTTCGAGGTCCTGCTCGCCACCATCAAGCCCACCCAGCTGCTCGCCGGCAAGATCATCGGCGTAGGCGCCGTCGGTGTCACGCAGGTCGCCGTGTGGATGATTGCTGCGGCGGCGCTTGCCTCCAGCAGCATGGTTGCGCATCTTGCCGGCAGCAACAGTGTGCACGGGGTCCTCAGCGGAGCACAGATCGGCTTCTTTGTTCTCTACTTCATCTTCGGCTTCCTGATGTACTCCGCCATCGCTGCGGCGCTCGGCGCCATGACCAACTCCGAGCAGGAGCTCCAGCAGCTCAATATGTTCCTTGTGCTCCCTCTCGCATTCTGCATGGTGATGCTGTTCCCAACCGTGAGAGCGCCGGATTCCACATTGGCCCAGGTCGTCTCTTTGATCCCTTTCTGCTCGCCATTGCTGATGAACTTCCGCACCGCGCTTACCAGCGTTCCCGCCTGGCAGATCATCCTCTCGGTCGTGCTGATGTCCATCACGATCGGAGTCGTGATCTGGATATCCTCGCGCATCTATCGCGTCGGTATTCTCATGTACGGCAAGCGCCCCAATCTACCTGAGATCATCCGCTGGCTGAGATACAGTTAGAGCACTTTCCCTGATACTGTAGCCTTGTAAGCACTCATGGATGCCGTTTTCTTCGATGGAAAACGGCCCAAGCGGCGTAGGCTTCTGTCCACCCTTTCAGGGAAAGTGCTCTAGCCGTAGGCCTCGCCTGAAGCATGGAGATCGACTCAGCTCAGCTCGACAGCACCGCAACCGGCAGCGATCTCCTTCGCGCACCCTTCTGCATCGTCGGTGGCGGCATTGCCGGTCTCACGCTCGCGCACAAGCTGGTCACGCTTGGCCATGAGGTCCTTCTCCTCGAAGCCGGCGGCCAAACTGCCGAAGCCTTCGGCGCCATTCAACAAGCGGGTCACCCTCACCCCGGCGCGAGTGAGCCCCGCATCCGCGCACTCGGCGGCACATCACTCACCTGGGGCGGACAGCTTCTCCCTTTCCCGCATGACAGCAGCGCGTGGCCCATTTCCGCAGCCGATCTCGCGCCGTTCACCACCGAAGCCGAATCACTCCTCGCCGTCGATTCGCTCCCCTACGATGCTGCGGGCTTCTTCACGAAGCTCGAGCAGCGCATACCAACGTTTCTCGACCAGCTCCCGGAGCTCGATGCCTCGCTCTCGAAGTTCACGCCCTTTTCGCACCGCAACCTCGCGCACACTCTGGGGCACAAACTCCGCGCACACACCAACGCCCGCATCATCCTTCACGCGCCCGTCACTGAGCTCCTGCTCGATCCCACTCGCGATCACATCGAAGCCGTCTTCGTCCGCACACCTTCCGGCCGCAGCCGCCGCGTCGAAGCCGACCAGATCATCCTCGCTGCCGGAACCATCGAGACCGTCCGTCTTCTGCTCGCCTCGCGTTCGATCGCTCCCGAAGGCGTCGGCAATCAGCACGGCCAGGTCGGCCGCAACTTTCACGACCACCTCACCATCACAGCCGCCACACTCCGCGAGCCTGCGCGCACTCAACTCCTTTCCGTGCTTCGGCCATGGATCTACCGCGGTACGCTCCACAGTTTCAAGCTCTCCGCTTCACGCGAGCTCCAGCGCGAGCTCGACCTCACGCCCATTCTCGCGCACCTCACCATCGACGAGCCCGACACCTCTGGCATCGGCGCTCTCCGCAGCCTCCTCCGCGCGCGCCAGCAAAACAACCTCGCTTTAGCCCTCCGCGAGACCCTGCCACAACTTCCGCGCGCCCTCGCCGACGCCGCACGCCTCACGCTCTCCGCTCACACGCGGCGCCGCCGCTACGTCTCCCCGAGCGCCACCGTTCAGCTACGTCTCAACGTCGCACAGCGCACACCTTCCGCCTCGCGCATCACACTCTCGCCTGACCTCCAGCCGATCCTGGACTGGCGCATCGATCCCTCCGAACTCGCCGCCGTCCGGTCCTTCGCACAATACCTCCGCACTCACCTCAACATCGACGGTCTCGACTGGAACCCATCGCTCTTCACGCCCGATCTCACCGCTCCCATCCCTGATCTCGACGACGCGCGCCACGCCATGGGCGGAGCCACGATGGGCACCGGCCCACGCACCAGCGTCGTCGACCCTGACCTCCGCGTGCACGGCCTGCGCAATCTCTTCATAACCTCCGCAGCGGTCTTTCCCGACGGCTCGCCGCAGCTCCCCACACTTCCGTTGATGGCCCTCACCCTCCGCCTCGCGCAACACCTCCACAAGCTGACTTGCTGACTCGCTCCGCTAAACTCATCCTCGTGCCCGCCTTCACACGCAAGCAGCGATTTCTGCTCGCCATCATCCCGCCTCTCGCCGCGCTGCTCATTCGCGCTCTCGGTGCCACGCTGCGTTATCGCGACGTCACCGCGCCCGGCACGCCGGTCGGCATCGAAATCCCCGGCCCAACGATCTTCGCCTTCTGGCATCGCACCCTGCTCATCAGCGCGCATCGCTTTCGCAACAAGCAAATCGCCATCCTCATCTCCGCCTCCTTCGATGGCGAACTCATCGCCCGTACCGTAGCCCTCCTCGGCTTCTATCCCGTGCGTGGATCCTCTTCGCGCGGCGGTGCCTCCGGCCTTCGCGACATGGCGCAGGCTTACACCGACGGCCACATCTGCGCCTTCACAGCCGATGGCCCGCGCGGTCCAAACATGATCGCCAAACCCGGCCCCGTGCAACTCGCCGACCTCACCGGCGCGCCCTGGGTCGGCTCCTTCCACGGTTCCCCGTCGCGCGCCTGGCAACTCAACTCCTGGGACCGCTTCATGATTCCGAAGCCCTTCTCAACAGTCACCTTCGCGTGGCCCGCGCACGTCACACCCGAACTCGCCGCCCTGCAAGATGCCCTCGGCCAGGCCGTCCGCATGACCGAAACCCCTAATCCCTAATCCCTGTTCCCTAATCCCTGTCTCTCATGCTCGTCTCTGACTTCCACTACGATCTGCCCGAAGAGCTCATCGCGCAGCACCCGCCCGCGACGCGCGGCGCCAGCCGCATGCTCACGCTCTCACGCACCACCGGCGCCTTCGCCGACCATCTTTTCACTGAGCTCCCGCAACTCCTCGCGCCCCGCGACCTCCTCGTCCTCAACAACTCCCGTGTCCTTCCTGCGCGCCTTTACGCCACACGCGCCGGCCTGCACACGCAACACAACTCACCCGGGCCCACCGGCCTCATCGAGGTTCTCCTCACCGAACGCGTCGCGTCACCTCAAGGCCACAACGACTGGCGCGCACTCGTCCGCCCCGCGAAAAAAGTTCAGCCTGGAGAAACGCTGCGCTTCGCCGCAGCACCGGGCGGCGTCCCACTCCTTCACGCCACGATCCTCTCCACCGGAGACTTCGGCGAACGCACACTCCGTTTCGCTCCCACACCCGACTTCTTCTCCACCGTCGAGCGCATCGGACACATGCCGCTGCCGCCCTACATCCACCGCGACAAACTCCAGCCCGACACGCCAGAAGATCGCGAGCGCTACCAGACCGTCTACTCGCAGCAGTCAGGCTCTGCCGCCGCTCCTACCGCCGGCCTGCACTTCACCCCGGAGATCCTCTCCGCGCTCACCGCCCGCGGCATCGAGCTTGCGTACATCACACTGCATGTCGGCCTCGGCACGTTCCAGCCAGTACGCGTCGCGGACACACGCGACATCCGCCTGCATTCCGAGCCCTACACACTCTCAACCGAAACTGCGCACGCCCTCAACAATGCCCATCGCGACAATCGCCGCATCATTGCCGTCGGAACCACCACCACGCGCACGCTCGAGCACCTCGCCCGCACCTTCGAGTCCACACACGGCCCACTCTCGCCCGCGAATCCACTCGCGCTCCAGCCGCACTCCGGCAGCACCAGCCTCTTCCTCTCGCCCCCGCCCGATGGCGACGCCAACTTCAAGCTCGTCCGCGGTCTCCTCACCAACTTCCACCTGCCCGAGTCCACGCTGCTCATGCTGGTCAGCGCCTTCGCGGGAACGGAAGCTGTGCTCCGCGCTTACGCGCACGCAGTCGCCGCGCGCTACCGCTTCTTCAGCTATGGCGACTGCATGCTCATCACGTAGCTCTCAGTGCTTTTGCAGGCGATTTTGAAACTGCTCGATCAGCGCATGCACCGTCGCCGGCCACGGCCTGTCCGGCTGCCCCGTATAGGTCTCCGCCCATAACAGCGTTCCGCGCGGCGTTCCCGGCGCCGGCGCATAAATCCGCAGCGTTGCCAGCGGCTCGCCCCCGGGTCCAATGTGCACGCCCGTCGACTGCATCGGAATCAGCAGAAAGGTCAGATCGCCCACCTGGTCTTCCGGCGCGACGGTCTTCCCCAGCTCTCCCGCCAGCTCCCGCAACTGCCTCGCTGTAAACCGGTCGATCCGTTGGGTCTCCACCGCTACCGTATGCGCCTTATCCAGCCGCTGTACAAACGCGGCCCAATCGCACGTGTACACCTGCTTCTCCAGCGTGCACCCTGCCTCGTTCGCACCCTGTGCTCGTGCCACCCCACCGGCAACCAGCGCTCCCAGCAGCACGACAACGCAGCCCATCCGATAGCCCGGCATACCTGCACTCTAGCGCATCCACCGCGCCTTGTGCACGTCACCCGGCGCCTTCAAATTCGTGCGGCGCCACCCGCGCACCGTACCATCAAACCATCATGCCGCGCGCGCCTCAAACTGACTCCAAGTCCGCATCCTCCGCCAAGCCGCCCATCTACCTGCTCGACACCATGGCGTTCATCTTTCGCGCCTACCACGCCATGCAGCGCTCGCGCCCCATGTCCACCCGCACCGGCATTCCCACCGCGGCTACCTACGTCTTCGTCAACATGCTCAACAAGCTGCGCAAGGACTTCAATCCCGAGTACCTCGCAGCCGTCTACGACGTCGGCGCGCCCGTGCACCGCGACACCCTTGCCCTGCAGCTCAAGGACGTCAAAAAGTTCAACATCAAGACGCAGCAGTTCGAAGCCACCGAGTACGCCGGCTACAAGGCCAATCGCGTTGAAACGCCGCCCGACCTCATCCAGCAGCAGCCCTACATCCGCCGCGCGCTCGAAGCCTTCCGCATCCCCATCCTCTATTACGAGGGCTACGAGGCCGATGACGTTATCGGCACATTGAGTTGTCAGCTCTCCGCGCTCGGCCATCGCGTCTTTGTCGTCTCGTCGGACAAGGACATGATGCAGCTCGTCAACGAAAACGTCTCCATCCTCAACCCGACGAAGGACAACCTCATCCTCGACTCCGCCGGCGTCGAGCAGGCCCTCGGCGTCCCACCCCAGCGCGTCATCGACGTCATGGCTCTCCGTGGCGACTCCATCGACAACATTCCCGGCGCGCCCGGAATCGGCGACAAGGGCTCCGTCGAGCTCATTCAGCAGTTCGGCACCGTCGAAGCCGCAATGGACGCGGCCGTCCAAACGCCCGACGCCATCAAGCGCAAAACCTACCGGGAGTCGCTCGCCAACAACCGCGACAACATCCTGCTCTCCAAAGAACTCGTCACCATTCATACCGCCGTACCCATCACGGCCGACCTGGACGCGATGCGCACGCAGCCCGTCGACAGCGCAGCCGCCCGTGCTCTCTTCACCGAGCTCGAGTTCACCACCCTGCTCAAAGAGCTCGCCCCCGCAGCCGACACAACGCCGACCACCTACACCCTCAATGCCACGGCCGACGATCTCGCACAACTCCTCGCCGAAGCCCGCAAGGAAAATCACCTCGCCCTCGCCCTCGCCGCAACCGCGCAGACGATCGCCGAAGAATCCGCCGCCGAGCCCGCCGACCCCAACGCCAACCCCGACATCGAAACCGAGCCCGAACCCGAACCTGCGCAGACAATGTCCCTCTTCGCGACGCCCGCTGATGCGGCTTTGAAGGGGACTGGCTTCAGCCCGTCCGATAGTTCGTCGCGCAATCAAGGGGCTTTAGCCCCTGAGGCTGACCCCGCCTGCCGCCTCGGCCTCTCCGTCACCCCCACCCACGCCATCGCGGTCTCCCTCGACACCCCAGGTCTCCGCGAAGCCCTTGCTGACGCCTCGATCCCGAAGCAGGTCCACGATCTCAAAGCCATCCTCCGCGCACTTGAGCCACACCGCGTCACACTCGCCGGCCCTATCACTGACGTGATGCTCGAGAGCTACCTCCTCAACCCGACGCACGGCTCGCACACACTTCCCGACATCGCCGCGCGCACCACCAGCCTCGCGCTCCTGCACCAGCCCACCAAAGAAAACCTCAACGACCCCAAACGCCTCCCTGAAGCCGCGTCCGCCGTCGCGCGCCTCGCTGTCGTCCTCACCGAACAACTCGCGGAGTCCACGCCCGTCGAACACCACATCCCGGCCGACCAACCCGAGCTCGGCGGCGCCGTCACCACCGAGATGCTCTTCGCCGATGCGCACAAGCCCGCAAAAAAATCCGCGAAGAAATCCAAATCAAAACCCACCACAACGGAATCGCAACTCAACGAACACTCCACACTCACCGACGTCTACAGCGCCATCGATCTCCCGCTCGTCCCCGTCCTCCTCCGCATGGAGCAGACCGGCGTTCGCGTCAACCTCGACCTCCTCCGCGAGCAATCCACGCGCCTCGGCGTGCAGATCGACGACCTCGCCGAGCGCATCTACAAATCCTCGGGCCATCGCTTCAACATCGCCTCGCCCAAGCAACTCGGCGATGTCCTCTTCAACAAGATGGACCTCCCCAAGCCGCTCAAGTACGGCAAGGGCAAAGTCATCTCTACCGCGCAGGACGTCCTCGAAGACCTCGCCGCCGACTTCCCCATCGTCACCGACGTCCTCGAGCACCGCCAGCTCTCCAAGCTCAAAGGCACCTACCTCGACGCGCTCCCGCTCCTGGCCGACTCCAACCAGCGCATCCACACGACGTTCAACCAGGTCGGCACGGCCACCGGTCGTCTCAGCTCGACGAATCCCAATCTGCAAAACATCCCCATCCGCACCGCCGTCGGCCGCGAAATCCGCGCAGCGTTCATCGCCGCGCCCAACAACCTCCTCATGTCGGCCGACTACTCGCAGATCGAGCTTCGCCTGATGGCGCACTTCTCGCAGGACCCTCTGCTCCTCGACGCCTACCGCACCGGCAAAGACATCCACACGCTCACTGCCGCCGAGGTCTTTGAGGTCGACCCCGCCACCATGAGCAAGGAGACACGCGCGCGCGCCAAGGCCGTCAACTTCGGCATCGTCTACGGCATCTCCCCCTTCGGTCTCGCCGCCCAGCTCAACATCGACCAGAAGACCGCCCGCGCCTACATCGATCGCTACTTCGAGCGTTACGCCGGCGTGGCCGTCTTCATCGAGCGCATCCTCGATCAGGTCCGTCGTACGCAATCCGTCCGCACCGCCTTCGGCCGCGTCCGCCCCATCCCCGACATCCAGTCACGCAACCCCAACCAGCGCGGCTTCGCCGAGCGCACCGCCGTCAACACACCGCTGCAAGGCACCGCTGCCGACCTCATCAAGCTCGCCATGATCCGCATCGACGCCGAGATCATGCGCCGCAAGCTGAAGTCCGTCATGACCCTCCAGGTCCACGACGAGCTCCTCTTCGACGTTGTCCCCGAAGAAGCCGACGAGATGACCGAACTCGTCCGCACGCAGATGGAATCCGCCGCGGAGTTCTCCGTCCCCATCGTCGCCGACGTCGGCCTCGGCCACAACTGGCGCGACATCAAATAGCCGCGTTCTCTCCGCAAAACGACGCCCGCTCCCCAAAAAAGATCGCCGCCACGAAGACGGCGATCTCGGAGGCCATACAGTTTTCTAGCGCTTCAACCGGCGGCGAACCGTGCCCGCCAGTCCAAGCACGCCCGTTCCAAGCAGCGCCAGGCTGCCGGGCTCAGGCGTAGGGTTCACTGGAATTCCATTGTCCTGGAACACCAGGCTTGCCGCGACCTGATCCTGGTCCGCATAAAAGATTTGCAGCGTGTGCGATCCGGCGCCAAGCAGCACCGTATTGGTAGGCGTCAGGGTTTCCCCGTGAATTCCTCCCAGATCCAGCACGATTTGGCCGTCGATGAAGACAAACGCATCATCATCCGCACCCACGTCGAACGTCACGTTCTGTGCGCCGGCGAGGTTGAAGGTGCTGGTAAGAATGGCGGTCTCCTCGCAATTTGCGGTGCCGTTGTTGCAATTCAAGCCCTGATTGCCGCCTCCAGTGGAGTTCGGCGGAAACATCTTCGTTGGGTTGTTCGGGTCAGTGCTCACGACGAAAGCTGAGTTTGTGCCCGTAGCGGTAATCGTGTTGGGGCCGTACGTTCCAGGTGTCCACCACCCAAGCACGTTGCCCGGCAGCAAGTCATTCGCTGGCGCAGCCCCCGCCTCACCCGGGTTGAATACGGGCATCCCGCCGCTCAGCGTGGATAGAACGTAGTTGCTCGAATTCGTACCGGTCGCTACACCGCCCGGATGGAAGTCCGAGTTCGACGCGGTCGATGTCGTCACCTGGAAGAATTGCGCGCTGAAAGTATCTGCCGAAGCCGGCACTGCCACAGCGAGCATCCCCACGCAAACACCGGCGGTCACAAGCAGTCTGCCGGATAGGCCGCCAGCCAGATAAGAAAACTTCATTGTTTAGCTCCTTCAAAACTCCGTTTTTTCTTCGAATTCAAA
>DATNGO010000158.1:0-14332 GCA_035605855.1 Acidobacteriaceae bacterium | reverse complement strand
GACGGTGGAAGACGCACTCCGGATTTCGAACACCGATATCGTCAAGGAGCTCTCCCTGCCGCCAGTGAAGATTCACTGCTCGGTGCTGGCCGAGGACGCCATCCGCGCCGCCATCGGTGACTGGAAGAAGAAGAACAACGTCGGTGAGGCGGCTCCGGCTGCTGTTGCCGCCGCTGCAAACTAAGCTGGACATCTCCAACGGCCGGCGAGTCTCAGCGCTCCGCCGGCCTTTGTACGTAGCAGGAGAGAACTGAATGTTCGATGCCCTGTTGGAGTTTGCCGGAGAATGTGCCTTTGATCTTCTATTCGGCTTTGTTGGAGAGCGCGGGGCACGTTCTCTTAGCGGATGGCTCAACAAGACTCCTGAGAAACTACCCTGAGAATTAGATAGGTACGATGTCCACCCTCCTCCAACCCGGAACGAATGCTCCCAAGGCGGGAGCCTCCGCCGAAGCGGCGAAAGACCCGTTCGCGGGCATGACGCTGCTCACCGCCGAAGGCCTGCAACCCCGCGCCAAGGCTGCCGTCGAGATCACGAAGAACGCCCTCAAGCGCATCCGTATCGCGATGGCCAAGGAAGGCATCTCGCCCGAAGCCGGCGGCCTGCGTCTCGGCGTCCAGGGCGGCGGCTGCTCCGGCCTCAGCTACAACATCCGCTTCGATACGCAGCCCCGTGAACGCGACCGCGTCTTCGTCTTCGGCGCCGGCATCGAAACGCCCAACGACCCCAGCGGCGCGAAACCTGTCCGCCTCTTCGTCGACCCCAAGTCCTTCCTCTACCTCGCCGGCATGGTTCTCGACTTCGAGGAAACCCTCATACGGCAGGGATTCAACTTCATCAACCCAAATTCGACGAAGTCCTGCGGTTGCGGCAGCAGTTTCTCCGCGTAACTGGGCTGAAAGACCGTCTAACTTCAACTCCGCAGTCTGAGCTCTCGTTTTGTTAAGAGCACCCTTTAGCCGCGCCGCAAGTTGCGTTGAGAAGAGTGGTTTTAGCCGCTGAGGTACGCTTGAGCGATGCTCTCGTACCTCGTCATCTTTGGGCGCGGCGCAGACGGCGGATGGGGTGCCTACGCGCCTGATCTCCCCGGCCTCGGTGTCGTGGGCGAGACCCGTGTAGAGGCGATCAGCTAATCCGCGAAGGCATCAAGCTGCGCATCGAAGGTCTTCGCGAAGACGGCCTTCCTATCTCCGAACCCACTACCACCGCCGAACGCATCTCCGTCGCGGCCTGATTCTCCCGCCTGCGATACTCATCGCATGGTGCTTGAGCCCGCCACAGACAGCCACGCATTGCAGCGCATTGGCATTCTGCTGCTTGCAATCATTGCGTTCTTCGCGGGCCTGGCGCGCCGGCTTAACATCCCCTATCCCATCCTGCTCGTGCTCGCGGGTCTGGGCCTTTCGCTGCTTCCTCACATTCCCCGCGTCCCGCTCTCGCCGGACGTTGTCTTCTTCGTCTTCCTTCCTCCTCTGCTCTATGCCGCCGCCTGGCAGACTGACTCGCGCGGCTTCCGCCAGAACCTACCCACCATCGTCATGCTGGCTACCGGGCTGGTCGCCTTCACCGTGCTCGGCATCGCCTTCTTCGCCGACCACTTCATCACTGAGCTCGACTTCCGCGCCGGATTCCTGCTCGGTGCCGTTGTTGCCGCAACCGACGCTGTCGCTGCCACCTCCATCGCGCGTTCCCTCGGTCTTGCACCCACCCTCACCTCCATCCTCGAAGGCGAGTCACTCCTCAACGACGCCACCGCCCTGCTCGCGCTCGAGTTCGGTATTTCCCTGCTGCTCGAAGGCCACACTCCCACGGTCGGCTCGGCGCTGGTCCAACTTCTCTGGCTCATCGTCGGCGGCGTCGGTCTTGGCCTCAGTCTTGGCAAGGTCTTTCAGTTCTGCGAGCGCTGGATCGAGGAAGGTCCACTCGAGATGGTCGTCTCGCTCATCGTCCCCTACGTCGCCTACCTCACCGCCGAGCAACTGCACTGTTCCGGCGTTATCTGCGTGGTCACCTGCGGACTCTTCCTCAGCCGTCGCAGCGCCACCTACCTGACTCCGCCGGCGCGTCTTCAGATCCTCGCCTCCTGGCAGGCGCTCGACTTCGTACTCAATGGCCTGGTGTTCCTTCTCATCGGGCTCCAGCTTCCTTACATCCTTCCCGGCATCAGGGGCTACGGCCCGGGCAAGCTCGCACTCGACGGTCTGCTCTTCTCGCTCGTCCTTATCGGGCTGCGGCTCCTATGGGTCTTCCCTGGAGCAGGCGTATCACTCTTCTTTCGACGAAGAATCCTGCATCAACACGTGCCCGCGCCGACTGCCAAGGGCATCTTCGTCATCGGATGGACCGGCATGCGCGGAGTCGTCTCTCTTGCCGCCGCGCTCTCCCTGCCCTACACGCTCTCGAACGGTGAGCCTTTCACGCAGCGCAATCTCATTCTCTTCCTCACCTTCTCCATCATCTTCGTCACGCTCGTCCTGCAGGGCCTCAGCCTGCCCCCGATCATCCGCGCACTCGGCCTTACCGGCAGCCACGAAGAAGAGCACGAAGAGCTCACCGCCCGCCGCATCCTGTTGCAGCGCGTCCTCGTCTCACTGCGTGAACAACTCGCCACCGCCAGCGAAGAAGAGCACCACGACATCGAAGACATGATTCACATCTACGAGCATCGGCTCGAGGCCACGCGCGATCCCGGCGTCGAGCAAAGCCCGGCCGCCCCACGCCACGCACGGCGCGGACAGCTTCGTCTCGAGGCACTTGCCCTCGAACGTTCTGCGCTGCTCGATCTGCGCGACCGCGGTCTCGTCAGTGACGACGTGCTTCGCCGCCTCGAATACGAGATCGACCTCAGCGAGACACGCTACATCGCCCGCAGCTGATCCGTAGTTGCGGCTGCATGTCCACTGTATTCAAGCCGCACTTTCACCTACTCGGCCGTGGTCGGATCAATCACTGCTGTCACTTCCTCAACCGAGTTTGCCGGGAAGCCACCCTGACGCGCGTGCTCGCGCACCATCTCCGTGTTCGGCGCGATATAGATGCAGTACAGCTTGTCCTTTGTCGCATAAGACTGCAGCCACTGAATCTGCGGCCCCAGCCTGTTCAGTACCCCGCACGACGTCTGTGAAGCTGCCTGCAACTGCTCCGCGGTCCAGCCACCCAGTCCGGGAATATCTCTCTCAATCACAAACTTCGGCATAATTTGCTCCTCATTCCAGAAC
This sequence comes from Acidobacteriaceae bacterium, assembly GCA_035605855.1. Lineage (GTDB taxonomy): Bacteria > Acidobacteriota > Terriglobia > Terriglobales > Acidobacteriaceae > Granulicella. The sequence goes on along the minus strand of DATNGO010000158.1, from coordinate 11,113 downwards.
TCGACCGCCTATTCCAGCGGCCTGCCCATAAACTTAAGAACGTATGAACCCGGAGAAACCCGACAACTATTTCGCGCAGTTCGATCTCCCGCGCCACCTCCTCATCGACGCCGCAGCACTTGAGAGGGCTTTCTACGCCCAATCGCGCAAACTGCACCCCGACCGCTTCGCCTCGCGTCCGCCTGCCGAACAAGAGGCCGCGCTCGCCGCCAGTTCGCAGCTTAACGACGCCTATCGTACCCTGCGCGACCCCATTGCGAGAACCGAATACCTGCTCGCGCTCGAAGGCATTCAACTCGAAGAGCAATCTCGTGCCGCGACCGACGCCGCGCGCGCCACTGGGACAGAGAAGAAGCAGGTCGCTCCTCCGGATCTTCTCGAAGAGGCGTTCGAGCTCAACATGCAGCTCGAAGAGATGCGCATGGCTCGCAAGATGGGTGAGGACGATCCCTCGGCACGTGCCGACCTTGAAGCCGCACGCACAAAATTCACCGCCATGCTCAATGACTTACAGCGGCAGCTCCAATCACTCTGGTCTAACTGGGACGCCGCCGAGGATGCCAACGATTCGACCGCGCGCGACACTGCCAAGCAATCAATGGTCGCTCTGCTCAACCGCCGCAGTTACATTCGCAACCTAGTCCGCGACGTCAACTCCGCGCTCGAGTAAGAAGCGCCCGGCCGATACCTTCCAGCTTCCTTCCGCAAATCCACACCGTCATCCGCCGCACAACGTGGTACCAACGGAATATGCTTCGCCGACTCCTCGCTCTCGTTCTGCTGTTCGCTTTCGCTCCTCTCGCCCGTGCTGACGAGAACCCTGACTGGACCACGCAGCTCACGCCGTTCCGCATCGCCGACAACCTCTACTACGTCGGCAGCCGCGATCTCGCCTCCTACCTCATCACCACGCCGCAGGGCGACATTCTGATCAACTCCAATCTCGAATCCTCCGTGCCGCAGATTCGCCACAGCGTCGAGCAGCTCGGCTTCCATTGGAACGACATCAAGATCCTTCTGATCAGTCACGTGCACTTCGACCACGCCGCCGGCAGCGCCGCCATCGTCACGCAGACGCACGCGAAGTACATGGTGATGGATGGTGATGTTCCGGTCATTGAATCCGGTGGCGCGAAGGATTTCGCCTATGGTCCCAAGCCACAGTACCCGCCCGCGCACGTCGACCGCACCCTGCACGACGGCCACACCGTCACGCTCGGCAACGTCACGCTCACCGCTCACAAGACCGCCGGCCACACCCGCGGCTGCACCACCTGGACCATGCGAGTTCACCTGCCCGGCGAACCCGCATCACGGCTCCGCAATGTTGTCATCGTCGGCAGCTGGAACGTAAACCCCGGCTACCGCCTCGTCGCGTCACGCGCCAGGCCCGCATCTTACCCCGGCATCGCGCAGGACTTCGCCCACACCTTCGTCGTGCTCAATGCTCTACCTTGCGACATCTTCCTCGGCGCGCACGGCATGTACTTCGACATGCTCGCGAAGCTCGCGCGGATGCCGCGGGAGGGCGACATGGTCTGGATCGATCCTGACGGCTACCACCGCACCGTAGCCGAACGCAAAGCCGCCTTCGAGAAAGAGTTGCACAAGCAGCAGGCTGAAGCCTCAGCCCGGTAGAAGCTTTTCCAGCCGCGCCAGATGATGCAGGTCGTGCCCAGCCATTGTTTCCACGATGGTCCAGGCCGTCATCGTCCCGCGCTCCGGATGCGTGACCACCTGAGCCTTCTGCTCCTCCGTCATCGACCGGACGAACGCAAGATTCCACGCCCGCAGCGCGCGATAGGTTTTCATCGCCGCCTGAAAGTCATAGCCACCATAGTTGCGAGCCCAGTCGTCCTGTTCGAACGGCTGAATCATCTGCACTCCTGCAGCCGCCTGCCGCAACCGGAAGCCGAACGCGATCTCGCAATCCGCCAGATGCGCCATCACCTCGCGCACGCTCCACTTGCCCGGCGCCGGCGGCGTCTCAATCTGCTTCGCGGTCAACCCATCGAGCAAACGTCCCAGCCGCACGGGCGTCGCTTCAATCACCTCAACAGGATCGCGCGAGCCCAGTGCTCCCGCATATGGATTAAGACTCAAGCCGTCCCCTCCGCCTCTGGTCCCTCGTACTCATCCCACGGGTTGTGACTTCCCACCCACCATATATGCCCTTCCAGGTCACGACATCCGAACGACTTTCCACCATAATCCGGCGAGCTCAAAGGTTGCACAATCTCGGCACCTTCACGCTTCACGCGCTCATACATCGCCACGCACTCTTCGTCGCTCACGATCAGGCTCAACCCCACTGTCTCACGCCTGCCTGTCTCCTTCAGATCAATCGAAAACTTCGCAAAGATTCCCGTATTCGACGCCGATCCCAGCATCAGCATGCCTCCGCCGCAGGTCAACTGCGCATGCATCACCGTATTATTCGGCCCCTCATAAACCGCCTGTTCTGTAAATCCAAATACGCGCACCAGCCACTTTATGGCAGCGTGCGCATCGTGGTAACGCAGACTGGGAATAATCGCTGAACCCTGAACCTTCATGAGCGTGATTCTCCGGTAAATGCGAATGGGAAATACTAGTCCAACCACCGATGCAGTTCTAGCGGATCCCATGCTCATCGCCACCTGTAACTTGAGGAAAGTCCCATTACGACAGTCACCGCGAAGGCGTACGATGCAGTCTGCTTCGCGATCTCATGCAGGAGATGACACCAATGGGACTCCTTGATTCTCTCGAATCCATGGCAGCTAACTCGATGACAAGCAGCGGCGACAACACGACCAAGGTTGCCGGCGGCATGATGGAAGCGCTCGAACAGCATCCTGGCGGTCTCGGGGCTATCCTCCAGAACTTCCGCAACAATGGTCTCGGCGGCCACGTCGACGCTATACAGAATGGCCAGACGCCGAGCGTGACACCGGAACAGGTGCAGACCGGCCTCCAGGGCACCGGCCTGCTCGACACCATCGCCTCTAAAGCCGGGGTCTCACCGCAGGTCGCTCAGGCTGCCATGGCAACAGTACTGCCGATGGTCATGGCGCATTTCGCGCAGAATGGAAGCGCCCCGAGCTCAAACATCCTGAGCGGAATGCTGTCGAAACTCGGCGGATCGAACCTTTGAGCATTGACACAACAGGCGCAGGGGCGTCGTTCGCTTGGCAAGTGTGCTCACAGGCTGAGATGCGTAAGTAGAAGAACGATTCAATACCCGGCAGCTTTGCCAAAGTGGTGACGGTGGTCCTGTCCGCCGGTGAGTTCGCCTGTCTCCGGATCGACGGCGATGAGCTCGCTGTCACCCCAGTTGCCGGGACTGTTGAAGTCTTTCGCGCCCGAACGTTCCGTCGCGTAGCCGGAAGCACTCATAGCATTCACCACGTCCTGCGGAAACGCCTTCTCGAACTGCAGCCTGTCAGGCAGGTATTGATGGTGGAAGCGCGGCGCGTCAGCGGCAGCCTGGATGTCGAGGCCGTTGTCGACCACGCTGATGAGATCGTTGGCGACCGTAGTCATGATGGTCGAACCACCGGGTGACCCAAGCACGAGACGCAGCTTGCCCGCCTGTAGATGGCCTTGCGCATCACGACGCACTGGCTCGCTCACAATCGTTGGCGTCATGCAGGAGAGAGGACGCTTGCCGGGAGCAATGGCGTTCGCTGGACCCTGAATGAGGCCAAAGCCGTTCGGCACGCCCATCTTCGAAGCGAAGTCGTCCATCTCGTCGTTCATCAGAAAGCCCAGCTTGTCGACAGCCATACCGTTGCCGTAACCGAAGTTCAGCGTGTAGGTCATCGCGACCGCGTTGCCCTGCGCATCGACGATAGAGAAGTGCGTCGTCTCGTTAGACTCTGGCGCGAGTGGAGCGAGCTTCGGCGGCTCGGGCATGAATCCCGCGGGCCGCATCAGCGTCGCGGAGGGCGAGGGCTTCACCGGATCGATGCTCTTACGCCACGCGGCTGCGTATGCCGGGTCCGCCATCTGCACGAGCGGCATGTGCGGATTGAAGTCGGGGTCACCGAGATAGTCGGCGCGGTCCATGTAAGCGCGGCGGAAGGCCTCGGTGATGTAGTGCACCTGCGCGGGCGAGCGGTCCGGTGTCGCCTGTCCATTCAGGTGTGTGAGGTCGTAGCCGGAGAGGATGTTCAGGATCTCCAGCAGGACGATGCCGCCGGAACTCGGTGGCGGAGAAGTGAGGACTTCGAGGCCGCGGTAGTGACCGATCAGGGGCTTGCGCTCCTTCACCTGGTAGCTGGCGAGGTCCTGCGCCGTGATCAGGCCGCCGTTCTCCTTCTCGTAGGCTGCGATTTGCCGCGCAATCGTCCCGTGGTAGAAACTCGCCGGGTTGCTGGCGATCTGTCCAAGCGTGCGTGCGAGCTCCGGCTGCACCAGGCGATCGCCGCCTTTGTAGTAGTTGCCGTCGCGCTGAAAGATGCGGCGCGATGTGGGATATTTCGCAAGATTGGACGAGTGCAGTGAGCGAGCTTCCTCGTCGGTGAGGACGAAGCCGTCCTGGGCGAGACGGATGGCGGGGGCCATCACGCGGCGGAGGCCCAGGCGGCCGTAGTGGCGCTCGGCGTAGACGAGGCCGGCGACGGTGCCGGGGACGCCGGAGGACTTGGGGCCTTTCGTCGACATGCCCGGAATGACATTGCCCTGCGCGTCGAGATACATGTTGGCACTGGCGGCCGCGGGCGCTTTCTCGCGGAAATCGAGGAAGTGAGGTTGACCGTGTGCGAGGCGAGCAGAGGAGGGGCGGATCAGCATGAAGCCGCCGCCGCCAAGGTTGCCGGCGGCGGGGAAGGTGACGGCGAGCGTGAAGGCGACTGCGACCGCGGCGTCGACGGCATTGCCACCGGCGTGCAGGATCTCGACGCCTGCGTCGGTGGCGTTGTGTTGAATCGTCACGACCATCGCGTGCCGCGTGCGCACCGGCGGAGCAGGCGGAATTGGATCGCCAGGCTGAGATGTCCTTTGGGAGAAAGCGCTGGTGATAAAGAGTGCGAGCGTGCCGGCGGCGAGGAGTCTGCGGGAAAATGCGATGGTCATCGAGTGCTCGGAGTCCGGGAAAGTCAATGATAGCCCGAACATTTCATGGCAATCGAATTGCATTGATATCAATGCAATGAGCTGGGACTTACGCAACCCACACGAGTGGCTGCCGTATCGGGTAGTTGCGGATAATCTCGGGATCGGCTGGGTCGGGGTCGAGACGGCGCCAAAGGGCGATGTAGTCCGGATGGTGGCAGGCCAGGCCGCAGAAGAGCAGGCCGGGCGAGCGGACAGGCCATGACTCCCAGTGCTGGATGTCGTGCGCGTAGGGCCACTTGGATTTGTCGTCGAGGAAGGGATAGAGGAAGGCCGCGGCGCGGCAGAGGGAGTCGCGGGCGGTGGCGTCGTTGTTTACCCCGGTCGCAGAAGCTGCGGGATGGAAGACAGAGTCTGCGAGCGAGCGGGTATTGCCTCCCGCGGCGGTCGATGGCGCGTGGCCGGTGAGGAGGCCGAGAGACCAGCCGAGGGTGGTGGCGCAGTCGAACTGAAAGATGGAGTAGCCGTAGGGTTTCGTGCGGGCGAGCTCGCGGGGGAAGCTGCCGTTGGCGGCCTCCTGCGCGGGGAGCTGCACTGTTTCGAAGCGTGTGCGGACTTCGTTGCGGGTGAGGTTGTCGCCGGCCAGGCGAGCGAATTCGGCGGCCTGCAGCGCCCAGGCGATCGCATGGTTATTGGTGGCGTCGCGCTCCTTGATGCCCGGAGCAGACGTCTTCATCCAGTTCAGATATTCGCGGAACCATTGCTGCACCGCGGCGAAGTTCGCAGAGCCGAGGGCATCCTTGAGGAATCCGGCAGAGCGGGCAGGCTCAACCAGATGCAGCGTATCGATGATGCCGTAGGAGCGGCCGGTCGGGCCGCCGGGGTAGCCCTGCGAGTACTGCAGGTTCGGGTTCATACGGGTCGCGGGCGCGACGAACCAGGCGACGAGGTGGGCAGAGGCAGCGCGGGCGAACTCGTGGCGACGCGAGAGCAGAAATCCGGCTGTAAGCGCAGGAACCGCTTGGGATAAACGGATCATCGCACGGCGGTGGTCCTGGAAGTTCGCCGGATTGGACCTGCCATCGATCTCCTTCCATGGACCGTTTGGATTGGCGGGGTTTGGCCAGAAGTAGTCGGCCTGGGAAAAGAAGTCGTGCGGGCCACCGGGGGACTTGGGCGCTGGGAAGTCTGTGATGGTTTGAGGCTTAGCCGACAGCCACTGGTTCGCCAGGCGGAGGATGCGGTCGCGGTCCACGGCGGCGACGAGGCTGTAAGCGCTGGCCGGTGGAAGCTCTATAGCGGGAAGGCGTTTTGCTGCAAAGGCTGCGGCGGAGAGAGCGCAGAAGCACCGGCGGTCGAGCTTGGGCACGAGACCAAGATACAGCAGGGTGTTTCACGTGGAACAATATGAGTGAAATGTCAGTAGATTTTATGCAACGAGTACGCTATAGTTTTCGTCTAAGTAGATGTGGGCAGGGAAATATGGGCTCACACACCTTATAAGTAACTGCAAGCAAGGGAGATGAAGACGATGGCGATTACTCGATTTGTTCCGTTTCGCGGTAGTTTGAGCGACATGACAGTTCTGCAGAACCGGCTCAACTCGATCTTCAGCGACTTCGGCCGCACCTTCGAGGGTGAGACCGAGGCGCTCAGCACAGGCAATTTCGTCCCCGCGGTGGATGTGTATGAGGACTCGCAGAAGGTGCTCCTCAAGCTCGAGGTTCCCGGCATTCGTACCGAGGATCTGGACATCCGTGTCGAAGGCCGGACGCTGACGGTGCGCGGGGAGCGCAAGTTTGAGTCTGAGGAGAAGGAGGAGAACTTCCACCGCATCGAACGCCGCTATGGCAGTTTTGTGCGCAGCTTCACGCTGCCGGCGACGGTGGACACCGACTCGATTGACGCGCAGAGCGCCGACGGCGTGCTGACGATCTCTCTGACGAAGAAGGAAGAGGCCAAGCCGAAGCAGATCACGGTGAAGGCCGGATCGGTGGCCCAGGCTCCAAAGCAGGTTGAAGCGCAGACGGCTGGGGCCCGAAAGGCCGACTCGCAGAAGTAAGGCCGGGCTGGCGAACAGGATGGTAACGGGAAGTGGCCTTGGGCGAGTTCAGATGGGCTCGCCAATTTTTCTTCTGGGCGGGCGGGGCTGTTTGAGCTCTCGCCAGAGGGTTATCGACAGAACGGCGAGAACCGCAACCAGAGGCACACACAGCGCGTGGTTCCCCATTCTCCCGGCGAGGGTCGCTGCGGTGACCGCGCCGACGAGGAACAGCACGAGCACCAACCCGAGGTCGCGAAATTCACGCATGGGCTTGCCGTGCCGGATGCGGATGAGTATGGCGTGGAAGGACTCGACGGTTCGGAGGATATTGCCGGCGATGAAGGTGGCGTTGTAGACGAAGGTGTCGACGGTGCGGAAACTGCCGACCTGGTAGCCCGCGAGGATACAGATGAGGGCGATGAAGAGGCGGCCGGGGAAGGTATGCGGAAGCAGCGAAGCGATGAAGAGGCCGGCGGATTCAAGAGCGAGAGCGACGAGAACGACGTGATGCCGCAGCCCAGCCTCGGCTACGAAGGCGCACCAGATTCCGAGGGCGAAAGCGACGATGGGCAGCAGGTGATGAAGGGCCTGGTGGGAGTCGCGGCTGAGCAGGGCGATGCCGAAGAGCACCAGGTTTCCGGTCATGGCTCCGGCGAAGACGCCGCCGTGAGTGACGTAGAGAAAGGCGTCGAGGAAGCCGCCGGTGAAGGTGAGCAGGAGGGCGGAGGAAAGTGATTGTGTGGCGCGGCGCTCGGTTGCGGAGGTTGACGGACTGTCGCCGAGGGATGGCATCGATGTGTGTTTCGATGCGCTGAGCTGAGGGTAGAGGATTTGAGTGTAAGTGACTAAGACTTTGCGTCTGAGGCTTGGGGACGAGCATCAGATGGGAGTAGATTTTTGTGTGTGAGGGCGAGATATGGCGATCAAGTGGGACAAGCTGACCGTGAAATCGCAGGAGGCGATTCAGGGAGCGGCGGGACATGCAGCGGAGAACGGCAATCCTGAGGTGCTGCCGGTGCATTTGATGGCGGCGTTGCTGGAGGATAAGGAAGGCGTGGTCCGTCCGGTGCTGGAGAAGGTGGGCGTGGGTGTGCAGCAACTACTGGCGACGGTGAACGCCGCCATTGCGAAGCTGCCGAAGGTGCAGGGAGCGAGCCAGCAGCCGGGCATGGGTGCGGCGCTGACGAAGGTGCTCGACCAGGCGTTCAAGGAAGCGGAGAACTTCAAGGATGAGTACGTTTCGACCGAGCATCTGCTGCTCGCGCTCGCAAAGCAGAAGGGTGAGCCGGTGCAGGCGGCGCTTGCGACGCAGGGCGCGACGTATGACGCGATCCTGAGAGCGCTGGCTGAGGTGCGCGGAGCACAACGTGTCACGGATCAAAACCCTGAGGGCAAGTTCCAGGCGCTGGAGAAGTATGCGAAGGATCTGACGGAGCTGGCGCGCAGGGGCAAGCTGGATCCGGTGATCGGGCGCGACGAGGAGATTCGGCGTGTGATTCAGGTGCTGAGCCGGAGAACGAAGAACAATCCGGTGCTGATCGGTGAGCCGGGCGTAGGTAAGACGGCAATCGTTGAGGGACTGGCGCGGCGCATTGTGCAGGGCGATGTGCCGGAGATTCTGCGCGACAAGCGCGTGATCTCGCTTGATCTCGGTGCGATGCTTGCGGGGGCGAAGTTCCGGGGTGAGTTTGAGGACCGGTTGAAGGCGGTGCTGAAGGAGATTGAGGAGTCGAATGGGCAGATTGTCCTGTTCATCGACGAGCTGCATACTCTCGTGGGCGCCGGCGCGGCGGAGGGTGCGATTGACGCCAGCAACATGCTGAAGCCGGCGCTGGCTCGCGGCGACCTGCGGGCTATCGGCGCAACAACCTTGAGTGAGTACAGAAAGTACATCGAGAAGGATGCGGCGCTGGAGCGGCGTTTTCAGATTGTGTTCGTCGGCGAGCCGAACGTGGAGGACACGATTGCGATTCTGCGCGGACTGCGTGAGAGGTATGAGACCCATCACAAGGTTCGGATCAAGGATTCGGCAATTGTGGCGGCGGCGGAGTTGTCGCACCGGTATATCTCCGACAGGTTTCTGCCAGATAAAGCAATTGATCTTGTCGACGAAGCGGCGGCGGCGCTGGCGATCCAGATTGGCAGCGTGCCGGTGGAGATCGACGATCTCGAGCGGCGGGCTACCTCGCTTGAGATTGAGCGTCAGGCATTGAAGCGTGAGGACGATCCGAATTCGCGCGAGCGGCTGACTGATGTGGAACGCGAGCTGGCTGGGGTGCGGGAGCAGGCGGCCGGATTGCGTGCGCGTTGGCAGAAGGAGCGCGGGGCGATTGGAGAGATTGCCTCATTGAAGGAAAGGCTTGAGGGGCTGCGCTTTGAGGCCGAACAGGCTACACGCAAGGGCGATCTGCAGCGCGCGGCGGAGCTGCAGTATGGAGAGATTCCGAAGGCTGAGCGCGAGCTTACCGGGCTGACCGCGGAGCAGGATGGATTTAACGCGGCGGAGAAGGCTGCGGAGGGCCAGCGCGGCAACCGGATGCTGAAGGAAGAGGTCGACGAGGAAGACATTGCGAAGATTGTCTCCAAGTGGACCGGCATCCCGGTGGCGAAGATGCTCGAGGGCGAGGTGCAGAAGCTGACGCAGATGGAGGACCGTCTGCGCGAGCGTGTGGTTGGGCAGGATGAGGCACTGACCGTCGTGGCGAATGCAATTCGCCGCTCGCGTGCGGGGCTGAGTGATCCCAAGCGGCCGATTGGTTCGTTCATCTTTCTGGGGCCGACGGGCGTAGGCAAGACGGAGACGGCGCGTGCGCTGGCGGAGTTCCTCTTCGATGACGAGCAGGCGATGGTGCGCCTGGATATGTCCGAGTACATGGAGAAGCATGCGGTTGCGCGATTGATTGGCGCGCCTCCTGGATATGTTGGCTTCGATGAGGGCGGACAGTTGACCGAGGCGATTCGCCGCCGGCCGTATGCGGTGGTGCTCTTCGATGAGATCGAGAAGGCGCATCCGGATGTGTTCAACGTGCTGCTGCAGGTGCTCGACGATGGGAGGCTGACGGACTCGAAGGGGCGCACGGTGGACTTCAAGAATACGGTGTTGATCATGACTTCGAACATTGGTGCGAGTCAGCTTACGACCGCATGGGCGAAGGGCGAGGACGGCTTTGACGATGCAAAACAGCGAGTGATGGAGGAACTGCGCAAGCACTTCCGTCCGGAGTTTCTGAATCGTGTCGACGACATCGTCGTCTTCCATCCGCTGAACGAGGCGCAACTGGAACACATTGTCGACCTGCGCCTCGATGACTTGCGGCGGCTGCTTGAAGATCGGCGCATCACGCTGGAACTGACTGAGCCGGCGCGGAAGGCGATCTTCAAGGCCGGCTACGATCCGGTATACGGAGCGCGGCCGCTGAAGAGGGCGATTCAACGCATGGTGCAGGATCCTCTCGCGATGCAGATCCTCGAGGGCAAGGTGCTGCATGGAGACCACGTGGTGATCGACGCAGACAAGAAAGGCAAGCTGCAGTTCACCACAGGCGAGCACGTAGCTGCGTAATGTTCGTGCAGTAAAGGCCGGAGCATCCGCTCCGGCCTTTCTGTTTAACGAGGATTGGATTCCGCCGATGCGGGATCATCGACACGCGTGAATTCAAGAACCGGATACGTTATCCCGCGGATGGTCACCGTGCCAACTTTTTCGGATGTCCACTGCGGATTGTCACGGAGATCGGCATTGAAAACCATCGGCTGCCAAGGACCGTCGACGTAGAGAAACTTTCGATGCGCGTTGAAGAACGGCTCGTCAAAGATCAGCGCAGGCTCATAGCCTTGTTGAACGATGGAAGAGAGAGTCGCGTATTGGCCGGGTTTCGGCAGCAGCATGAGGTAGTAAAGATTTGTCGCCCGGGCAGGTGCATAGAAATGCGCCTGCCTGACGATTCCGTCGTCCTGAATCACTGTTGGCATGGATTGCGAGAGCTGCAGGATAGAGTCGAGGTTTGATGAAGGATCGCGATATTGATCCGC
>DATNGO010000157.1:0-41123 GCA_035605855.1 Acidobacteriaceae bacterium | reverse complement strand
ACGTTGTTCTTCTTCTTCCAGTCACCGATGGCGGCGCGGATGGCGTCCTCGGCCAGCACCGAGCAGTGAATCTTCACTGGCGGCAGGGAGAGCTCCTTGACGATATCGGTGTTCGAAATCCGGAGTGCGTCTTCCACCGTCTTGCCCTTGACCCACTCGGTCGCCAGTGAACTGGAGGCGATGGCCGAACCGCAGCCGAAGGTCTTGAACTTTGCGTCTTCGATGACCTGGGTCTCCGGGTTCACCTTGATCTGCAGACGCATGACGTCGCCGCACTCGGGTGCGCCTACCAGGCCAGTGCCAACCTCGGTGGAGTTCTTGTCGAGGGTGCCTACGTTGCGGGGGTGTTCGTAGTGGTCAACAACCTTGTCACTGTATGCCATGGATTTAATCCTCTGTGAGCCCCAGAGTTCTGACTCACTTCTCTTTTAGATGATAACTCGGACCGTTTCGGTGCGAAAGAGGAAGTTTTGGCCTTCAACACCAAGGTAACCCGAAACTGAAGCATCCGCAGAGCTTACCGTGCGGCGCGGATGGGGGACAGTTGCCGTGTCCTGGGGCCGACACGGAGGTCCCGGCAGTCGTGTCGTGGTTCGAGGTCAGTCGCCGGGGGCCGGTGTGGGGGTGGGACCGCCGCCGGGGCGGCGGAAACCGAGGGCTTCAAGGATGAAGCGGCGCCAGCGCGGGAGAGCGTCGCGCAGGTGGTCGAACATGAGGTAGATGACCGGCGTGGTGAAGAGCGTAAGACACTGACTGACGATGAGTCCGCCGACGATGGTAACGCCGAGAGGCTGCCGGAGCTCAGAGCCGGTGCCTGTGCCAAGCGCGAGTGGAAGTCCGCCGAGGATCGCGGCCATGGTAGTCATCATGATGGGACGGAAGCGCAGCATGCACGCCTCGTAGATGGCCTCTTCGGGAGGCTTGTGGTGTTCGCGCTCAGCGACCAGGGCGAAGTCGATCATCATGATGGCGTTCTTCTTCACGATGCCGATGAGCAGGATGACGCCGATCATCGCGATGACAGAAAGATCGATCTTGAAGATAAGCAGAGCGAGGAACGCACCGACGCCCGCCGATGGGAGCGTGGAGAGAATGGTGAGCGGGTGAATGAAGCTCTCGTAGAGGATGCCAAGAACGATATAGACCGTGATGACCGCGAGCAGGATGAGGATGGGCACGGACGAGAGGGACTGCTGGAATGCCTGCGCAGAGCCGGCAAATCCGCCCTTGATAGAGGAGGGCATGCCGATGCTGGTGCGCGCGTTTTCAATCGCCGCGGTGGCCTGAGAGAGCGAGACGTTGGCCGCGACATTGAATGACAGCGTGACAGCCGGAGAGAGCGCCTGATGGTTAATGGCGAGCGGAACGCGGCCGGTCACGAGATGCGTAATGGCGGAGAGCGGGACCTGGGCGCCGGTGGAAGATTTGACGTAGATCTTGCTGAGCGCCGCCGGATCGTTCTGGTAGGACTGTGCGACCTCCATGATGACGTGATACTGGTTCAGCTCCTGGTACATGGTGGAGACCTGGCGCTGGCCAAAAGCGTCGGAGAGCGTGGAATCGATGGCCAGCGCGCTGACACCGAGGCGCGAGGCGGTGTCGCGATCGATGACCAGCCTGGCCTCGAGGCCCTTATCCTCCTGGTCTGTATTCACGTCGCGAAGCTCGGGGAGCTTTTGCATGGCAGCCAAGAGCTGCGGAGACCAGGTGTCGAGCTCGTCCTGTGTGTCAGCCGTGAGAGTGTACTGATACTGCGCGGCAGAGGAACGGCCACCAACGCGGAGTTCCTGCGACGAGGAGAGGAAGAACTTCACGCCGGGCAGGTTTGTCGTCTTGGGGCGAAGACGGCTAATGATCTTGTCGGCGGTGTCGCCGGTCTTGAGGCGTTCGTTCTCGGGTTTGAGGACGACGAACATGCGAGCGCTGTTGGAGGCGCCTCCACCTGGACCACCGCCACCAAGAAAGCCCAGGACATTTTCAACGCCGGGGTCCTTTTGCACGGTATCAGCGATCCTGGTCATGCTCTCCCGGGTGCGCAGGAAGGAGGCGTCCTGCTGAGTCTGGAGCGAGCCGTTGAGGCGGCCGGTGTCCTGCAGGGGGAAGAACCCTTTGGGCACGATGATGAAGAGATAGATGTTTAGCGCAAAGGTGATGAGGAAGACGATGAAGGTGGTGATCTGGTGGCGAATGACCCAGCGGAGGCCACGTTCATACTCGGCAGTGAGCCAGGCAAGATGCCTTTCGCCCATGCGGTAAAACCAACCCTTGCTGACATTTGAGTAAGGCTTGAGGAATTTGGCCGCAAGCATGGGCGTGGTGGTGAGCGAGACGACCAGAGAGACGGCGATGGCAGCCGAGAGAGTGACGGCAAACTCGCGGAAGAGACGACCGACGAGGCCGCCCATGAGCAGGATGGGGATGAAGACGGCTATGAGCGATGTCGACATGGAGAGAACGGTGAAGCCGATCTCCTTGGAGCCGAGCATGGCGGCGTCGAAGGGACCGTAGCCTTCTTCGAGGTGACGGGTGATGTTCTCGACGACGACGATGGCGTCGTCCACGACGAAGCCGGTGGAGATGGCGAGCGCCATCAGGGAGAGGTTGTCCAGCGTGTAGCCAAGCAGGTACATCACGCCGAAGGTGCCGAGCAGCGAGAGCGGCACGGAGACCGAAGGAATGAGCGTCGTACGGCCTTCGCGGAGGAACAGGAAGACGACGAGGATGACGAGGAGGATGGAGATGATGAGCGTACGCGTGATGTCGTTGACCGAAGCGCGGATGGTGCCGGTGCGGTCGAGGACAACCTGCAGCTTGATGGCGGGCGAGATGGAGGCCTGAAGCTGCGGAAGGATGGCAAGGACGTTGTCGACGGTCTGGATGACGTTGGCGCCGGGCGATTTGAAGACGACGAGGAGGATGGCAGGCTTTCCGTTGAACGTGCCGCCGGTATGGATGTCCGCGACCGAGTCGACGACCTGCGCGACGTCACTGATGTGAACGTTGCCGGAGGCGTTGGCGGCGCCGACAGTCGTGACATTCGATGTGGCGAAGTTGGTGACACCGGAGGCGGGAGTGCGGTTGGTGCTCGATCCCGAGGCGTTGGAGTTGGTGGCGCCGGTGGAGCTGCCGGAGGTGGAGGTCGTGGAAGTAACGGCGGAGGCGACCGACTTGGGCAGGCCGGTGGCAGCGGCGGCGTTGGCGACCGGACCCTTGCTGGTGGCGATGATGAGCGGAGCGTAGGCCGCGGCGCCGAAGAGCTGGTCGGTAGTGGAGAGCGACACGCGCGAGGACGGGCCGTTGATGTAGCCGGTCGGCTGCATGACATTGAAGGTGCCGATGGCGGTGCGGAGGTCCTCCAGCGAGAGGCCCTTAGAGGTGAGGAGGTAGGGGTTGACCTCAACACGGACGGCGGGGCTGGCAGAGCCCCCGGTGAAGACCTGACCGACGCCATTCACCTGCGAGATCTTCTGCGCGAGGATGGAATCCGAGGCGTCGTACATCTGTGGCTTGGGGACGGTATCCGAGGTGAGCGCGAGGATGAGGATCGGCGAGTCTGACGGATTGATCTTGCGATAGGTGGGGTTGGAGGGAAGGTTTGCCGGCAGTTGCGCACGGGCCGCGTTGATGGCGGCCTGCACATCGCGCGCGGCCCCGTTGATGTCGCGATTGAGATCGAACTGGAGGATGACGCTGGTGGACCCGGTCCCGGAGGTGGAGGTCATCTCATTGATGCCGGCGATGCGGGCGAACTGGCGCTCGAGCGGAGTGGCGACGGCGGAGGCCATCGTCTCAGGGTCGGCGCCGGGGAGGGATGCGCCGACGGAGATGACCGGGTACTCGACCTCGGGCAGGGAGGAGACGGGGAGAAGTTTGTAGGCCACGGCGCCGGCGATGATGATCGCGAGGGAGAGCAGGAAGGTGGCGACGGGGCGCTTGATGAAAGGGGCCGAGAAGTGCACGGTATCGACGGAGTCAGCGCCGAGCGGAGCGTCTTCGCCGGTCACCTGGCGATGGAACTTCTCGCGGTCGGCTGCGCTGGCGTAGTCATCGGGCGCACGGTCACCTGCGATGTCGTCGGGGCCGTGGAGGCCGCGAAGCTCGTCGCTGTCACCGGAACGGGAGTGATCGCGGGGGGCTTTGTCGCCGGGTTTGGGGTCTTCGAAGGACATCGTCGAACTGCTGGAGCGCCCGGATCAGTCTCCGGGGAGGGGTTCGGGCAGGCCGCCGCCGCCGCCGCGGTTGGGTGGGTGCTTGCCGCCGTGGGTGTGTTCGTAGAACTCTTCGTCCGCCGTGGCGGTGCCCAGGTACCTGCGACCGATGCGGTCGAAGAAGAGGTAGACGACCGGCGTAGTGAAGAGGGTGAGCACCTGGGAGATGAGCAGGCCGCCGATGATGGTGATGCCGAGCGGGGCGCGGAGCTCCGAGCCCGTGCCACGGCCGAATGCGAGTGGAACGGCGCCGAGCAGCGCGGCCATCGTGGTCATCATGATGGGGCGGAAGCGCAGCAGACAGGCCTGGTAGATGGCCTCTTCAGGGCTCATGCCCTGCTCGCGTTCGGCCTCAAGCGCGAAGTCGATCATCATGATGGCGTTTTTCTTAACGATGCCGATCAGAAGGATGATTCCTATAAGCGCAATAACGGAGAGGCTCTTGCCGGTGATGAGCAGCGCGAGGATGGCGCCGACACCGGCGGACGGAAGCGTGGAGAGAATTGTGACGGGATGGATGTAGCTCTCATACAGGACGCCGAGCACGATGTAGACGGTGATGAGCGCGGCGAGGATGAGCAGCGGCTCGTTGGTGAGCGAGGCCTCGAACGCGGCGGCGGTGCCCTGGAAGGCCACGTTGACGCTGATGGGGAGGTGCATGTCCGCGACGGCCTTGTTGATGGCGTCGACGGCGTCGCCAATCGATTTCCCATTTGCCAGGTTGAAGCTGATGGTGGTGGACGGGAACTGGCCCTGATGACCGATGGAGAGTGACGTGGGCTGCGTGGTGAAGGTAGTGAAGGTGTTGAGCGGAACCTGGCCGCCGTTGGAGCTCTTGACGTAGAGATTGTCGAGCGAATTGGCGGTGCGCTGGAAGTTGGGCGCGACCTCCATGATGACGTGGTACTGATTTTGCTGGGTGAAGATGGTGGAGACTTGGCGCTGCGCGAAGGCGTCGTCGAGGATGTTGTCGACGGAGGATGGCGTGACGCCGAGGCGCGATGCAGTATCGCGGTCGATGACCAGCGTGGCGCCGAGACCGTTGATCTGCTGATCGCTGGCGACGTCGGTGATGATGCCGTTGAGCGACTTGAATTTTTCGACGAGCTGGTTGGTGACCTTCGCGAGCTCGACTGGATCGGGGTCCTCGACGGAGTACTGGTACTGCGTGCGCGAGATGCGGTCTTCAACGGTGAGATCCTGCGCGGGTTGCAGGAAGGTCTGGATGCCGGGGATCTGGTTGACCCTGCCCTGCAGGCGCTGGATGATTTGCTGTGCAGTGTCCTTGCGGTCGTCGCGGCTCTTGAGGTCGATCTGGATGCGCCCGGCGTTGAGCGTGGCGTTGGTGTTGTCGATGCCGATGTAGCTGGAGAGCGAGACGACGTCAGGGTCCTCGAGGATGGTGTGCGCGACCTGCTGCTGGCGGTTGGCCATGGAGGAGAATGAGGTGCTCTGGTTGCCCTCGGTGATGGCCATGATGACGCCGGTGTCCTGCGAGGGGAAGAAGCCCTTGGGCACGTAGACGTAGAGGATCAGCGTGATGACGAGTGTGGCCGCGGTAACGATGAGCGTAAAGGTCTGGTGGCGGAGCACCCACTGCACGCCTTCGCCGTAGCGGGCGATGACCCACTCGAACCACTCTTCGCTTTTGCGGTAGAAACGGTTCTGCGCCGACCTGGGCTTGTGTTTGAGCAGGCGCGCGCACATCATCGGCGTGAGTGTAAGGGAGACGACGGCGGAGACGAGGATGGTGACGGCGAGAGTGACGGCGAACTCGCGGAAGAGCCGGCCCACGATGTCGCCCATGAAGAGCAGGGGGATGAGCACGGCGATGAGCGAGACGGTCAGCGAGAGAATCGTAAAGCCGATCTGCTCGGAGCCTTTGAGCGCGGCGTCGAGTGGGGAGTCGCCCATCTCGAGATAACGGTCGATGTTCTCGATCATGACGATGGCGTCGTCGACCACGAAGCCGGTCGAGATGGTGAGCGCCATCAAACTGAGGTTGTTGAGCGAATAGCCGAGCAGATACATAATGCCGAAGGTGCCGACGATGGAGAGCGGCACGGCAACGGCAGGGATGATAGTGGCGGTGAAGGAACGAAGGAAGAGGAAGATCACCATGACAACGAGCGCGATGGTGAGCAGCAGCTCAAACTGCACGTCCGAAACGGAGGCGCGGATGGTGTTGGTGCGGTCGGTGAGGACCTGGAGATCGACGCCCGCGGGCAGCGACTCGCGGAGCTTGGGCAGCAGCGCCTGCACGCGGTCGACGACACCGATGATGTTGGCGCCGGGCTGGCGCTGAATGTTGATGATGATGGCCGACTTAATGTAGGCCGGCGAGGCCGGGACGTCGATGGTAGTGCCGTCAGGCTGCTTCTGCGTGTGCGCGGGCTGTGCGGCGTAGCCCATCCACGCGGCCTGGTAGAGATTCTCGGCGGAGTCGACGACCTTGGCGACGTCTTTGAGCCGGACGGGCGAGTTGTTGCGGTAGGCGACGATGACATCGTCGTAGTCGTCGGCGGACATCAACTGGTCGTTGGCGCCGATGGTGTAGGCCTGGCGCGGACCGTTGAGGGATCCTTTGGCCTGATCAACGTTGGCCGTGCCGATGGCGGTGCGGATGTCCTCGAGCGAGAGGCCGTAGCTGGCGAGTTGCGCGGGGTTGGCCTGGATGCGCACGGCGGGCTTCTGGCCGCCGGCGATGGAGACAAGACCTACGCCGGAGAGCTGCGAGATCTTCTGCGCAAGGACAGTGTCGGCGAGATCTTCAACCTTTTGCAGCGGAACGGTGTCGGAGGTGAGCGAGAGGGTGAGGATGGGCGCGTCGGCGGGGTTGACCTTGGCGTAGATGGGCGGATTGGGGAGGTCCTGCGGGAGGTAGGTGTAGGCGGCATTGATCGCGGCCTGCACGTCCTGCTGGGCGACGTCGATGGACTCCGAGAGGCTGAACTCCAGCGTGATGATGGAGCCGCCACCGGAGGAGATGGAGGTCATCTGCTGGAGGCCGGGGATCTGGCCGAACTGGCGCTCGAGCGGACCGGTGACGGACTGCGCCATGACGTTGGGGCTGGCGCCGGGGTAGTAGGTCTGGACCTGGATAATCGGGTAATCGACCTCTGGAAGAGCAGAAACCGGAAGCTGCAGGTACGCGACAACGCCCGCAAGCAAAATGGCCACCATCAGGAGTGTGGTGGCCACCGGCCGAAGGATAAATGGCCGTGACGGACTCATCAGTGAGTGCCTCCGCCGGAGGGCCCCGACGGTCCGCCGTTCTGGTTGCCGTTCTGGCGGTTGCGGCCGGAGCGCCCGCTGCCCGGTTTGCTGGTGGAGGCGTCAGCCGGGACGGGGGAAGCCGGGAAGAGGCCGCCGGAGCCGGCCGCAGGCGGAGCAGTCGCCGCGGAAGGATTGGTGGCGCCGACCGCACCTCCGTTGTTGATGGCGGGTATGGTGTGTGCCTGCGAAGGTGTGACCAGAGCACCGTCAACCAGCTTCTCCTGTCCGTCAACGACGACCTGCTGACCGGGCTTGAGGTTGGTGCTGTTGGAGAGCACGGAACTGGTGCCGATGGTGAAATCCACGTGGACGAGAACGACGTCGGCGTGGAACGGCTGACGCGGCTGCTTTCCGTTGCCACCCTCTTCTTCGCCAGGCTGCTCGTTGCCGGAGGCGGGCTGTGCTCTGCGATGGCTCTGGGCGGCCGCCGGGGTGGCGTTGGCAGGAGTGCCGCCGGGGAGGTTCTTCAGCTTATCTGGTGGTGTGGGGCCGGGGTTGACGACGAAGACGTAGTCGCCCTGGTTGCCGTTCTCGATGGCAGCGGTGGGAACGACGATGGCACTCGGGCGCTGGCTGAGGATGAGGCGAACGTTGACGAACTGGTTGGCGAAAAGCGAGCCATCCTGGTTGTCGAAGACGGCCTTGAGCTTCGCGGTTCCGGTGGTGGTGTCAATCTGATTGTCGATTGTGAGCAGCGTGCCGCTCGCGATTTTGTGCGCGTCGGTGCGGTCGTAGGCTTCGACGACGAGCTTCTTGCCGCCCTTCATCGCCTGCTGTACCTGCGGGAGTTGATCCTCAGGCAGCGTGAAGATGATGGCGATGGGGTGGACCTGCGTGATGACGACAAGGCCGGTGGAGTCCGAGGCGTGGACGATGTTGCCGGGGTCTACAAGACGCAGACCAACGATGCCGTCGATGGGCGAGTAGATTTTGGTGTAGCCGAGGTTGACGCGCGCGGCTTCGATGGCGGCCTGATCCGCCTTGATAGAACCGGCGGCCTGACCCTGGTTGGAGACCTGAAGCTGCTGCTGCTCCTTGGAAACGACGCCGGCTTCGTAGAGAGCGGTATAGCGCTCAGCCTGAGCCTGCATGTTCTTGAGGTTCGCCTCGTCCTTGGCGAGAGTGCCGACGGCCTGGTCGACCGCGGCCTGGTAGGGACGCGGATCGATCTGGAGGAGGAGCTGGCCCTTCCTGACGGCCTGGCCCTCGCGGAAGTTCACTTGAAGGAGCTGGCCATCGACACGCGTGCGCAGCGTGACGGTGTTATATGCCGTAACCGTGCCGAGCGCGGTGAGGAAGACGGGAACGGTCTTCTGCTGAACAGCCGTCACCTGAACAGGCGTAGGTCGGTTGGCAGCAGCGGCTTGTCTTGCGGCGAGTTGAGCTGCCGCCTGGTTGTTCGCGTGAATACGCCAGACGATGAAGCCGATGATCACAAGAATGACAAGCGTGACGATGATCAGGCGGCGACGACTGCCGGGCCGGCGGCCTCCGGGCTCGGAGGCGTGCTCAGGCAAAAGGTGGCCCGGATCAGAAACAGTTTTTCTTGTTGCTGTGCGTGACTCAGGTTCCGCAGTAGTTACACGCGGAATGGTACCAGCAGCATTGTGGCTGGAAGAGGCTGACATGAAGATCGACGTACTCCTGCGAAGCTGTTGGAACCAAACCTAGTAAGACGCCTTTGTACCTCGATGGGTAGGCCATACCGTGTGGCGAATGCCGGAGATCCTGTCGGACGAGACGGCGCCTTCTCCATGATACTGACGGTATAGTGACGAAGAGCGCTCCTTCAAGGTTTCGGACCATGATCTCGGACAGCGAAATACACTCGGCGGCGGCCCCGGTAATTGACGAGGAGTTGAGCGGAAGAGAGCCTTCGCCAATCCGGGCGGTTCTGGCTCCTGGGGTTCCGCTGTGCGTAGACCTGGATGGAACACTGGTGAAATCGGACACATTAGTGGATTCCCTCCTGGCTCTGGCGAGGCAAAAGCCGGGGGAGATTCTTCGTATTCCGAGCTGGATTGCGCAAGGGAAGGCACAGTTTAAAAAGCATGTGACAGGCGCAGTGACCCTGGACGTGGAGCATCTGCCCTATAACCGGCCGCTGTTGGAGTGGTTGCGGGCGGAGCACGGCGCTGGACGCACGATCTATCTGACGACCGCCGCCGACCGCTCGCTGGCGGAGCGGGTGGCGGACCACCTGGGTATCTTCGCGGGTGTGCTGGCCTCAGACGGCACCACCAATCTCGCTGGGAAAAACAAGCTGGAGGCGTTCCGGGAGCACTTTGGTGAACGGTTCTGCTACATCGGCAATGCGAAGCCGGATGTGGCAGTGCTGTGCGCGTGCGTGAGTCCGATGACAGCGAATCCGGATCGCGCGCTGACGGCGGGACTGCGCCGGGCAGGCACGGTGCCGGCAGCGAATTTTGAGGACAGCAGTCCGGCGCTGAAGAGCTGGCTGCGGGCGGTGCGTCTGCACCAGTGGGCGAAGAATGTGCTGATCTTTGTGCCGCTGCTGCTGGCGCATCTGTGGAATCTGCCGGCCTTCTGTGCTGCGGGCGTGGCGTTCCTCAGCTTCGGACTTTGCGCTTCGGCGACGTACATCATTAACGACCTGCTGGATCTGGAGGCCGACCGTAAGCATCCGCGCAAACGGAAGAGACCGTTCGCGGCGGGAGACCTGTCAGCGGCTGCCGGCATGGCTGCGGTCATCGTGCTGATGTGCGCTTCGCTGGCGCTGGCGATCAGCCTGCCGAGGATAGTGCGGAGTGTGCCGGGATCAGGCACTTCGGGCTCGTACGGGTTCCTCCTCTGGCTGGGGATTTATACGGTCACCACGCTAACCTACTCGCTTTACCTGAAGCGCGTGGTTCTGCTGGATGTGTTTGTGCTGAGCGGACTGTATACGGTGCGAATTCTCGCCGGCGCCGCTGCGGCACAGATCGGATTGTCGCCGTGGCTGGCCGGCTTCAGCGTCTTCTTCTTCCTGTCGCTGGCGTTCGTGAAGCGCTTCAGCGAACTGGAAGGCCTGCGTGAACGGGGAGGTTCGATCTCTACGGGCCGTGGCTATCACGTGAACGATCTGGAGCAGTTGCGGGCACTCGGGACAGGCTCGATGTTCGCGTCTGTGGTGGTGATGACGCTGTACATCAACAACTCGGAGAACAAACTGCTGTACCACCACATGGCGCGGCTGTGGCTGGTGGTTCCTGTGCTGTTGCTGTGGCTGAGCCAGGTGTGGATGCTGGCCAGCCGCGGGCAGATGCACGACGATCCGGTGGTGTGGGCGATCACCTCAAGGCGCAGCCTGATTCTGGGCCTCGTCATGGCCGCCGTTGTGTGGTGGGCAGTGTAGGGAACGTACACTGAGAGAACGACTTTCTGATTCCAGATCCGCTTACTTTTTTATTATGGATTCGACGCAACTGACAGACTTCTCTCCGTCGTCACTGGATGCCGCGTTTGCCGCGGTAGAGGCGGAGGCGCGCGAGCAACTCGCTGCCCCAAACTTTGATGCCGAGGCGTTTCGCCTGGCGTGGCTGGGCCGCAAGCAGGGCCGGCTGAAGGCGATCTCCGATGCGTGGTTGAAGGCCGCACCGGTGGATGCGAAGCGGCTGATCGGCCAGCGATTCAACGCGCTCAAGGAGACGATCGAGGCTGCCGTGGAGACTGCGGCGGCGAGGCCGAAGGCTGCCGCCGAGGCGGTGCTCGACATTACGCTGCCGGGTACTGCGCAACGCATTGGCGCGGAGCATCCGCTGATCCGCACGATGCAGGAGATTGTGACGGTGTTTGAGCGGATGGGATACTCCGTCGGCCTGGGACCCGAGGTGGAGACGGACTTTTACAACTTCGAGGCACTGAATTTTCCGCCGAACCACCCGGCGCGCGATACCCAGGACACGCTGGTGGTGGCCGGGCAGGAGTCCAGGCCGGCGCGCGAGCGACTGCTGATGCGTACGCATACGTCGCCGGTGCAGATCCGGTCGATGCTGGAGCAGGCCCCGCCCCTACGGCTGGTGATCCCGGGCAAGGTGCATCGGAATGACGCCGCCGATGCGACGCACTCGCCGGTTTTCCATCAGGTGGAAGGCTTGTGCGTTGACACGAACATCACGTTCAGCGACCTGAAGGGGACGCTGGACCACGCGATGAAGGCTTTCTTCGGCTCTGCGGTGAAGACGAGGTTCTTCCCGTCGTTTTTTCCGTTCACCGAGCCGAGCGCGGATGTGCAGATCTCGTGCATCTTCTGCGGAGGGAAGGGCTGCCGGAAGTGCAAGCACTCGGGCTGGATTGAGCTGCTGGGCTGCGGGATGGTGGACCCCGCGGTGTTCGAGGCGGTGGATAAGAAGCGCGTCGAGCTGGGCCGTGATCCGGCCTATGACACGCGGCGGATCAGCGGGTTTGCGTTCGGGATGGGCGTCGATCGCATCACCATGATGAAGTACGGCATCAGCGATATCGGGCTGCTGTACTCGGGGGACATGAGATTCCTGGAGCAGTTCGCCTAGTATCTTCAGTCATTTACGGTTCCCTGACCCTCTCTTGAGCGCGGTTAAGACGGGAGTTATAACAAAATTAAGCAGTTTAAGCGCGGATGCTTAAACTCCTTAAACTTCTTATAAACTACGAGCAATATGAATCCCCTCGGGAACCCGTATTCGCCTGGCGCCGGAACTCCTCCTCCGGAGCTGGCGGGCCGTCAGCGCCTGCGCGAGCAAGTGCGGATTGCGCTCGCCAGACTACGGGCAGGCCGCTCGGCCAAGAGCGTGCTGATGGTTGGTCTACGGGGGGTGGGTAAGACGGTATTGCTGGATCAGCTGATGCGGGATGCCGAGGCCGATGGCGTCTGCACGGTCCGGTCTGAGACACCGGAGAATCGGTCGCTTCCGGCAATTCTCGCTCCGCAGATACGTCTCGCACTTCTGCACCTGAATCGTACCGAGTCTGCCAAGGACGCCGTCGCGCGGGGGCTGCGCGCGCTTGCCGGTTTCGCGATGGCGCTCAAGGTCAAGTACCACGATCTCGAGGTCGGCTTCGACGCCGTGCCGGAGCCGGGACTGGCCGACAACGGCGATCTGGAGATCGATCTGACCGCTTTGCTGGAACAGGTGGGTGTTGCCGCTAAGAATGCCGGAACAGCCGTGGTGTTGTTTATCGACGAGCTGCAGTATTTGCCCCAGGATCAGTTCGCGGCGTTGATCGCGGCGCTGCATCGCGGCATCCAGCGGCAACTGCCGGTGACCATCGTGGGTGCGGGATTGCCGCAGCTTCGTGCATTAGCGGGGGAGGCCAAATCTTACGCGGAACGCCTCTTCGAATTTCCTACGATTGGACCCTTGTCTGCTGGTGAAGCTGAACAGGCGTTGCGCAAGCCGGCGGCTGAGGCGGGTGTGGACTACACAGACGAGGCAGTTGCCGAGATACTCGCGCGAACACAGGGCTACCCCTATTTTCTGCAGGAATGGGGGAATAGCGCGTGGGATATCGCCGCGTCATCGCCGATTACACGGGACGATGTGGAACAGGCATCTCAGGAGGCGATCGCAACCCTCGACGAGAGCTTCTTCCGCGTACGGTTTGATCGCCTGACGCATGCCGAGAAACGTTACCTGCGGGCGATGGCGGAACTTGGCCCTGGAGCCCACCGATCGGGCGACATTGCGGGTGCACTGGGCAAATCGGTCACGGCCCTTGCGGTTTTGCGGCAGAGCCTGATCCTAAAGGGCATGATCTGGAGTCCGAGCCATGGCGACACCGCCTTCACCGTGCCGTTGTTCGACGAGTTTATGAAACGCATCATGCCGGGCGATGATTGGAAGATTGAGTGAAGAAAGACACAGTTAGAAGACCATGAATATTTTGACCAAGTGGATCCGTTCGTACCTGCCGGAGCTGAACGTCAGCGATGCGCAGCTGGCTGAAGACCTGACGCTGCGCGGCATTGCTGTCGAAGGCATCTTCCCTGCTGCATGCGGTGGATCGCGCTTCGAGATGGACATCACGACCAACCGCGTGGACGCGATGAACCACTATGGGATCGCGCGCGAGGCGGCGGCGATCTACGACGTGGTACTGAAGCCGCTGACCGAGGGGCTCGGCGCACCGGTGGAAGCTGCGCGTGTGGGCGACGCGTTTCCGGTGCGGATTGAGGCGAAGGACATGTGCGGGCGGTTTACGGCGCGGGTTATTCGCAATGTGAATGTGAAGCCCGTGACGGACATTATCGCGGAGTACTTCAACGCCATTGCGCAGAAGCCCATCTCGGGGCCCGTGGATGCGACGAACTTCGGGTGGCTGGCGATGGGGCAGCCGACGCATGTGTTCGACCTCGACACGCTTGAGGGCGGGATCGTGGTGCGGCGGGCAAAGGCGGGCGAGAGGCTGCAACTGCTGGATGGAAGCGAGCATGTTTTGTGCAGCGATGATCTCGTAATTGCAGACGAGAAGAAGGCGCTGTCGCTCGCCGGCGTGATGGGCGGGTGGGACTCGCGCGTAACGGAGACGACGAAGAACGTTCTGGTGGAAGCTGCATGGTTTGATCCGGGCGCGATTCGTGCGAGCTCGCGGCGGCATGGATTACATACAGACGCGAGCCATCGGTTTGAGCGTGGCGCCGACTTCGACGGTGCGCCGCTGGGCAACAACCTGGTGACGCGGCTGGTGGTGGAGCAGGCAGGCGGCGGAGTTGTGGGGCCGATGACCGACGTAATTGTGCCCGAGCAGGAGGCGAGGACCGCGGGGCGTGACCGGATTGTGGTGCGTGTGAGCGAGGTGCAGCGGATGCTCGGCACAACGCTGGACGATGCGGTACTGGCGGGTGGGAAGCGCGGCGGCGATCGCATCTCGGGATTGAACGAGAGCGTTGTGGAGCAGGTGCTGACAGCGCTGGGTTGTGAGCTGGAGCCGACCCGCGCGGTTGCGGGTGAGTATGCGGTGAAGCTGCCGAGCTGGCGGCTGGATCTGGAGCGCGAGATCGACCTGATTGAAGAGGTGGCACGTGTGTACGGCTATAACCGCTTTGCCGACACGCTGCCAGGGTGGTCGGGCGCGGTGGTGAAGCAGCCGCATGCGGAACAGGAGCGCGTGATCCGCGAGACCCTGCGCGGGCTGGGATACAGCGAAGCGATCTCGAGCACGTTTGTCTCGGCGGAGGAGGCTGCAGCGTTTGGGGATGCGAAAGCGGGCGCGGTGGCGATGAGCAATCCGCTGAGCGAAGAGGCCGGAATGCTGCGCCCGTCGCTGGCGCCGGGGATGGCGACAATGCTGGCGCATAATCTGCACCGCGATGTGGCGATGGTACGGCTGTTCGAGATGGGCACGGTCTTTACGGGATCGACGGGTGAGGTGCGCGAGGCGATCGGACTGACGATTGGAGCGACGGGCGGCGCTGCCGTGAGTGCGCTGCATGACGGTGACGACGCGTTGGTTTTTGAGGTGAAGGGCGCGTTGGAGTCGCTGCTGGGAAGGTTTGCGGGCGCGGTGTCGTTCGACGCAAGCGGGCTCCCGAGTTGGATCGCGGCAGGACGTGGTGGGCGTGCGTTGCTCGATGGCAAGCCCGTTGCGGTCTTTGGTGAATTGAGCGCAGAGGAACTGCAGCAGCGCAAGCTGCGGCAGAGCTGCGTAATCGCCGAGTTTACGGCGGAGGCGCTGCTGACGCATCTGCTGCGGCAGCCGGTGGTGCGTGAGCTCTCGCGGTACCAGGCCGTGGAACGCGATTTCTCGTTCGTGTTTCCGGACAGCGTGCGTTGGGAGGCAATTGCGACTGCAGTGGATGGGCTCGCGGTTCGGGAGTTGCGTAGCGTACGGCCGGTGGAGATCTTCCGCGATGCGAAGGGCAGGGCTGTGCCGGCGGGGAGTTACTCGCTGCTGCTGCGTGTGGTGTTTCAGTCAAGCGAGCGGACGCTGACCGAGGACGAGCTGACGGGTGGGTCGGAGAAGATCGTCGCGGCGTTGAAGGCGCTGGACGGAACGCAGCGCGCCTAGCGGTATCGCATAACTATCTGTTTGTCGCCCGAGTCCAATACGAGCGGAGATGGACGTGTGTTCCTCCGCGACGGCGGGAGTGCCGAAAGGGATTCATCAAGGTTCCTTTGCGAATTCGATTCCGCTAATCCACGATGCAAATCGCTATACTCCGAGTTGAATCAGGGGGCTGGATGGGAACTGCAGTAGTGAGTGCCGACGAGTTTCAGGCGTTGGAGCATAAGGTGCTCCAGACGGTCGAACTCATTAAGAAGGAACGTGAGGCGCGCGCGCACGCCGAAGCGGAGCGCAATGAGGCGCAGGCCGAACTGGCTGCACTGCGCGAACAGATGCATGCACAGACAGCAAGCGCGAGCTCCGCGACGAAGGAGCTGGAGGGTCTGCAGCGTGAGCGTGAGGTTGTGCGACAGCGTGTAGAAGCGATGTTGGCGCAGATGGATGAATTGCTGTAGCTGAAGTATTTTCGGGGTCGCAATGCTGTTGAGGAGGGGTCAGGTATGCCGCAACTCGCAGAAACAGAGACAGCAACGAACCCGCATGATGTGCCGGTGAGCCGGATGGCCACGCGAGCGAACGAGGAGAGGCAGTTGAACGAGCAGTTGAGAACGGCAGCTGAGATGTCGCGGGCCGAGCAGACGGCGCGGGATTCGGGTGCGGTTGTGGTCGACATCTACGACCAGGTGTACCAGCTGCGCGGGACCGATGCTGCGTACATCGAAAAGCTGGCATCGATTGTCGACGCCAAGATGCGTGCGGTGTCGGCGCATGGGACCACCGTGGATTCGTTGCGCGTTGCCGTGCTGGCGGCGCTGAACATTGCCGATGAGTTGACGGCGTTGCGAGCGCGCTATGATGCGCTCGCCGGGAGCCTGAACCAGCAGGAGACGAGCGTGCGCTCGCGCGCGGGCTCGCTGCTTGGCATGCTGGACGAGGTGCTGCAGGAACGCAAGGCCGGCTAGTAACCGTTCAAAATCACAAAAAAACACTTGCTGTAACGAACGGAAGCCCTGATGATGGTGGGCGGATTCCTCCGGAGCCTTCCATGTTTCAGCTTCGCAGCCTGCTGACCGCCAGCATTGTCGTCGTCTCCGCCCTGCCCTCGTTTGCACAGAGTCCAGCCGTAACTCCAGCGGGTGGACCGACGGACGCAAGCTCGTACACAACAAATCCGAAGTGGGTCGCAGCGATGCGCGAGGGCAGGACGTTTCTGCACGATCGCAAGCCGGAGTTCGCGAAGGGCGACTTCAACAAGGCGAATAAGATTGCCGGCGGGTCGTGCTGGGAGTGCCTGGATGGTGTCTTCTCTGCGCAGTTTGCGGAAGGCGACTACAAAGCAGCGATTGAGACGACCGAGAAGATGGAGGCGCTTACCACCTCCCCCATGCAGAAATCGCTGGTCGAGGCCGACCGCGGAGACGCGATTCTGGCCAAGGCCGGCGCCAAGGCGAAGCCGGAGCAGCTGGAGCAGGCACACGAGGCGTTTCAGCAGGCGCTGACGAACTATCCAACGAACCTGTCGGCGATGTTCCGTGATGGCGAGACGCTGGCTCGCATGGGAAAGATGGATGAGGCGAAGACGTGCTTCAGACAGTGTGCAGCCCTGGCGAAGCCGACGGATCCGGCGCGGCTGCGCGCGCAGCACTTCGCTGAGGACCCCGCACTTGCCCTGAAGAAGCAGGCACCGGCGTTCGAAGTGACGGCGCTTGACGGCACGCGCTTCAATCTGGATGCGATGGGTGGGCGTGTTGTGCTGATCGACTTCTGGGCGACGTGGTGCGGTCCGTGCAACGAGGAACTGCCGCACGTGAAGAAGATCGCGAAAGAGTTTTCAGGCGAACCATTGGTGATCCTGAGCGTGAGCTGGGACTCGGACGACGCGAAGTGGCGGCAGTTTATCCAGAAGAATGAGATGACGTGGATGCAGTATCGGGACACCAATCACGCGCTCTCGACGGCATTTGGCGTGGATGCGATTCCGCACTACTTCGTTATCGACACCGACGGTGGATTGACGACGGAGATGGTTGGTTCAGGCTCGGATGTCGAAGGCCGGCTGAAGAAGCTGATTGCGAAAGCGCATGAGGCGCAGAAGCAACGGCTCGAAACAGCCACTGCTTCCGGTGGGCAGTAGAGTTCGTCAGCGGTTGAGATCGTGCAGGGTCTGTCCGGCGGCCTGCGCCAACTTGCCGACGCCTTCGCGAACATCGCCTTCGACCTGGTCGGCCACACCGCTGTTGGCCACGTCGGCATTGCCGGTGAGGTTGCCCAAGCCCTCTTTGACGCGCCCGGCAATGTTGTTGCCGAGGCCCGCCGCACGCTGCTTCATTCCCCAACCGAAGGTGTTGTGTGCTGCGTCTTCAAGATCATCGGAACCGGTGGCGTACTGAGGCTCGGGGGCGTTTGCAACGAGATAGACAACCAGCCCCATACCGATGCCCGCGACGAGCCATGCGAAAGTCTTCATAAGGTTCTCCCTCACTTTCAGATGCATCTCGACGAGGCTGCGTGCGAGGTCCCTGGTAGTTGCCTAGAATCAGTGAGGTGAGCGGACAGTCGGCGCGCAGAGTGGATGTTGTGGTGCTGGGCGCGGGAGCCGCGGGCATGATGGCCGCGCTGGAGGCGGGCCGGCGCGCGCAGCGCGTGTTGCTCCTGGATCACAACCAGCGGCCGGGACGAAAAATTCTGATCTCCGGCGGCGGACGCTGTAACTTCACAAACCTTCATACCCGCGCGGAGAGCTTTCTCGGAGAGAATCAGCACTTCGCGCGCTCGGCGCTGACGCGCTATACGCCGGCGGAATTCATCGCCTTGGTGGAGCGGCACGGCATCGCGTATCACGAGAAGAAGCTGGGGCAGCTGTTCTGCGATGGCTCCGCCCAACAGATCGTGACCATGCTGGAGCGCGAGTGCGGGTCGGCCGGCGTGGAGTTGCGCTGCGGTGTGCGCGCGTCTGAGGTGCGACTTCGCTCGGCCGATGACAAGGCCGAGGACTCACGATTTGTGCTGCATACGACTATGGGTGAGGTTCGCTGTGAGGCGGTGATCGTTGCCACCGGCGGCCTGTCAATCCCGAAGATGGGTGCGACGAGCTTTGGATATGAGTTGGCCCGGCAATTTGGGCACGCAGTGATTGAGCCTCGAGCGGCCCTGGTGCCGCTGGTGTTTGCGCCGGAGGACTGTAAGCGGTGGTGCGATCTTGCGGGAGTGTCGACGGACGTGGTTGCGCGCGCGGAGGGTGTAACGAAGGACCGGCGCCGGTCGGTGCCGGCGTTTCGCGAGAAGCTGCTGATTACGCATCGCGGGTTGAGCGGGCCGGCGGTGCTGCAGGCGTCGTCCTATTGGGGGCCGGGCTGTGAGGTGCAGTTTGATCTGGCGCCAGAGCGCGACGTGTTTGCCGCTCTGCGCGCAAAGAATGCGCGGCGTGATGCGGCGGCAGCACAGAATGCGCTGCGTGATCTGATGCCGGCGCGGATGGCGGAGCGCTGGGTGGCGCTTGCAACGGAGAACCCTGACTGGACGAATGCGGGGCTTGATCGGTTGGAGCGCGCGGTGCATGCATGGACCGTGAAGCCGGAAGGCACGGAGGGCTTTGCCAAGGCGGAGGTGACCGCGGGTGGCGTGGACACACGCGAGCTGGACGCACGCACGATGGAGAGCCGGCGAGTGGCCGGACTGTACTTCATCGGCGAGGTGGTGGATGTGACGGGATGGCTCGGCGGCTATAACTTCCAGTGGGCGTGGGCGAGTGCGGCGAGCGCGGGGCGGGTGGCTTGAACCGATGGCTGCTTACTGCACAACGAGCGTGAGATTGACGCTGTGTGTGAGGCCCGCCGCTGAGGCGCTGACAGTGAGGCTGTAGGTACCCGGGGGTGTCGTCGATGACGAGCCGCCGCCGCCACCGCCGCCGCCACCGGGAATTTCTCGCGCAGCGCCGCAGCCCGCAAGGAACGTGAGCGCGGCTAGGACGACGAGAGGGAGCAGCAGTCGTGCGAGACGGCGTTTGCGCGCGATGCACGCGAGAGGAATTGCAAGGAATGCGAGATACGCCGGAGAGTTGCGCGAATTGAACGGCGAAGATGACGGAGCAAGGCTGCTCGCCTGAGTTTGGCCGGTTTGCACGGTGGCGGTGATGGTGTAGGTTCCACCGAGGTTCGCAGTAGACGGGCTGACAGTGCAGACGCTGTTGGCAGGCGCTCCCGTGCAGGCGAACGCTACGGAGCCGGAGAGTCCCTGGAGCGAGCTGAGCAACAGCGGATACGTAGCCGTTGCACCGCTGGCGATTGTGACGCTGGTATTGCCGTTTGTCGCCAGCGCGTAGTCGATGCCGGTTCCGGTGAGGTTGGTCGTCTGACCGCCGCTCGGCGCATCGTCGGTAAGCGTGAGCGTTCCGGGGACGGCACCCGCGTTGGTGGGCGAGAAGACGACCACGAGATTGCAGCTGGCTGCGGGCGCAAGTGTCGAACCGCAGGTGGAGGAGGCGATCATGAAGCCGGTGCTGAGTGCGGTGTTCGCGAGATGTAGCGGAAGACCGCCGTTGTTGGTAAGCGAGAGCGTCTGCGCGAGAGCACTGAGGCCGACTCCGGTGGCGGGGAAGCTGAGCGATGCAGGGCTGAGCGAAACCCCTGGGGGCGCAACGCCTGTGCCGCTAAGCGTGACGGTTTGCGAGCGGAACTGATCGGTGACCGTGACGGTTGCGGTGCGAGCCCCGATGGCGGTTGGCACAAATGCAACCGAGATCGCGCAGGTGGAATGAGGGTTGAGCGAGGCGCCGCACGAGTTTATCGCAGTGAAGTCGCCGGGACCGGCCGATGCACTGATGAGCGTGAGCGCTACATCACCGGCGTTAGTGAGTGTGACCTGCTGCGCGGCGCTGGTGGATCCGATGGCCTGCTGCGCGAAGTTGAGCGAGGCGGGAGAGAGTGTGTCCGTCGCAGGGGCGTTGCCTGTGCCGTTAAGTTGTGCGGTTTGCGTGCCGGCGCTGTCGGTGACGGTCAGCACGCCGGTTCGCGTGCCGCCTGCGGTGGGTGTGAAGCTGATGGAGAGCGAGCAGGCCGTCTGGGGTGCGAGCGTGGAATCGCAGGTGCTCGCGGCGATCTTGAAGTCGCCTGTGATGATGGGCGTGTTGAGCGTAGCCGGATTTGCGCCGGTGTTGGCGACGGTGATGATCTGCGATGCTGCCGTCTGGTTCACGAGCGTCGCGGGGAAGCTCAGGGTGAGTGGTGTCAGGACGACAGCGGCCGCCGCCGTGCCGGTTCCACTGAGACTGACCGTCGCCTGGCCGCCGCTGACGTTGGCGTAAATGGTGAGCTGTCCGGAGCGAGTACCAGCCTTCGTGGGCGCGAAGCTGACGCTGAAGGTGCAGGTTGCGCCGGTCGCGAGGGTCTGGCCGGAGCAGGTGTCGGTCTCGACGAAGTCTCCAGTAATGGCGGGCATGCCGAAGGTGACGGGTTGATTGCCGGAGCTGGTGACGGTGATGGTCTGCGGGGTGCTTTGAGTTGCGACCGCCTGCGCAGCGAAGTTGAGATTTGTGGTTGAGAGCGTGATCGCCGGCGCCTGAATCGCAATGGCGTTCAGAAGCGGAATCTGCCAGAGGCCTCTGCCGTAGGTGGCGGCGCGCAGCATGCCCTCGCGGCCGTCGCCTGTGGGCATGTTCGGTGCGGCTTCGAGCGTGGTCACCGGCGCATTCGGCAGGCCGGTTCCAAGCGGGCTCCAGCAATTGATTGAGGAGCAGGTTGTGACCGCCTGTGTAACGAAGACGCCAGTGTCCATTGCGACGTACACCGTGTTCGCGTCGTTGGGATCGACGACGACGGCGTTGGCCGGTGCCACCGGCAGATTCGAGCTGATGGTGAGCCAGTGCGCGCCGAAGTCGGTGGAACGGTAAAGGTGCGGTGTGTTGCCAAAACCCATGACGGTGGCGTAAACGGTTGCGCCGGTGGGGTCGTGAGGATCAGTTGCAACGGAGGAGATATCGAAGGCGCCTGGGTTGAAAAGGTGCGCGTTGATCGTGTCGTTACTGACCGGACTGTGCGCGGTGTCGGTCCATGCAGTGGAGGAGGACGCCGTGCTCGCAGCAGTGGTGACGAAGAGATGACCGGGGACGGTGCCGCCGCCGTCAAGCTGTCCGGCCATTCCGGCGTAAAGCACCGTTGAGCCGGAGCTCTGCGCGTCTGTGGAGCTTGCCAGCGGGCCGCCGGCGGCCAGCGAACGCACCATCGCGGAGTTTGCGGTGCATGCTCCGCCCGCGCCGTCGAAGGCAGGGCTTAGTGCGTTCGAACTGCTCCAGGTTGTGCCGGTGCCGGCGGTTCCTCGCCAGACTCTACAGGTGCCGAGGAGGACGTTCATCGTCTGCTGCGGGTCGAGAAGCGACGGTGCATCGAGCAATGCAGCATCGTTGCTGACCTGCGGTGCACCGATGGTCGCCGGTGGCAACAGGTCGGCGGCAGTGCAGTTGATACCGGAGGTGCATGCCTTCAGGTTGACACCCGCGCCGATGGTCACGAACCAATTGGACGGGCTGTTGGGATCGATCTGCGGCAAGCCGCCCTCGCCCGCAGAGAGCTGAGGCCACGGAGCAAGGGTCGCCGCGGACGTGGTCGAGGCAGAGCCGTTCGCGCCGAGACCCGCGATGAGCGTTCCGGGCTCGGTGGGATCCTGCGCGAAGCTGACCACCTCGGCTAGCGATCCGCTTGCGCCAATGGCGGAGTTGAGGTTGTCGAAGTGCTGCGCATCGCTGGCGGAGCACGCGGGCCCGATCTGATTGACGCCGTCGGTGGAGCGCCAAAGGCCGCCGTCATTGCCAACGAGGACGAGTTCTGAGCTGGTGGTGAGTGATGCCACGATGACATGCTGGGCCGGAGCGACGGCCGCGGGAGCGTTGCATCCATTGATCGCGTTGGTCGTGTTGCGGAGCGAGCAGCTCGTGGAGTTGGTGGAGATGGCGCAACGATAAAGATCGACTGTTCCGGCGAAGAGCAATGTTCCGCCCGAAGGCAGAGGCGCGGCTGCAAGGCTGAGGTTATAGCTTCCTTGCAGGATAGCCGTGCTGCCTGAGCCGACCTCGAGCGCGCCGTTGTCGATGCGCGCGCCCCATGTGGGCGATGGGTTCGCGCAGGAACCGCTTGTGGCGCTGCAGAGATCCTCCCAAAGCCCCTGATCGTTGTCGTTGATGTCGATGGTCAACGCATAGAGATCGCCAGTTGTTGGCTGCGCGGCAAGCGTCCCGCGGAAGATGGGACAGGTAGCGCTGCCCTGGCCGTTCGCGCCGACCGGGCAATTCGCCGATGTGAGGCCTGTGCCGGGCTGTGTGGCAAGGCGTGTCCAGGTCTTTCCGTCCCGTGAGCTGTAGTATCCGTGGCTGCGCACAGCGGCGAAGAAAAGACCTCGTGTCGCATTCCACACAACCGAGGTGGCGGCGTTTCCGACCTGCCCGGTGCCGGCGGGTTGGGGCGTCTGCACAACCCGCGCACCGTCGTAGAGGCTGGCCATGTGCCATGTCATGCCGGCGTCGGTGGAGTAATAGAGGCCGGCCACCGACGAGGAAGGCGCCGCATCGACGATGGCTGCCTCGGGCGAGAACGACAGGGCAGCGACGACGAGGTTCGTCGAAGCGGTGCTCCAGGCAAGGGCGGCAGTCGACAGCCCTGCAAACGCGTGGATGTAGGAGACCCCACCGATCTGGTCCTGCGCGAGAGTAGCGATGGTCCAGGTCTGGCCGCCGTCTGTCGAGCGCAGAATACCTTCGCCGTAGAGAGAGTCCGTCGCGTCGTTGGGGTCGCCTGTACCGGCGAGGACGACGGGGTTCGGCGCCGGCTGGACCGCCACGGCGCCGATGGAGAGCGATGGGATCGTGCTGGAACCGGAGCTGATGCTGAACACCGGAAGCGTGTCGGTGAGCGGAGCGAAGGTGACGCCCGAGAGCGGCCCAGCGACCGCGGTCGACTTCCAGACACCGCCGCCTGTGGTCCCCAGGTAGACCGTGTTGCCGCTGGTGTCGTTGGGATCGAGAGCGATCGCGGTTACGCGGCCCGTGATGTTGCCGTAACGTTGCGTCTGGACCGAGCTTGGGCCCAGCGGCTGCCAGGGTGCGGTGAGAGGTGTCGAGGAGCCATTATGGGCACGGATTGCGTTGCGGCTCAAAAGGGTTGCGTGCTGCGCCTGCGCATCTTCGCGCGCGCGCGCGGGAGTAGTGCCATCGGCGGTCCGGCGCCGCGCGAGAAAATCGCGGACGCGCTGCTGCCGCGCCGCGGCAGAGACAACCTGACTGTGCCCTGCTGGGACACCCAGAGCGAGGAGCAGAACAAGTGAGACGCAGCGGAAATCGCCCGCGAATCGCTGGTTGGAGGGGCGGCCACAGGCCGATACAAAGCTCGCAAAACAACGCAGCGGCAAGCGCAGGTCCCGAAGTCTCCACTGTTCTGTTATGCGACAAAAACTCACACAAGACACAGAGCACGTGGAGACGCATTCCGCGCGGCGAAAGAAAAGGTTTCTCTAATCTGGCAGCCAGGTTGGATTAGCGTTTTCTAAGGGACGCGCGGTAATTCAAGCTTAACAAGCAGCAGACCAGAGGGATACGACCCGTACACCGGCAGGAACTGCAACTTCCGGTTAGTTAATAGCTGTGTCCGAGGACCGGGTGCGGCTCATAGAGCTCTTCCAGGCGCTTGACCTCGTCCTCGCTCAGCCCACTCACGCCACTTCTTTGAGCCGTAGGTCATCATGCCGAGACAGAGGGGAGAGACGTGCACGCCGGTCTGGCCGAGCCGCACATAGTTCATCGCTGGTTCACCTCTTCGCCGTTGGACGCTCGGGCCAGGCGTAGAGTTCCCCGCAGCTGCAGTGAGCACTGGGAACAGCCGGATCCTGAATAAAGGTGTACTCCAAGGTTCATCGGTCTGCCCCGAGCCCATGCACAGGCTCGGTCTGCTCCAAACTGGAAGAGATGGCCCGCAAGAAACTTCGCGTTGGTGTTCTCTTCGGCGGTCGCAGCGGCGAGCACGAGGTCTCGCTCCGCTCCGCCCGCTCTATCCTTCAGGCAATCGACCGCAAAAAATACGACGTGGTCGAGCTCGGCATCACCAAAGGAGGCCGCTGGCTCACCAGCGGCGCGGCCCGGAATCTGCTTGGAAGCGGCAAGCCGCCGAGCGGCGCGCGCGGTGAGGAGGGCATCACTCTGGTTGCCGCCGCTGCAGAACCCGGTGCACGCACAGGCCTCGATGTAGTCTTCCCGGTATTGCACGGAACCTTCGGCGAAGACGGCACGATACAGGGGCTGTTTGAGCTGGCCGACGTCGCCTACGTTGGCTCCGGAGTTCTGGGCTCGGCGGCTGGCATGGACAAGGATGCCATGAAGCGGCTGTTTCTCGCGGCTGGGCTGCCCATCACACCGCATGTATCGATGCTGCGGTCCGAATGGCGGGTGGATGGAAGGCGGGCGACGAAAGCCATTGAGAAAGCTCTGAAGTATCCGCTCTTCGTGAAGCCGGCGAACCTGGGAAGCTCGGTGGGCATCAGTAAGGTGCACAATCGCGCGGAGCTGGGGCCGGCCATGGATCTCGCCGCGAGCTTTGATCGCAAGATCGTCGTCGAGCAGGGCGTTGGCGGCCCGGGTGTGAAGCCGCGCGAGCTTGAGGTCGCGGTGTTGGGTAATGATGCGCCGGAAGCCAGCGTCGTCGGTGAGATCGTGCCGGCCAGGGAGTTCTACGACTACGAGGCGAAGTACGAGCTCTCCGGCCCGGACGAGAGCCTCAGCATCATTCCCGCGAAGCTGACAAAGGCCGAGGAGAAGAAGATTCGCGCGATGGCGATTGCTGCCTTCCGTGCCTGCGATTGTGCCGGACTGGCCCGTGTCGACTTCCTCATGGCGCCCGCGGCCAGGGGTAAGCATTCGGAGATTGTGCTGAATGAGATCAACACCATGCCCGGCTTCACCTCAATCAGCATGTACCCAAAGCTATGGGGCGCGAGTGGCCTGCCGTATGCGAAGCTCATCGATCGGCTGATCGACCTCGGGCTGGAGCGGCATCGCGAGAAGCTGGAGACGCACTTCAGCCGCTGAGAGAGCAGTGGTCGCGACTCGACTACCATAGAGACAATGGGCACTACACCCGCACAAAACCTCACGCTCGCGGATATCAAGCAAGCTCGCGAGAGATTGAATGGAGCGATCTACCGGACGCCCTGCGCGCGCTCGGAGACACTCTCGCGCCAGACCGGACAGAGCATCTTCCTGAAGCTTGAGAACCTGCAGATGACGGGCAGCTTCAAGGAGCGCGGCGCGCTGAACAAGATCGCGACGCTAACACCCCGGGAGGCAGAGCGCGGCGTGATTGCGGCCAGCGCGGGCAATCATGCGCAGGGAGTCGCACATCATGCGACACAGCGCGGCATTCGCTCGGTGATCGTGATGCCGCTGGCTACGCCGCTGGTGAAGGTACAGGCGACGCGCGGCTTCGGCGCCGAGGTAGTGCTGCACGGTGCCAACTACGACGAAGCCTGCGAAGAAGCGACGCGGCGCTGCCAGGCCGAGGGCATGACCTTCATTCACCCGTTCGACGATCCGCTGGTGATGGCCGGCCAGGGGACGATCGGACTCGAACTACTCGAGCAGATTGAGAACCTCGAAGCGGTCGTGGTGCCGATTGGCGGCGGTGGACTCATCGGCGGAATAGCGTGCGCGGTGAAGGAGTCGAAGCCTGACGTGCGCGTCATCGGCGTGCAGACCGCGCGTCTTCCGTCGATGAAGGAAGCTCTGCTTGCGCATCATCCGGTAACGCTCGAGCCGGCGACGACCATCGCTGACGGCATCGCCGTGCGGCGCGCGGGCGAGGTGACCTTTCCAGTCGTCGAACGCTATGTCGACGAGATCGTTACGGTGAATGAGGATGAGATTGCTGCGGCGATTCTCACTCTGCTCGAACGCGAGAAGACGCTCGCCGAGGGTGCAGGCGCTGTCGGACTCGCTGCGGTTTTGCAGCGCCGGACGTCCTTGCCGGCATTCACGCGCACGGCCGTCATTGTCGGCGGCGGCAACATCGACGTGACGCTGCTGAGCCGCATCATCGAGCGCGGTCTCGTTCAGGACGGCCGTCTGATTCGCCTGCGGATCCATCTCCTCGACCGGCCAGGAGCTCTCGCGGAACTGACGCAGATCATCGCGGCGCATCGCGCCAACATCGTCGATACACTGCATAACCGCGCATACTACGGCGTCAATCTCGGAGACACCGTCATCGATATCACGATGGAAACTCGCGGACGCGAGCAGGTGGAGGAATTACTTGCTGCATTGACCACCGCCGGATACAAGCACAGCCGTGTTCTTTAGCAACGCCTGCAGCGGCTAGTGCTTCTTCGCGTCGGGCTGCAGCGTCAGGGTTATCGGCTGATGGTCGCGCAGCATATCGAGGGTCATCGGCTTACCCTTGCTCGCGTGAAGATGCTTTGTCCAGTCAGAGGTCGAGTGCATCAGCTGACCATCCGCCCGCAGAAGCACATCCCCCGCATGAATGCCTGCGCTGGCGGCAGGGCTTCCGTTCTCGACGGATTGCACTAAGAGTCCCTGGCCCTTCGGGGCTCCGAAGTAGTCCGCAAGCTGAGGCTGCATGGCCGCCACCACAAGTCCCGTGAACGGGCCGTGCAGCATGCTCTCGATAAAGCCCTGGGTGTGCGGCGGCGGCGGCGTGCGAGGCGCGGCCGCGGGTGGCACAGGCGCCGGACCAGACATATAAAACTCGGAGTAGCCCTCGATGATCGCTCCTTGAGGCGGTGGCGGTGCTCCCTGGGTCACACGCGCCCACGCCTTCCGCTCCACGTCCTCGCGGTTGGCCAGCTTCGTGCGAATCATGATCGGGCTCCCGTTGCGAAAGATGGAGAGCTTCACCTCGACGCCTGCGCCGGTGTCACGGATCATGCGGCGAAGCGCCTCACCACTGGCAACAATGTGACCGTTGAGTCCGGTGATGAGATCGTGCGGCTTGAGACCCGCCGACGCGGCAGGACCGTCGTGATCGACCAGCAGCACTTCAACACCGCGCTTGTCTCGCAGGTGCAGCGCAGTTGCCTGCTCGTTTGTCAGGTCGTGGAACTCAATGCCAAGATAGCCGGGCGGCCGCTGCGGCCCGGCGGGCGCAGCAGCATTCGCGCGGCCTACGGGAGCGGCGAGGAGAACAAGCAGGACCAGCGACGCGCCTGCAAGGCTGAGTCTGCGCGCCCGATGGCCTAAGCGATTCTTTTCGCCGGGGCACACGGCAACGCTGCTCCGGAG
The DNA here is from genome assembly GCA_035605855.1 of Acidobacteriaceae bacterium. Taxonomy (GTDB): domain Bacteria; phylum Acidobacteriota; class Terriglobia; order Terriglobales; family Acidobacteriaceae; genus Granulicella. Next base: position 13,385 of record DATNGO010000157.1, on the reverse strand, counting down.
CCGCCTCCGCCACTCTCTCCGGATGATGGCTTCATGCTGCATCGGTTACACCCTACTCGATATCAGCCGAGCCCTGAAGCGCCTGGAACGATGCATTGCGAATGGCTGCGCTGGAGTCCTGCGTCGATACCGAGCGCAGCACACGCCGCACGCTCGAGTCAGCCTGTACCGGCTCCAGCATCGAGATGGCCGCGCTGCGCACGTCGGAACTCTGATCGTTCATCAGCGCATCCAGCACTGCGTTGCGCACGCTTTCGCTCTGTGAGACGTACGGTTGCAAGCCCTGAAGCGCGTTCAGTCGCACTTGCGGGTCCTTGTCATAGTGCAGGCTCGCAAGCAGCGTGCCGCGATAGGCGTCGCCATTCGAGCCGTCGTCACTGCAACCAGCCGTTGCACGGCACTGATTCACGAGCAGAGAGACAGCATCCTTGTGAACCTCGGGATTGGCCGACATCTTCGTCGCCAGCATCACCAACTGACGGATCTGCGGGTCGTTGAGCGATCCCTGCATCGTCTCCGGCACCAGGCTGTTGTACTTCACCTGCACAATCTGCGGGTCAGGAGTCTGCTTGATGTCCAGGACGTTCGCAATGGCGCTCTGCGAGGCGTTCGTCGTGGCCACGGTCCGCGGAGGCGGAGGAACATGTGCGGCCTGGTAGCGCGCAATGATATTTCCGCCGAGGAATCCGACCCCAATCAGCAACACCGTCAGCGCCGGCGCGCCCTGCACGTAGCCCATCCAGCGAAAGGCGTTACCCCAGAACCTGTGCGTGACAGACTTCGGCGGCATCGCGTCCAGCGCTTCATCCAAACGCATGCGGGACGCGGCCAGCAGATTCGGTGAAGGTTCAGCAAGTGGATGCTGCGCGAGCTCTTCGCTGAGCGCAAGCATTGCATTCCATTCGCGGCGGCATTCCTCACACAGGCCCAGGTGTTGCTCGAGCTGATGCTGCAGGTCGTCCGGCAGCTCGCCATACTGCGCGAGAACTATGTTCTGTTGTGCACTCTCACAGTTCATGATGCGTACTCCAACCAGCCTCTCCAACGCGCTTCATATTGTCCCGCAGCGGATCTGCTAACCATCCCCGCCCGCCAGCGGTATTTCTTCGACTTCGACTCTCTCCCTGAGCGCACATCTGTCAGCGAACATCCACTGTCAGCGAACATCCACGAGCTTTGCCCGCAGCTTGCGTGTCGCGCGGAAGAGTGTGTTCTTAGCTGTCTCCTCGGTCGTCGAGAGCATCTCGCCGATGGTCCTCAGTTTCAGCCCCTGGTAATGCTTCAGTTCAAACACGGTGCGTTCGCGCGGGGTCAGGGAATCCAACGCGCTCTGAATCGCAGCGTTCATGTTCTTGCGGTCCAACTCTCGCGCGGGGTTCGCAGTCGCGCGTTCGTCCTGAAGGTTCGCCATCAGGTCCATCTCCTCGCCGGCCGCGTCCATCACGGTCGAGGGATCTTCTCTGCGGCTCTTGCGGCGACGAAGCTGATCCAGGCACAGATTCGTCACAATCCGGTACAGCCAGGTGTAGAACGAGCACTCGAAGCGAAAGTTCGAGAGATGCCGGTAGGCCTTGATGAAGGCCTCCTGGTGCACATCCTGAGCGTCCTGCTCGTTGCCCAGCATATGCAGCGCCAGCCGCAGAACACTGCGGTCGTACCGTCGGACCAGTGCATCGAAGGCCGAACGGTCGCCTTTCTGCGCCGCGCGAATAAGCTCATCATCTTCTGCGCGCTGCTGCTGGCGGGCTTCCAGCTGCTCCGCTGTCAGCCTGGCGCGGATACTCGATTGGGCGGCAACATTTGACGACATCACTACTGATTTTACGCCGTCGTCACTCTCCCCCACTTCAGGTGCAAGGAGGGGACGCCGGCGGCGTTCGCCGCCCAGGACGATCACATCGCTGATGCTCATTTTCAGTCTGACTCCGGAGGTCAGGTTCCTGCTACACCTTGGTAGACGTCCCCTCAAGGACAAGGTGAGCACCAATGAAGTCTTTGTCATACGACCTTTGACCGGTACGTCGTCCGGGCGCCTTCGCGCGTCTTATGGGGGTGGAGCCGCAAGGACGCCGGAGCCTGATGTCTAACCCGCTTGACCCCAAGCTGAACCGCCGCCAGTTTCTACGCCAGACCTTCGCTTTTTCGGCCCTGGCTGCCACCGCCCCGCGCCTCGCGTTTGCGGGCCAGGCCGCGGTCACTCCGAAGTCCGCGCCGCCCCCCGATCCGAACGCTCCGCACATGTTTCTGATTGGCGATTGGGGCACAGACAAGTATCTCGACCAGCAGACCGCCACCGCCCGGGCGATGAAGCAGTGGGTGGATCAACGGCACATCAAGCCCGGCGCGCTCTTCATGCTGGGCGACAACTGGTACGGCGAAATGGGAGTGGGATACTTGTCGGGGCGCTGGCAGCAGCAGTTTGAGCAGATGTATCCCTCCTCGCACTTCCCGGGCCCCTGCTACGTGGTGCTCGGCAATCACGACTACGAGCGGAAGGTGTCCAGCAAGGTCGACCTCGAACTCGGCTACGCAGCGCAGGCCAGGGGCACGCGCTGGACGCTGCCCGCGCGGTGGTACAGCTTTCAGTATCCGCAAAAGGACCCTGTCATCACCTTCATCTGCCTGGACACCAACCTGCCCGGGATGAAGCGTGGCGCCGACAGATTCCTTCCCTGGAGCTTCGAGATGAAGAAGCAGGACCGGGACCAGCAGGACGCCTGGTTTCGCGCCCAGCTTGCCAGGCCGCGCACGACGCCCTTCGTCGCCGTGGTCTGCCACCATCCCCTCTATACGAATGGCATACACAGGGATCAGAAGATCCTCATCCGCGACTGGGACGCGCTCATTCGCGAACATAAGGTCGACTTCTGGATCTCCGGGCATGACCACGATTTGCAGCACCTGGAGTTCGCCGGACATCCGACCAGCTTTCTCATCTCCGGTGGCGGCGGTGCCGAGCTCGTCGACTGGACGATACCGCCAGAGAATCGCGGCCCGTTCGGTGGCAAGGTCATAGGCTTCAGCGATATGGAGTTTTCAAAGGACGGCATTCTCTTCCGCCACGTCGACGCGCACGGCCGGGTGCTTCACGTCTTCCGCAAGACACCTGACGGCAAGCTCGAGATCTTCCTTCCCACAGGCTAAGCCTCACTCACAGCACGCTTGGCATACACTTGGGGCGATGCCGTCGCTGTTCCCCGAGCCCTCACAACCTCGTGTTCCCCCAAACCGCCTGAACCCTGAAAAGTGGCTCATCGGACACTGCGACGGTGGTGCGCGCGGCAACCCGGGCCCCGCTGGTTACGGCGCCGTGCTGCAGACCGAGGACGGCGAGACAGTGGCGGAGCTTAGCGAGTTTCTAGGTGTCCGCACGAACAACTATGCGGAGTACTCCGGCCTGCTCGGTGTACTGGCGTGGACGCTGGAGCACGGCTATCGCCGCCTGCGCGTGGTCTCCGACTCCGAGCTGATGGTGAAGCAGATTCAGGGGCGCTTCAAAGTGAACTCGCCCGACCTGAAGGCACTCTGGGCCGAGGCGCGCAGCCGCATCGCGCAGCTCGACGAGTTTCAGATCACCCACGCGCTGCGCCATAAGAACAAAGAGGCCGACCGGCTCGCCAACCTGGCGATGGATCGCGGAATGGGGCGCGAAGCCAGACGCGATTCAGGTAGAGATTCTTCAGAGCAGAAGCGCGAAGCTCGTGCGACGCCATACCCGAAGCATCCAGCCTCCGCGCCGCCGATGCTGCGCGGCTTTACCCGCGACGGCGTTGTCCACCTGCTGGGCGATGCAAAGCTGCCCGATGGCGTGTTTGTGAAGATCGTTCCCGAGTAACTGCCTCTTCACTCCCGCTGCGCTACTCCTTCGTATTTGCATCCAACCCGCTTAGGATGAGGTATATGCACTGCAGGCCAAGGCTTCGGGGAGTTCTTTCAACGGCAGCAATAACGATGTTTCTCCTGTGCTCGAGCCTTCCGGCGCAGTCACAGGGCTCTGATCCATCTGCGCTCGATGCCGTTCGCTCGGCCGTCAAGGCAGAGCTCGAGGCCAACCAGACCGACAAGAGCATCTGGACCTATCGCGAGAGCAACATTACCCCGGAGAAGAATGCCGTTTACACCTCGATCGAGACTCCGCAGGGTACGCTGCGCCGGCTGATCGAACTCAACGGCCATCCACTCAGTCCTCAGGCCGCGGCCGCCGAGACCCGCCGGATCCAAAACTATGTGAATGACCCCGCTGCGCAGGCGAAGGCCCGAAAGGCCGCCCAGCACGACGACGCACAGGCGACCGAGTTGTCGAAGATGCTTCCTGACGCCTTCATCTGGACCCGCGGCGGCGAAAATGGAGATTTGCTCACCTTGAACTTTCGCCCCAACCCTGACTTCGATCCGCCCGATATGCAGTCGCGCGTGATGGGGATCATGGTCGGCCAGATGATCATTTCCAAGGACAGTCATCGCATCCGCACGCTGCGCGGCAAGCTCAGCCAGGATGTCCGCATTGGCTGGGGAATCCTCGGCAAGCTCGACCGCGGGGGCACCTTCGACGTCGAGCGCCGGATGGTCGGCGACGGATACTGGCAGATCACTGAGACCCACGTCCACATCGGCGGCCACGCACTCCTCTTTCACACCATCGGGCAGCAGGAGGACGACGTGAAGACGGAGTGGAAGGCGTCGACCGCGCAGACCCTGAGAGACGCCGCCCAGCAATTGGGCGCTGACTAGTAATCGAACCAGCCAGGCCAGAAAACCAGCATCGCCCCGACAGCTTTTCGCATCTCCGGACGGTGCGAGACACTCTAATACCGACAGTGAACAAGTTGTTTCACAGCTCCCGCCAAAATCGGGTTCAAGGCGTTCTGGTGATGCTTGCCCTTGTCGCACTCCTGTGCGCTGCGCCTGCTCTCGGGCAAAACGTGCCGGCTCCCTCGACTGCGCAGGACCACAATCTTCCCTCCGCACCGAGCGCGGTTCTGCTGTCGCAGAAGGACGAGGCGCTGGGGCGTCCGGCTGGCTCCGGCTTTACCTTCAAGGCGCCGGGTACACTCGCTGGGCCGAACGGCGTCGCAATCGAACAGCCCTCTGATACTCCACTGCGCATTTCGCTCGACGACGCCATCTCGCTTGGCCTCGAGCGCAACGTGCGGCTCATCTACGATCGCGCCAGGCAGAAGTCCGTTCGCGGCGAGCAGCTCGGCGTCATCAATGCACTGTTGCCCTCGCTGCGCGCATCAGCTTCCACCGGCAGGGACGAGATCAACCTCGCGGCACTGGGATTCAAGCCGCAGTCGCTCGGAGGCCTCCTCTCCCAGTTCGGCCTGACTCCCGCCGGCTTTTCGACGATCGTGAAGGTGAATACCACCCAGGCGATGATCAGCGCCAACCAGGATCTCTTCGACATCCCCGCGTATGAGCTCTACAGGGGCGCCAAACGCGAGACAGAGGTCGTTGATCTCGACGCGCTCACCAGCCGGGGCGATCTCGTTCTCGCGGTTGGGTCGGCCTACCTGCAGGTGCTCGCGGACCAGACCAACCTGACCAATGCGCAGGCGCAGGCACGCGCCGCGTACACGCTCTTCGACCAGGCGAGGCAGCGGCGCAAGGCCGGCGTCGGCACCAGCCTCGACGAACTCCGCGGACAAGTGGAGTATCAGCAGCGCCAGCAGGCCACCATCGCAGCTGACAACCAGCTCGCCAAAGACAAGATTCAGCTCAATCGCATCATGGGCCTGCCCGCCGGACAAAAGCTCGAGCTCACCGATACGGCCCCCTTCACCGAACTCGCTGACATGGATCTCGATCGAGCCAAGGCCACCGCGTATCGGCACCGCAAGGACCTTCTGAGCCTCGAGGCGCAGATTCAGGTAGCGGACCGCGAGCTGCGCGCGGTGCGCTATCAGCGTCTGCCAACGCTCGCGTTCAACGGCTTCTATGGCGTGCTCGGTGAGACCACGGGCCTTTACCACGGCGTCTTCACCGCGGAGGGCAGCCTCAAGTTCCCCATCTTCCGCGAGGCCGGGCAGCGCGGCCAGGCGGACCAGGTGAACGCACAGCTCACGGCGCTGCATCAACGCGAAAGCGATCTGCGCGTCACCATCGATGCGCAGATTCGTGCGTCGATGCTTGACGTTCAGTCCGCCGATCAGCTGGTCAAGGTTGCTCAAAGCAACATCGGACTCGCACAGCAGGAGCTCGCCGATGAGCGCGACCGCTTCACCGCCGGTGTAGAGGACAACCTCGCTGTCGTCGACGCACAGGCCTCTGTGACAGCAGCGCAATTCCAGCTGGTCAAGGCTCTCTATCAGGACAACGTCGCCAAGCTGAATCTCGCGCGCAGTACAGGCGTCATCGAAACCCGCTACCGCATGTACCTGGGCAAGTAACTCCTGCAGCTGTTGCTGTTGCCGCGGTCAGCTCACGGCCTTTTGCATATCCAGAACAATGCCGCCATGCAGTCTCGCGAGCGCCAGAATCGCCAGAGCGATTGCAGATGCTGATTCCAGCAGCGCCCCGGGAAGATCCCGCCGGAAGATGCGCGCGACCGTCATGCGCACAAAGAAACCGCCCCACGCGCCGATGATCGCGCCCCCCGCGCCAAAAATGATTCCGCCCGCCACCGGCTCATCGATCGCGGCCGCCACCATGGCACCTACCAGCGCGCCCATCGCAACTCGTAGCAGTGCAGGTCCGAGCTCGGTGCGCCTCGGCGTCTTAGGCAGCGTGTCGGCGACGTATTCGCCCAGCGCGCACGCGGTCAAGATAATCACGACGACAAGATGTGCGATCCATGTCGCCCACCCCTGCTCCGGCACCAGCCCCAGCCACACAGCCCAGGCCAGCGCCGCGATAGCCGTCATGCTGCGCATACCGGTGACCACACCGAGCAACAAAACCATATCCATGAGGAATATCCGCAGCGATACTACACGACTAACTGCGCATCCACCCATAGAGCGGAAACCGCTCCGCCAACTCGCCAACCCGGCCACGGATCGCGCCCAATCGCGCCTCGTCGGCACGATGCTCCAGCGCCTCGGCGATCCAGCCCGCGATCGTCCGCATCTCCGCTTCCTTCATGCCGCGCGTCGTCAGCGCAGGGGAGCCGATGCGAATGCCGCTCGGCTTCAGCGGCGGATTCGTGTCATACGGAATCGCGTTCTTGTTCACCGTGATACCGGCAGCGCCCAGCGCGACCTCGGCTTCGGAGCCCAGCATGCCGCGCCCGAAGACATCTACCAGCACTAAATGCGTGTCGGTTCCCCCGGAGATCACCCTGTAGCCCGCCGCCTGCATGGCCTCGGCCAGCGCCTTCGCGTTCGCCACCACCTGCGTGGCGTAGGCCTTGAACTCGGGCTGCAGCGCCTCGGCGAAGGCAACTGCCTTCGCTGCGATGATGTGCACCAGCGGCCCGCCCTGCTGTCCCGGGAAAACACTGCGGTCGATGCCGGCAGCGAACTCCTGCTGGCTGAGAATAAGCCCGGAGCGCGGTCCGCGCAGCGTCTTATGCGTGGTCGAGGTCACCACATGCGCGTGTGGCACCGGCGACGGATGCACGCCGCCAGCCACCAGTCCGGCGAAGTGCGCCATGTCGATCACCAGCTTCGCGTCCACCTTGTCCGCAATCTGCCGCATGCGCACGAAGTCAAATTGACGCGGGTACGCCGACCCGCCGCCGATGATCACTTTTGGCTTTTCGGCAATCGCCTGCTCTTCCAGTTGGTCGTAGTCGACCGTCTCGGTATCCTTGCGCACCTGGTACCCGACAACGCGATAAAGCTTGCCGGAGAAGTTCAGCCGGTGCCCGTGTGTCAGGTGGCCGCCGTGCGCCAGATCCAGCCCAAGGATTGTGTCGCCGGGTTCCAGCAGCGTCATGTACGCCGCCGCGTTGGCCTGCGAACCGGAGTGAGGCTGCACGTTCGCGTGCTGGGCTCCAAATAACTTCTTGACGCGGTCGCGTGCCAGATTCTCCACCGCATCGGCGAACTCGCATCCGCCGTAGTACCGTTTGCCGGGATAACCCTCTGCGTACTTGTTCGTAAAGACCGAACTCGCCGCTTCCAGCACGGCGCGCGAGACGAAGTTTTCGCTCGCGATCATCTCAAGTCCCTCGTGCTGGCGGACAACTTCATTGCGAATCTGCACCGCAATCTCGGGATCGGCTGCGGCAAGGGGAGCAGTCAAATCAATCGGCATATCTATGTGCGATTGTACGACGTTGCGCGGAACGCCCTTCCCCAAAGGTCGCAATCCCCGTCCCACCCACGAGAGTCTCTACGTGGCTTGAGTGGGATAGCTGCTTTCGTACCTCCGAGGCATTCTTCCCTTGGAACCGCAACTGGTTCCTGCAAGTATTCGGGCCTCGCGTGCTTCTGTTCACCTGTCTGGGCGAAGCACGCTTCCTTTCAGCGCTTCAGCAACCGTAGCAGGACCTACCCGCGCGGAGGTCCAGGCCAGCTAAGTCGGGCCATTCGGACTGGCAGGAGTTTCCGCCCTGGGAACTCCTGCCGGCCGCAACATCGAGCAGAAAGGTAGGACCGTGGCAGCCCGCACAATACCCTTCCCCACTCCCCCCGGGACTGCTGCCACGTCACGTGCAACCTCGACCCTTCATCCTCCACCTCCAACCAGCGCCGCGAAGTTGATACCAGCTCCGCGGCGCTATCGCGGCCTTCATCTGGTTCACCAAAACCCGTTGCGCAAGGTGTCGCAGCATCTCAACCGGCTTGCCCAGACGCACGCAATCGTCGCGCAGGTTGAGCGTGAGATCGCACAGCGAGCCACGCGCGATCGCTCCGGCGCGAACCTGACGCTGCTCAGCCCCGCCACTGCATCGCAGCCATCACTCGCAGTACGCGCAGCGCACCGCCTCATCCCTTCACTTTTCCCTGCCGGACTCTAGCCTCCGGGACTTCAGGCGCGCCGCTTCATCGGGCGCCGCGAAGCCATTCTGCGAAACGCCTTCCACACAAAGCTCCCCAGATACCATCCGTCGAGATACTTGTACGGCGCCTCGCCGGTCGTGTAATGACCGCACGGCAGCACCTTCGACACATACGGAATCCCGTACTCGTCAAAGCTCTTCAGCACATCCACCGACAGCTCGCGCAGGAAGGTCAGATCATAGGTCGCATGCACCACCAGGGTCTGCCGCTCGGCACAGCGCGCGTACTCCTTCATGAAGCTCATCGGGCTGACGCCCGCCAGAACTCCGCGCACCTGATCGCGCGTGAGACCCGCATGCTCCAGCGATGCGCGCACATGCCGCGTGCTCTGTCCCGTCCACACCACATCACCAAAATATGTTGATGCATGGTTAAACGCGCAGACCTCGATGCGCGGATCCATCGCCGCCGCAAGAAACGCGTAACAGCTGCCCAGGCTTGTGCCCAGCACGCCGAACTGCTCATAGCCCTGCGTCTCCAGCCAATCGATTGCACTGCGCACGTCCACAACCGCCTGGCGCGCCGCGGCAATGGTGCGCCCCAGGTTTGAGCTCACCGCGTAGTCGGAGCGCTCCAACTCCGCCGGCCGCCGCACATCGTGGTACGGCTTCGAGAGGCGCAGGCAGGCGATGCCCCAGCGATTGAACAGCTCGCACAGCGCGTTGTGCGAGAAGGCGTCGGCGTTCCACTGCGGCATGACGATGATCGCCTGCCGCCGCCGACGGCCCGTGCGCTGATCGATGAAGCCGGTTCCGGGCGGCGTCGGATACCAGCGCGCATTCGCATAGTCGTTCTCCGCCACGCCGGTCTTCACCGCAGAGGACCAGCGCAGGAACGGCTCACGTCGCAACTCCCCCGTCTCGGCCCGCCGCTGCCACTCCCGCTCCTGCTCGATCGTCTCGGGACGAACGTTCGTCGGATGCAGCTCGGGAAAACGTTGCTCAATGTTGAAGTCGGTCGGCGTCCTGTAGGCGAAGAAGCTCTCCGGATCGGCAACGATCCGATGATTGAGCGCCATCATCGCCTCCAGCGGGGAATACTCCTGCCTCGCAACCTCTCGGGCTGCATGGAGACCACCGCAGTCGGACAGATGGCCGAACCCCCACTCCAGCGGCCGTTCGACGCGGTTCTCGTCTCGGGTGGTCAGCGCCGTCTCCCACGCGACCATCCAGCTCTCGTAAAGCCCGGCAAACATCTTCTCTAGTTTATCCTCGCAACCCCCTGAAACTTCGCCGGGAGTGCCGCTCTGAAGACCTTGGATGCAGACCCTTATACGAGCCGTCGAACTGCCCGGACACCGCAGAGAATCTCATAAGCAATCGTCCCGCACCAGCGCGCATGATCCTCTGCCGTAACGCCCTCGCCGAGCAGCGTCACCTCAACTCCTTCGCCCGCCTCGGCAATCCCCGTCACGTCCACCACCGTCAGGTTCATCGAAACGCGCCCAACCACGGGAGCGCTCTGTCCTGCGATCCTCACCCAACCACTGCCGCAGCCGCTCGACGCCTCGCGCCGCAAGCCATCCGCATAGCCCACCGGCAGCAGGGCAAGCCGCATGGGATGCTCAGCGACAAACGTCGCCCCATAGCCAACCGTCTGCCCCGGGGCAATCTCGCGCGTTGCAATAATGCGTGTCTTCCACGTGAGCACCGGCTGGATCTGGCGACAGAGTTCGCCCGTCGCCGGTGATCGTGGCAGGCCGCCGCTGTTCTCATTCTCAATCTGCAGGCAGTAGCCATAGAGCGCCAGTCCCGGCCGCACCAGAACGGTTGCACTCGCTTCCTCAGCCAGGCGCCGCATCCACTCGATCGTCGAACCCTCATCGATCGCCGAGCTGTTGGCCAGGTGAATCCACTCAGCGCCAACACTCTCCCTCTTCAGCAGGTCGAGAGCGCCCTGTAATCTATCGAGCTGCTTGGCGGTTTGTTCGCCGTGACGCACCTCAGAGGAGCTCAGGTGGCTGAAGACGCCCTCCAGACTCAACCACTTGGAACGGTGCAACGCCGCCACCACACACTCCAGTTCAACCCCCGGCGCCGCCCCCTGCCGCGCCATCCCGCTATCAATCTCAAGATGAACCGCAACCCTCCTGCCGGCGCGCTCAGCCGCGGCTTCAACCGCCTCCACATGCTGCGGCGTCCAAACCACGGGCGTTAGCCGATGCTCCACAATCCGGTCAGCATCTGACCGCTCGATCCCGCACATCACCAGCACGTGAGCTTCACGATTCCCGAGAGCCCGCCGAACGCGCGCGCCCTCGTCGACATCCCCCACACCCAGCCATGCCACGCCCGCATCGACGAGCACCGGCGCAATGAGCTCCGCACCGTGCCCATAGCCGTCGGCCTTGATGACCGCGAGCATGTCGGCGTTTGCACCCGCGGAGGCGCGGATCGCGGAGACATTGTTTCGCAGCCGCGACTCTGAGATTTCGATCCAGCTCTTCACGAAAGGCGATTGGCTCCTCGCTCATTATGCCGCCCAGAATGCCACCCAGACGCGGCAAAGCCCGTGCACCGGCACGGGCTTGGTCAATGTTCGGGGAGAAAGTTCAGTTGAAAATCAGGCAGCAACCCGGCGCCGATGGTGCCGGCGAGCGTGCGATGCTCCGCCGAAGCTCCACTGGCGTACCGGGCCGACGTCGACATGCACGAACTGGCTGACCGGGTAGTATCCGACGCCACCCGCGTGCAAACTCAGCGCGGCCTGATCGAGCTTGCGGGTGCTCACGCCCGGGATGCGGATATCGATGGCTTTCGCCAGCACGTGTTGCGAGTGCTCCGCAACACCCGTCTCCGACGGGTCGGCCGTGCCGCCGCGCGTCCGGAGGAAGTTGTTCGACCACGGACTCCGGTAGCCGCAGACGATGTCGATCGTCGCGTTCGGCCGGTGCAGCCGGGTCAAAAGATTGTGCAGCAGGTCAAACTCGCTCGGATCGTAGCGGCTCACATCCTCCGTGCGGTGGTCGCGGAGAAAATGATTCAACTCTTCCAGCGCCGAGGGAATATAAGTATTCCCAATCCGGTAGATCACATCCAGGCTCTCGCCGGTGTGCAGGTGATAAAGCTTTAGCTCGTACCGCTGGCCGGAGGTAGGCGGGGCCGACTCGGCGGCCGGCAACACGCCGGGCGTCAGCAGCGGCGGCTCAGCCCAGGAGCGGCTTGCCGTAAATCCAATAAACACCAATAGAATGAATGAGATAGACAGAAGCCGCGGAATGCGGTGGGCCCGAGGGGAAGGGGTCATTGAGACAAACTCCGATAAAGATGGCCTAAGGTGATTGGCAGATAGCAAATGAACTTTGCCTCTTTCCATTCGCCTACCTCAATTCTACCCAGAGATTCTCATAAGGTTGTGCCCGGGTCTGTAATGCTTTTGTCGCAGTAAACAACCTTTGCACAGCATGTGGCGGGCCGTTCGGGTCAGCGGATAATTATCTTATCCTCCGAGGTGCCCCCCGGCGTCTTGTCGGGTTGCGATTGATAGATCTCCTCGACGCGCTCCAGGTTGTCGATCTCATCCACCGGTTTGTCGTCCCGGACTCGCAGGATTCGCGGAAAGCGCAGTGCGAACCCGCTCGAATGCCGGTCCGAGCGCATGACGTTGTTGAAGGCGACCTCCAGCACACGCAGCGGCTCTACCGTCCGAAAATAGCCAAAATCCTCAATTGTGTGCGTCTTCAGCCACTCCGTCAGCTCCAGAATCTCGGCGTCGCTGACCCCTGAGTACGCCTTGCCGACGTTAAGCAACTCACCCTCAGGACCACGAATGGCAAAGGTATAGTCGCTGAGCAGACCCGCGCGACGGCCGTGGCCGTACTCGGCCCCGGTGATAACAACGTCCAGCGTTGCGAGTTCGCGCTTCAACTTCAGCCAGGCGAGCCCGCGCCGGCCCGGCAGGTACGCGGACCCCGCAGACTTGATCATCACGCCCTCGTTCGCGCGCGCACGCGCATCGCGGTAGGCCTGGTCAATTCCTTCGGCGCTCTCAACCATCTTCGCCGGTGAGAGCCGCAGACGAGACACTTCGACCGCTGAGGCGAAATGTTCCGCGTGGAACAATCCTGCCTGCACCCTGGGCGCATCGAGCGCAGACACTGTTATGTCGCTGAACCGATTGACGATACGCTCCAGCTTTGCACGGCGCTCAGCAAGAGGCGACGCCAGCAGCAGTTCGCCATCCGCGCACATGAGGTCAAATGCCATGAAAATGACGGGAATTGCGCGCCTTATTGCATCATCGACGCGCTTTCGCCCAATACGCTGGCCGAGCACGGAGAAGGGAAGCGCGCGTTCCGCCTCAAGGTCCCAACCGAGAATCTCTCCATCAAGAATCAGTCCGCCTGCTCCATCCACCTCGGCGGCCTCATTCACCTTCGCGAACGCCTCCTCCAACTCCGGGTAGCTCTCCGTGATGTCCTCGCGATTACGCGAATAG
>DATNGO010000156.1:0-59067 GCA_035605855.1 Acidobacteriaceae bacterium | reverse complement strand
CTACGGTTGCGGCGTCTCCACAAAACCGCTCAACTGCTCCCCCACCTTCCCCACGACGCTGTACTTCCGCAGATAATACTGAAAGTAAACGGGCCCAAAGAAGAACGTCGCGAGCCCATGCAGCGGAATACTGATTGGCTGTGACCCCAGCGCGCTCTTCAGCATGTACACCGACGCGATGTACAGCAGAAAACCAACAGCCCTGTTCAGATTCGCCAACTTCTCCACGAAGACGGCATAGATACCCATGTGGCCGGTGAAGGTGAAGTACACGCTCCCCGCAGTCGTCGCAAGTAGTATCCCCACAAGGAAGACTAGGTACGCCATGGTCCATGCGAACGGCCTTGCATTGCCCGTCGCTCTCTTTACCCACCGGGCCTGTATCACCAGCCACGCCGCCCAGAAGACGAGGAACGTCACGATGGACAGCACCAGCACCCACGCCCAGTGCAATCTCGGCGGAGCTGGAAAGCTCCGATAGACCGGCGGGGCAGACGGGTAAGCCATTTGCGGTGGATAGTTATAAGACAAGGACATATGGCTCGCCAGCCTACCCGACGACCCTCGGTCGTATCAAGAAAAATCCGCATCCCCAGTCACACCCAGCTAGACCCTCCAGGCTTGACAAAACCTCACCCCGGAAAGGGGCATATTCGACCTGCCCCATACAACCCGCGCACATTAGGTCCACCCCTAAGTCTTGTTTCATCTAGATTTTGCGCAAAAAAGGGGGAGGGGGGGGGAGTACTACTTAGTTAACGCCTTCATATACAAATAGCGGAATTCGACGCCCTCGTAGAACGCCTCCGTGCGAATCCGCTCATCCCGCCCGTGAGCCCGGTCGTCATCGAAATCCACACCCATCCCGCTGATCCCGTAGCTCGGAATTCCAGCCCCCATGGTGATGATGGAGTCGCTGGCCCCGGTCGACATCGTCGGCACCACCGGCAGCCCCGGCCACATCTCCTGCACTACCCTCCGCAGCGGCCCGTAGACGTCCTCCCGGGCCGGCGGTGGCTCCATGCTCTTCTTCGCCGACCCCAGCCCCAGCACCTCGCCGGCGTCATTCACATAGCTCACCGTCAGCTTCGGATCGCCAAAAATCTGAATAAGCTTCTGCCGAATCTCCTCCTGCGAGTGCCCCGGAAGAATCCTGCAGTTCACATTCGCCTGGGCCGTTCCGGGCAGCGCATTGCGCGCGTGCCCCGCATTGACCATCGTCGCCACGCAAGTCGTCCGCAGCGTCGCATTGTCGGTCGGGTCTTTCGAGAACTCCGCTACAGCCGCCGAATCCGGAGGATTCGCCAGAACGCCGCGAATCAACTCCGCCCGCTGCGGATTGGTCCTCTCGGCGATCCTCGCCTTTTCCTCCAGTTCCGCACGCGTCACCGCGTTCAGGTCCACCGGAAACGGCGAGGCTTCGAGCTTCGCCAGCGCGTGCATCAGCTCGTAGATCGCGTTGTCCGGGCGCGGCTGCGAGCTATGCCCGCCCGGATTTGTCGCCGTCACCTCGAAGTCCGCATAGAGCTTCTCGGTGGCCTCCACGTCGAACTCGCTCGGCTTCCCTGCCCGCAACTCCAGGCCTCCCGCATCCGGATTGATCACGTAGTCCGCCTGCATCAAGTCCGGCCGGTGCTCCAGCAGCCACGCAACACCGTTCGACGCTCCACCCTCTTCATCCGCAGTAAGCGCAATCACCAGATCCCTGTCCGGCACATAGCCCTCACGCTTCATCCGGATGAAGGTCTCGACCAGGGCCGCGTCCTCCTCCTTGATGTCCTGCGTCCCGCGCCCGTAGAAGTAGCCATCCTTCTCTACGAACTGATACGGGTCGGTCGTCCAGTCGGCCTTTCGCGCCTCGACCACATCCAAATGGCAGATCGTGACAATCGGCTTCAAGGTCGAGCCCGGTTTGCCGCGATAGCGTGCCACAAGATTCTGTTTGCGATCGTTCGGCCCGGCGAGGACGAGGTCTTCGGCGGGAAAGCCTGCGTCCAGCAGGCGCTGGCGCATCTTCTCCGCAGCCGCGGTCACGCTGCCATCGGAGTCCTGTGTGTTGGTCTCGATGAGTTGCTGGAAGATCTCGCGTGCCAGCACGCGATCCTGCCCGGGGAGAGCTGTCGCGCTCTGTGCTGACGACGTTGGAACACCACACAGCAGCAGTGCACTCACCGCTGCGAAGCCGCAGACAACTCTTCTCGTCTCTCGCATCTTATGTCTCGTACCGAGCGCTGGCTCTATACTCGCATAGCAGCGATGCCCGCATCTCCCGACATTCAACCCGCCCTGGAACTCTCCGGCGTCTCACGGTTCTACGGCAGCTTCGCCGCGTTGCGGAACATCTCGATGCGCGTGCATCCAGGGGCCGCAGTCCTGCTTCTGGGAGAGAACGGCGCGGGCAAGTCCACGCTGCTGCGCGTCATCGCCGGGCTCATCTCGCCGAGCGAGGGTACGCTGACCGTGCTCGGTGGAACACCGCGTTCGGAGCGCGATCGTCTTGCATTCATGAGCCACGCACCGATGCTGTACGACGAGCTGACCGGCGTCGAGAACCTGCGCTACTTTGCTTCGCTCTATGGAATCGACAGCGCCAAAGGCGAGCAGGCGCTTCGCGATGTCGGGCTTGATCCGCAGCTTCCGAAGCGGGTTGGCGAGTACTCGCAGGGAATGCGGCAACGGGCGTCGCTGGCACGCGTGCTGATGCTGGAGCCTGATCTGCTTTTGCTGGATGAGCCTTTCTCCAACATGGATGCGGCGTCCATACAGATGATGACGGCACGACTGCGCGCTTATCTCGCACAGCTGGGAAGCAAAGGGATTCCGCGCACGCTCTTTGTCACGACGCACCAGGCCGATTTGGCGCGACCGCTGGCGACTACGACGCTGACGCTGATGGCCGGGCAGTTGACTGCGAGGAATTGAAGGACGAATGAAGACCAACGCCGCGCGCCTGCTCGACAAACTCGGCATCAGTTATGAGATCCGCACCTATGAGGTTGATCCTGAAGATCTGACGGCGATCTCCGTCGCGCGCAAGATCGAGATGCCCATCGAGCAGGTCTTCAAGACACTACTGACGCACACGTCGGATGGAGAGCACTTGTTTGCGGTGATTCCGGGTGGTGATGAACTCGACCTGAAGAAGCTGGCGGCAGCGGCGGGTGCGCGCAAGGCCGAGCTTGCGGCACTGAAGGAGGTCGAGCCGCTGACCGGATATGTGCGAGGCGGTGTGACGGTGCTGGCGGCGAAGAAGCCGTTTCGTGCGTTTGCCGACGAGACGATCGAGCTGTTCGATCAGATTTCCATCTCGGCAGGACAGCGCGGCCAGCAGATCGTGCTCTCGCCTGCAGATTATCTGCGCGCGACGGAAGCTACGCTGGCGGATCTGACAAAAGCGGCCCAAGCGACTGCTCCGAGGATGCACGGATGAGCTATTTCAGCCACGTGCTCACGCACCTGCGCAAGGATCTGCAGCTCGAGTGGAGGGCGAGAGAGCTGATCAACGGCATGCTCTTCTTTGCGCTGCTGGTGGTTGTTGTCTTCTCGCTCGCCTTCGATCCAACGGCGTATCCGACGGTTGCGCGCCAGATCAGCGGCGGATTGCTGTGGGTGGGGTTGCTGTTTGCGTCGATAACCGCACTGAATCAGAGCTGGGCTCGCGAACTGCACAACCAGGTGCTGGATGCGCAGCGGCTCTCGCCTGCACCGGCGTCTGCGCTTTTTCTTGGAAAAGCGCTGGCGAATCTTATCTTTGTCAGCTTTATTGAGCTGGTGCTTGCGCCGGTCTTCGCGATCTTCTACAACCTGCATCCGCTGGGACAGGCGTGGCTGCTGTTGGTGATTCTGCCGCTGGGAACGTGGGCCCTGACGGTGAACGGAACATTCTTTGCAGCGCTAAGTCTTCGCACCAGAAACCGCGAGCTGCTGCTGCCCCTGATCCTCTGCCCCATCGCGATGCCGGCGCTGTTGGCGATGATCCAGGCAACGACCAACGTGCTGACCGGCGAGTACGAGCCTGGGCTGTGGATCAAACTGCTGGTGGGCTATGACGTTGTGTTCACGATAGCCTGCATCTTCCTGTTCGAAACGGTGCTGGAAGCAGGCGATTGAGCGATATCCGCGCAGCTGGCGGACAGGAGTTTGACAGATTGTGACGATAAAATTGAGAGACGTGAACAATCGCAGCCAAACACAACGGTTTCCCCTGTGGGCCAGCCTCTATCTCGCGCTTACGTTCGCCGTTCTCGCCATGGGGTTCCGTGAGGCGATGACGGCGCCGAAAGAGGCGACGATGGGCAACCTTTACCGGGTGTTCTTCTATCACTTTCCGCACACGATCCTGAGCTTCGTGTTTCCGTACCTGAACTGCGCGGCGGCGTTCCTGTTCCTGGCCTGGCGCAGAAGGAATCCGCGGCGCGCACTGAAGGCGGATGCGTTTGCGCTGGCCTCGGCCGAGATTACTGTGCTGTATGCATCGGTGGGCCTGGCGACGGGCATGCTGTGGGCGCGCGCGGCGTGGGGCATCTGGTGGACGTGGGATGCGCGGCTGACAACGTACCTTCTGCTGTGGCTGCTGTATGTGAGCTACCTGCTGCTGCGGCGACTGACAACGGGTGATCAGAAGGCGGTGTTTTCGGCCGTGCTCGCAATCTTCGCGGCGATCGATATTCCGATCTGCTTCATGTCGATCCGATGGTGGAGGACGCAGCATCCGGCGCCGGTGTTCGGCGGTGGTGCGGATTCCGGGATCGATCCGCACATGCTTCCGGCGGTGTTCTGGAATCTTGCCGGATGGGCGATGTGGGGTGCGTTCGTGCTTGGACTTCGTTACGCGATTGAGCGGCGGCGGCAGGCTGATCCGGGAGAACTGAGCGAGGTTGCGGTTCCGTCCTCTCCGCGGCCGATTCTGGAGGTTCGATGATTCCCTTTTCAACACTCTCGGAACGCCACCTGGTTTACGCCTATTGCGCAGTGTGGATTCTGCAGTTCGGTTACGGTACGTGGCTGGCAATTCAGTGGCGGCGGAGCAGAAAAGGGACTGCGGGCAAAAAAACAACGGAACAAAGCGGGTAGCTTTGATCCGTTGGTCCGAGGAGGTCGCTTGCAACGGGCCGCTCATGCCTGGCTGCCTCGTCACTCTAACGAACCCGGCTTTTTGAAATCGGTTGCGCAGAATTTTCTTCTACGTTGCGACTACGCAACCCCACCCATAGACTCGGAAGACGTGTTCCTGATCCGGCAAGATCGCAGTCGACGTGCCCTTCGCGCAGCCGCAGCTCTTGTTGCCGGCGCGAGCTTTCTGCTGGCGGGATGCCGGCATAGCGGATTTCCTGAGTATCCGGAGAACTACCACGAGTTTGCTTATGTCACGGGCGGCGGCTCGAACACCGTAACCGTATTGGATCTGGTGTACCTTCGACGCGACCGCGTGTTGCAGGTGGGGAAGAACCCGACGGGGCTGGCGGTGAACCCCGTGAAGAACGAGGTGTACGCGGTCAACTCAGGCAGCAACTCAGTGAGCGTAATTGATGCGACCACAAACAACGTTGTCGCAACGATTGGCGTGCATCAGCGGCCGTACTTCATTGCGGTGGCCCCGGATGGCAAACGCGCGTATGTGCCGAACTCAGGTTCGAATACGGTGAGCGTGCTCGACCTGGATGCGCGGCGGCAGATTGGGGTGGCTGCCACGGGCGAAGGGCCCGGGGTGGCGCGCGTCGCGCCGGATAACCGCACGCTGGTGGTGTCGAATCAGCATGCCGGCAGCGTGTCGGTGTACTCGATCAACGAGACCGGCGCGCCGTTGACATTTCGTGATGCCTTCGCGGGCTGTGCGGGCGCGACGGACATAGCGATTCTGCCGGATTCGAGCAAGGCCTTTGTAACCTGCTCGGGCGGACGCCAGGTGATGGTCATGTGGCTGGGTGCGGCACCGGATTCGTGGCGCGGAAAGCAGGATGCGACGCTGCTGCACGATCAGATGCTGACCATGCTGGACGTAGGAAGGACACCGACGCATATCGCGCTGGAGCCGAATGGCAATGAAGTGTTCACGACGAACTTCGACTCGGACTCGATCTCGGAGATCTCGACGTGGACCAATGAGATGCGGGGGACGTATGTGATTGGCTCGAAGCCGTCGCGCGGGATCATCAGCCGCGATGATTCGACGCTGTGCGTGACGAATTTCGGCGCGGATTCGGTGAGTCTGTACTCGATTGACGACGGACGGATGGTAGGAGCGGTGCGCACGGGCTCACGGCCGGATGCGCTCGCATTCTCAACCGACGAGCATCTGCTATTGGTTGCAGACGCGGGGTCATCGGACGTGGCGGTTATCCGGATGCAGAGCAAGGACGGGCCGTCGCTGGTGACGATGCTTCCAGCGGGCGACCACCCGAACGACCTGGTGGTGAAGTCGTTCCACACGAGGCCGACGCTACATCATTGATTGTGAAGTTCGGCATCGCGGGTCTCGCGGAGCGCCTGGCGGGTTGCGGAGACGTAGGCGCCGCCGAGCAGCAGAAGTCCTGAGATGAAGGCCCATGTGATGAGGCCGACGGAGACCTCGAAGGGGCCGTACACCGCGCGGAAATCGAGGTGCGGCAGCACAAGAATGTAGATGTA
This sequence comes from Acidobacteriaceae bacterium, assembly GCA_035605855.1. Classification (GTDB taxonomy): domain Bacteria; phylum Acidobacteriota; class Terriglobia; order Terriglobales; family Acidobacteriaceae; genus Granulicella. The sequence goes on along the minus strand of DATNGO010000156.1, from coordinate 52,440 downwards.
CTTGGCGGCGGTCCAGAGGACGCCCATGACGATCGCGGTGGGCAGCACGGCTCGCGCGGGAACCTTGCGGTGCGGAAGGCCCCAGTAGATGAGGAAGAAGAGCGCTATGCTGGCGCCGAGGGCGACGATCTGCAGAAAGCCCTTGGCGACTAAGGCGAAGACAGCGTTCTGCGTGTGGCCGAAGAAGATCCACTGAAGGACAGTCCGCTGCGCCGCAGAGAGCGCAACAGAAGCCATCGCAAGGAACGCGACACCGATGGCGAGGCCGATGGAGACGAGCTGATTCTGCAGATAAGAACGATTCTTTTTGACTCCCCAGACGCTGTTGAGCGCGACTTCGAGCGGAAGGAAGATGCCGGTGGTGGTGATGAGCAGTACGACGACCGAGACGATCTTCGTTTTGGCGTGGGAGAAGGCGAGCAGCCGCATGTTGCGGATAACGAAATCCTGATTGTTGGGCAGGAAGTTCGACATCATCTCACCGACGACATCGGCCATGCGGGCGGAGTGAAAGACACGTTGCGAAAGTGTGAGCAGAAGCACAATGAATGGGAAGAGCGAGAGGATGGCCTGCGCGGCGACCGAGAAGGCGTAGGTGTGAACCTCGGTCTTAGTGAGGTAGTGGCCGAGGGCTTTGAGCTGCTCCCAGGAGCCGCTGGCGCCAACGGGAACGGCGGGAGCGGCGGCAAGTTTGGGCGAGACGGATTCTTCGCCGGCCTTCTTTGGAACGAGGGCTGCCTGGGCCTCCACTTCACGGTCGCTGCGGCCGTTCGTCGCAACCATTTTCCGTTCAGAACTCATTCTTCCAGTCTATCGAGTGCCCACTGTGCGGTTTCGGCGAGCACGGGATCTTCCCCTTCAACCCACTCGTGCAATTTCGGCGCGTAGGTATGGTCGCCACTGTTGCCCATGGCAATGGCGACGTTGCGATGCAGGCGGCGGCGACCGGTGCGCTCGAGCGGTGATCCGCGAAAGGTGCGGTTGAAGGTGGGGCCGTCCATCGAGGCAAGCCACTCGAGCGGCGGGTTCACGAGTTCGGTACGCGCGGGCAACGCGTCCGAGATCGCGATGGGAGCGCGGCGGTTCCAGGGGCAGACGTCCTGGCAGATGTCGCAGCCAAAGACCTGACGGCCGATGGGTGCGCGAAGGGATTCTTCGATGGGGCCCTTCATCTCAATGGTGAGATAGGAGATGCAGCGCCTGGCGTCCATCTGGTGGGGTGTAAGCGCGTTGGTGGGACAGGCGTCTATGCAGCGCGTGCAGGTGCCGCAACGATCGGCGGCGGGAAGTGCCGGGGCATCCGTGGCGAGGTTGAGCGAGGTAATGATCACGCCGAGAAGCAGCCAGGAGCCGAGCTTTTCATTGAGGACACAAGTGTTCTTGCCGATCCAGCCAATACCCGCGCGCTGTGCGTACTCACGCTCGACGATGGGGCCGGTGTCAACATAGCAGCGAGTCTGAAGATCGGGACCGAAACGCTCGCGGAGATTTTGTTCGATTGTTCGCAGTTTTGCGAGCAGGACGTCGTGGTAGTCGCTGCCACGCGAGGCATCGTCAGGGCGGCGGCTCCAGGCGTAGCGCGCGATCCAACCGGCCCCGGATGGAGCTTTATCGATTGAACGCGGCGCGTCGGAGTTGTAGTTGATGGCACAGACTACGACCGAACGCGCCCACGGCATGGAGCGGCGGAGGTCGCCGCGAACGAGCTCGCCCGCGGTGTCGACGCGCTTGAGCCATTCCATCTCGCCTGCGCGACCTGAGGCGATCCACTCGGCGAAGCGGTTGCTCGATTCGAGATTGGCAGAGCTTCCTTCGGCCGGAACCGCGGTGACACCAGCGAGATCGAATCCCGCCTGCCGGACCTGTCGTTCGATCCACTCGCGGTCTGTGCGTCCGATTACCATGTGTCGCGACTGATCGATCTCGCGCGCGAGAGGTACACGGAGGTACCGAAGCGCGACGCAATACGATTAGAGTATCCTGCCCTTTAGTCTTTGACGCCAAGCCTGCTTCAGGCCATTGAGGATTTCCGTGCGGCCCTGTCCCACTTGTGGTCACCAAGAGTATCGCCGCCTTCCGCGCGAGGGCGTGTTTGAACGCTCGATTCTCCCCTTACTCGGTCTTTTCCCATGGGAGTGCCGTCTGTGCCAGCGCAAGACTTATATGCGCCTGCGCGGAGGGAAGCGCTTCGCTCAGCCGCCTGCGAGGTAACTCGCAATAAAGTTCGATACCGTGAACAAACTCATTCTATGGATAGACGACAGGCATGTTTAGGACGCGTTTGTTGTCCCTTCATTCAATAGTTTCATCGAGAAATACGCTGACACGACTTTGCTCATGCTGTAGACTAAGTCCGCCGTTCAGACCATCTGCACGAACGCGCTGAAAATCGGCGGACAAGATTGCCCATTACTCGACAGTACCTTCCTTCCGAACGCCAGAGTGCCTCGAATCGGACTCCGCGGCAGATAAACCGCAATCTCATTCTTAATCTCGTCCGCAAGCAACAGCCGATCTCACGAGCCGATTTAGCGCGCGTCTCTGGTCTGCAACGCAGCACGGTGTCGCTGATTATTGAAGAGCTGATCGCAGATCGCCTGGTCGTCGAAGGACCTACAGGCAGACTTCCGCGCGGCCGGCGGCCGACATTTCTTCAGCTGAACTCACAGCGCGCAGTGCTGGCGTTGGACATTCACCCAGAGCAGATTACGCTCGCGATCTCCGACCTGAGCGGCAAGATTCTTGCACAGAAACTGGTCGACATTCCGGAGAGTACGCGATCGGTGGCCGCGATTGTTTCGGCGATCAAGAAGATGATTTCGGAGCATAAGCAGAAGGCCTTCGACGGGATCGGCGTTTGCCTGCCGGGCCGCACGGACCCTGTGCTGGAGGATCCGATCTTTGCGCCGAATCTTCACTTCCCGATTCGCGATATTCGGAAACGGATTGTGAAGGCTACCGGGCTGCGAGTCGAGATGGACAACGTGGCAAATGCATGCGCGCTGGCCGAGGTGTGGTTTGGCGAGAGCGATGGGGCGCATGATCTCGTGGTGGTGAACGTTTCGGAGGGAATCGGCACAGGCATCCTCGCCAATGGCAAGTTGCTTCGCGGTGACAACGGCATGGCCGGTGAGTTTGGACATGTACAGCTGGAACCCGACGGTCCGCCGTGCGGCTGCGGCAATAACGGGTGCTGGGAGACGCTCGCGTCGAACCGCGCTGCGGTGCGCCACTTTGTGGAGTCGGGCGGACCCCCGGGAACATCCTTTGGAGCGCTGCTGTCGCTGGCGCACTCAGGCGATTCGACGGCGATTCTAGCGCTCGAAAGGATGTCAATCAATCTGGGTCGAGGGTTGCGAATGATTGCGACGGCGTTAGCGCCGAAGGAAATTGTTATCGTCGGCGATTTCACCTCGGCGTGGTATCGCTTCGGGCCGATGATCGAAGCCGAGATGCATCGCCACGCGCTCAGTTCGAGCGCTGTGCTTCGGCCTGCCTACGACGGCGGATCGGCGCGGCTGCGCAGCGCGGTAGCTCTGGTGCTGAACTCCGGAACGTTGCACTAAAGGACTATGCGGGTTCGGTGACCCAGAGCACGGGCTGACGCACAGGAAAGTTGCGAATAATCTCCGCCACGGTGGGGTCGGGGTTGAGCGTCTTCCAGAGCTGCAGATAGGCATCGTCGTTGTAGGCGAGGCCGGCAAAGAGCAGGCTCGGCTGGCGCACCGGCAGATCGTCGAAGTACTCCACGTCATGCTGGAAAGGCCATTTCGATTTGTCGCGGATGTAAGGGGCCATGAAGTCGATGGTCTTGCGGAGGCCGCGACCGTCGGGCGTGATGAACGCCCAGAGATTATCGCCGGGGCGGCTGGCGATCTGGCAGATGAGAGAGAGCGCATCCATGTCAAAGAGCGAGTAACTGTAGGGCTTGGTGCGGGCAAGTTCGAGCGGAAGGCGGCCGTCGGGAGCAATCTGATTGGGCACGAGCACCGTTCGGAAGCGGTCGCGGCAGTCGGTCAGCTTCGCGTCATCGTGTGTGAAGCGCGCGAACTCGGCGACCTGCGCGACCCAGCAGGTGCCATGGTTGTTCCTGGCGGCGCGTTCCTCGAGGCCGTTCTTTGAGGTGGTCATCCAGGTGGTGTAGTCGGCGAACCAGCGGCGGACCGCGTCCATTTCCGCGGGTCTGAGGGCGCCCGAGTGCTCGATCCACGCCGCTGCGCGGGCAACCTCGACGAGGTGAAGCGTGTCGATGATGCCAATACCGCGGCCGGGCGCAACGTTATGAATCGCCTGCGCATACTGCAGGCTCGGATTCATGCGCGTGTCCGGATTGACGAACCAGGCGCGCAGATGATCGGCGGCCTTCGCGGCATACGGGCGCCTGCGGGTGATGACCCAGGCAGCCGTCAGAGCGGGCATCTGCAGACTCAACCGGATGAGTAGCTCGCGATGGTCGTTGAAATTCGCAGGGTTCGAGAAGCCGTCACGGCGGATATAGGGCCCGTTGGGGTTCTTCGGGTCGGGCCACCAGTAATCGCCCTCGGAGAAGTAGTCGTGCGAGCCGCCTTCGCTTCGCGCGGCGTGGATGCTGGTGATGGTCTTTGGCTGCTCCTGCAGGTACCGGTGGGCGGCACTGAGTATGCGGCCGCGGTCGATTTTTGCAACGTCGATCCGCAGCTCAGCGGCCGACCTTAGACTCCACATCGCTCCCGCCGAAGCGGCGAGAAATTCTCTCCGGTTCATCGTTTGAAGTCTATCGCAGCGCGCAGGTGGGCCGGTCAATGGGTCAAAGGAGGAAACGACAAGGCGAACAAGTTCCGTTCCTGGACCAAAATCAGAAAATGTTTCAAGATTGTGCTTGCAATCAAGCTAATCGATTTAGTAAAGGATTTCTGTAGCACTTTGAACGAATTTTTAAGCAGACCGGGAAACGTGAAGCGGTCCGAAGGAGGCACTGTCTTGAAGAATTCATTTTCCAGGCGCACCTTCGCGCGCCTCGTTGGCGCAGCGGTTGGTTCGGCCTCTGTGCCATCATTTGCCGGCGCAACCGAGACTCCATCACAGGGCGCAGCGACAGCTCGAATGATCTTCCCGGAGGGATTTCTGTGGGGGTCGGCGACGGCCTCGTACCAGGTGGAAGGTGGAGTTCATGAAGACGGGCGCGGACCGACGATCTGGGACACCTTCAGCCATTTGCCCGGAGCCGTGGCCGCTGGGGACACCGGCGATGTATCGGTCGACTACTACCACCGGTATAAGCAGGATATTGCTCTGATGAAGACCTTGGGTCTGCGCAGCTATCGATTCTCGATTGCATGGTCGCGGATTTTTCCGAATGGCAGTGGAGCGCCCAATGCCAAGGGGGTGGATTTTTACAATCGCGTCGTCGATGAATTGCTTGCCAACGGAATTGAGCCCTTCTGCACGCTGTATCACTGGGATCTGCCGCAAGCACTGCAGGACAACGGCGGATGGGAGAACCGCGATACTGCACGACTGTTTGCCGACTACGCCGGCTATGTGACGAGCAAACTCTCGGATCGCGTGCATCGCTTCATGACGATGAATGAGATTCGAACATTTGTGGAGCTGGGGTATCAACAGGGCACCCACGCTCCGGGCTTGAAGCTAAGCGCAGCGCGGGTCGCTCAACTGAACCACTATGCAGTACTTGCGCACGGGCTCGGCGTGCAGGCAATTCGCGCGGCTGGGCGCCCTGGAACGCAAGCAGGTATTGCGGACAACGTCCAGGCGACGACGCCGCTGATCGAGACGGCGCCGCACATTGAGGCTGCCACTCGTGCGATGCGCGAGCAGAACGCGCAGTACCTGACCGTGATTCGCGAAGGACGCTACACGGATGCGTATCTCCGGCGGCTGGGATCAGACGCCCCGAAGTTCACGCCAGAGGAGCTGAAGGTCATTGCTTCCCCGCTGGACTTCATCGGGCTGAATATCTATCAGCCGACCTACATTCGCGCGGACGAATCCCCAAACGGATACGCAGTGGTTACGCCACCGGCGTCGTTTCCGCACATGTACAGCCCATGGCTGTATATCGGTCCGGAGGCAATCTATTGGGCCACGCGACTCGTCAATCAGCTCTGGAACCCGAAAGAACTGTACATCACGGAAAATGGCGCCTCGTCATCCGATGTGCCGGAGAGCGACGGAATGATCGTCGACTCGGACCGCATCATGTATCTGCGGAACTATATTGGTCACCTGCACCGGGCGATCTCCGAAGGTGTGCCCGTGAAGGGGTACTTCGTGTGGAGTCTGCTGGACAACTTCGAGTGGGCGGACGGATACGCGAAGCGGTTTGGCATTGTCTACGTGGACTTCGCGACGCAAAAGAGGACGCCGAAGATGAGCGCGGCATTCTACCGCGACATCATCGTCCGCGGCGGGCTCGCTTAGTCTTTGGGCCGGAAGAGCTCTTCCCCTTCTTCCGCGCAGCCGCAACTGGCACTGCCATGGTGGACTCGCGCTGCATCAGCTCTGGTTCAAACATGATCGTGTCCGGGAAGGCCCCACCTGGATTCTGAATGCGCTTCAGCAGTTGCTGCGCGGCCATCTCTCCCATACGGCGGAGCGGCTGGCGGATGGTTGTCAGGCTCGGTGTGTGATAGGCCGCGCTGGCGATGTCGTCAAAGCCAACGACGGAGATATCTTCCGGACAACGGAGACCTGCGTCCTTAATAGCGCGGATGGCGCCGATGGCCGCAATGTCGTTGAAACAGAAGATGGCGGTGAAGTGGCGCCCGGTAGCGAGCAGATCGCGCACCACCGGATAGCCGAGCTCCGGAGACCAGGAGTTGTTCCTGATATGCACGCAAAGATCGGGACGCATGCGAATGCCGATGCGCTCTGCGATCTGACGGATGCTCTGCCAGCGCCAGTCAGAGTCAAGCGCGTGCGGCTGGCCTTTCATGAAGGCGATATCGCGATGGCCGAGATCGTAGAGATGTTGCAACGCGAGTGCCGCCGAGTGATCATGATCCAGCATCACGTTCGTGACGCCACGCATCTTCTTGTGACCTGAGATCGAAACGACAGGCACGCTGACCGATTCGTGGAGCATGGTGTTGACGAGGATGAAGCCGTCCACCGCACGCTCCGTCAGGATTCGCGGATAGCTCTCAAGCAGGTCTCCGCGGCCCTGATGGCTGACGACGAAGTGCAGATAACCGGCCTGCAGCAGGTGCTCCTCGACGCCGTTCATCACCATGGTGAAGTAGCCTTCACTGAACTCCGGCACGATCACGCCGATGGTGAAGGTTTGCCTCGTACGAAGAGAGCGGGCGAGGAAGTTCGGGTGATAGTTCAGCTTTTGCGCAGCAGCCAGCACGCGCTCCCTGGTCTTGGGCGCGATGGTCTTGGCGCCGGGCGCGTTGTTCACGACGAGCGAGACGGTGGCCGGTGAAAGGCCGAGATACTCTGCCAGCCCTTTCAGGCTGATCGGGCGTTCGTCAGCGCCTCCATTGGAGTGTCGACTCATGAGAATGCAAGTAGTTTTATCACCGCCGGTGCTTCTTGTCGCCCGGCCGGATGGTTGAGGGATGCTAATCTACAACACCAATCCTCGCGGTGTGGTTGCTATGTCATGCGTATAGTACCGGTATGAAGATGCGAGCCTTCAAGAGCGCGGTATACCTGCCGCGTCCGGAGTGGTGACGTCGCACCGATGCCCCACTCCATGCCCATCTTCCTGGGAATCGCGATCCTTCCGGCGTATTTCGGAACGACCATTCTGATTGGCTGGATCGCGCGCCGGCGCAGCGAGACCGCTAACTCCTTTCTGAACGCCAGCCGTTCCCTTCCGCTCCCGATCGTCACGGGTGCGTTTCTTGCCGCCAACTGCGGCGCACTCGAGGTTGTGGGGCTGAGCGCGATGGCCGCACAGTATGGTGCGCAGGCCTTCCACTTCTATTGGATTGGCGCGATCCCGGCGATGATCTTTCTCGCTCTGTGGATGATGCCTGTGTACCGCCGTAGCGGTGTGCGCAGTGTCCCGGAGTATCTCGAGCTTCGTTACGGCACCGGCATTCGTTTGCTGAACGCATGCGTGCTCGCCATCACGATGCTTCTGTTGGGAGGGATCAGTCTCTACGCGATGGCGCAGGTACTCCAGGTCGTCGCCGGGATGGGCTTCGCCGCAAGCGCACTGCTGGCCGCCGGTGTTGTGCTCGTGTATGTGATGCTCGGCGGCGTGCGCGCAACAATTTACAACGAGGTGTTTCAGCTTGCTGTGATGATCGCCGGGCTTCTTCCGCTCGCGATACGGAGCTGCAGCCACGCAGCGTTTTCCTTTGCGATCGAACCGCGGGAACATTTGTGGCGTGGGCTGCCGCTGGTTTCACATGCCTCTCCCCTCGACAGTCTCGGCATTGTTATAGGCCTCGGGTTTGTTCTCAGCTTCGGTTACTGGTGCACCGACTTCGTTCTAATGCAGCGCGCATTTGCCGCGCGGACGGATATGGAGGCTCGCCAGGTCCCGCTGTGGGCAGGCTTAGGAAAACTCTGCTTCTCAATGCTTGTCATACTTCCTGGCCTGGCTGCCTATCGGCTGCTGCCGGGGCTCGGTTCTTCGGAGAGATTTGATCAGGCGCTGCCGGCGTTGATGAAGCTGCAGTATGGTCCCGCGATGCTTGGCCTCGGGCTGACCGCAATCGCAGCGAGCCTCATGTCCGGTCTGGCTGCCAACGTCTCCGCGTTTGCCGCGCTCTGGACCGAGGACATCTATCACGCTCACCTGGTCCCATCGAAGCCGGATCGGCACTACCTCGTCATGGGCCGTGTGGCGACGGTCGCGGCAATCGCCGTGAGCTTGTTAACTTCTTACATCAACTTTCTGTTCTCCGACCTGATGGAGCACGTACAGCTGATCTTCTCTGTTTTTGGGGCTCCGTTTTTCGCAATCTTTCTCCTGGGAATGACGACACACCGGACCAATGAGCGTGGCGCCATCACGGGCTTCCTGGCAGGTACCATCGTGGCCTTGCTGCATCTATTCGCCTTCAGCCGCGGGTGGCTGCACTATGGCAGCGTGATGAGTGCAAACTTTTACGTCGCGATTTATGCCTTCTCCACCTCAATGGTGGTCGCGTGGCTGATTAGCAGATTGAGCTCGCCGGGAGAAAACCGGAGCGCTTCGCTTCAGATGAACCTTACGCTTCGCGGCATCCCCCGGCTGCTGTGGGTTCTTTCGGCTCTGTTACTTTGCGCGTGTGCCGGACTAAATGTGATTTGGAGATAGGCCGTCTGGACTGGACTCGGCATGGAATAACCAGACCTTGCACCCTGGCCGGACAAGACAAGTTAAAGTAGATGTAGAGCAGTTGAAAGAAAGTCCTTGATGCCCTCTCTATCCGACGAACGTTACTCCGGACAATCAGACGCTGGCGTGCAGCAATTTGCTGCTCCGGCACGTGTGAATCTCATCGGCGAACACACTGACTACACCGGTGGCTTTGTAATGCCCATGGCGATTCCCTTCACCACTGTCGCGCAACTGCGCCCTGCATCCGATGGAAGGTACACCTTTTCGAGTGAGCTCTTTCCAACCACACGCTCGATGACGGCTGACGATCGTTCTTCGCGCGCAGGAGATTGGAGTGACTATCCCGTAGGCGTCTTGCGAGAGTTCCAACAGCGCGAACTGGAGATTCCTCCGTTCAGGTTACATCTCAGCGGTGACATCCCACTCGGCGCCGGCTTGTCTTCGTCGGCCTCCGTAGAAGTTGTGACTGCGATCGCCCTTCTTTCACATGCGCAGACTACTCTTCCCGCGGAAGTAATCGCCAAGCTTTGCCAACGGGCCGAAAATAACTACGTGGGTTCTCCGTGCGGAATTATGGATCAATTCGTGGTGACCGCTGCCATAGCGGAACACGCACTGCTTCTGAACACGCGCGACCTTACCTTTGAGCTCTTGCCTATGAACAAGGGCGGCCTTGCGGGCTGCAGGATTGTGGTGGCCAACTCCGGGGTAAAGCACTCGATTGCGGGCGGGGATTATGGGCTTCGGCGGCGTGAGGTTGAGGCCGGCCAGGCCAAGCTGCGCGAACGATTCCCGGAAGTTCGCGACCTGGGCGATGCGACGCTTCAGCAACTGGCGGTATGCGAGCACGAGCTATCACCGCAGAGCTTTCGCCGGTGCCGCCACATCATCAGCGAAAATCAGCGGGTCCGGGAGGCGCGAGAGGCGATGCTCGTCGGTGATCCCGTTCGGCTTGGCTCGGTCATGACCGCCGCCCATGCGAGCGAACGCGATGACTTCGAATGCAGCATCGACGAGATTGATTTCCTCGTCGACACAGCCGTTGGTTTGCGCGGATGCTATGGTGCACGGCTTACCGGCGGCGGCTTTGGCGGGTGCACGGTCAACCTCGTCAATACGGCTGAGGTGGACGACTTCATTGCGGCGCTGACTTCAGCCTATCGCGTGCAATTCTCGCTGGAGCTCGATACCTATGTATGTGCGGCCGTAGACGGTGCACTTGCACGCACTGCTGCACAACTCAAAAGCAACGCACGGGAGGCACGCTGATGCTCGACGTTTTCAAGGAGTCTCCGCACCGGCGTTGGAATCCTCTGCGTCGCGAGTGGGTGGTTGTGTCACCGCACCGAACCCAGCGCCCATGGCAGGGTCAAACTGAAGAGACCGCGACGGCCGTCACGAAAAGCTATGACCCGGAATGCTACCTGTGTCCAGGAAATGTGCGCGCGGGAGGCCATCGCACTCCGGTCTACAGCGAGACGTATGTATTCGAGAATGACTTTGCCGCCCTGAAGAGCGATGTTCCTCCTGCGGAGTATGACCTTGAGAGCGTCGGACTGCTGCGCGCCACCACGGAGCGCGGCGTGTGCCGGGTACTCTGCTTTGATCCGCGTCACGACCTCACACTCGCAACGATGGGGGCGGAGGCAATTCGTCGAGTTGTGGACGTCTGGGCCGCGCAGGAACTTGAATTGGCTGCACGTGAGGACATTCGCTACGTACAGATCTTTGAAAACCGCGGAGCGATGATGGGCGCGAGCAACCCACATCCGCACGGACAAATCTGGGCCACGGAACACATTCCCAACGAACCTGCCGCAGAGTTGGTGTCACAGAGAGAATATCTTGCCGAACGAGGACGCCCGCTTCTACCCGACTACCTGAAGCTTGAACTGAAGCTTCGAGAGCGCATTGTCGCAGAGAATGACTCCTGGGTTGCCCTCGTTCCATTCTGGGCAGTGTGGCCCTTCGAGACATTGCTGCTGCCACGCGCCCAGGTGCGCACGCTCAACCAACTCGATGCCAGCGGACGTGATGGGTTGGCGGCAATTCTGAAGGTCGTTACGGCTGGCTACAACCGCGTCTTCAACGCTCCGTTCCCCTACTCAATGGGATTTCATGGCGCTCCGTGCGACGCGGACGACCACTCTGAGTGGCAGCTTCATGCGCACTTCTATCCGCCCCTGTTGCGCTCGGCAACGATCCGCAAGTTCATGGTGGGGTTTGAGCTGCTCGGTTCGCCGCAACGGGACATCACGCCGGAGTCGGCCGCTGAGACGCTCCGCCGCGTGATGTCGGAGATCTCCTGAGTGCAATCATCCTGATGGGCAGAGAGCTATTGCCCGGCTGTCCTGCAACCCCGGTACCTTTTACAATCTTGCCGTGAGAGAAGACTGAAGATGAAACCCGCGAACATGCATGCAGCGGTGCTCAGACATCCGGCTCCAGTTCGAGATAGACCGCTTACCCTCGAAACTGTACCGATTGAAGAGCCAGGGAAAGATTCTGCGCTACTGAAAGTACTGGCCTGCGGCGTCTGCAGAACCGATCTGCATATCGTCGAGGGCGAACTTCCCCAACGACTTGCTGCGGTCATTCCGGGACACCAGATCGTTGCAGAGATCGTTAGCTCGCCGGATTCGAAGTTTGTTCCCGGCCAGCGTGTGGGCGTCTCATGGATTGGTGGGGTTGATGGCACTTGCCGGTTCTGCCGCTCGGATCGCGAGAACCTGTGCGATGAGCCAACGTATACGGGCTACTCGCATAACGGAGGGTATGCGGAGTTCACGACTGCTCGCACCGACTTTCTCCTTCCGCTTCCGGAAAAGCTCTCCGCGGTAGCTGCCGCGCCGCTTCTCTGTGCGGGAATCATCGGGTTTCGCAGCCTGCGGGTCGCAGAGGTGAAGCCTGGTATGAGGGTGGGCCTCTTTGGATTTGGGTCTTCGGCACAGCTGTTGATGCAAGTTCTCAAAGCATGGAACTGCGAGGTTTATGTTTCCACGCGCGAGAAACGGCATCAGGCGATTGCCGGCGATCGGGGGGCGGTATGGGTCGGAGATGCGCTGGCGACTCCTCCGCAGAAGCTGGATGCAGCGATCACCTTCGCGCCGGCGGGCGACGTGGTGATTGCGGCACTGCGTTCGCTGGATAAGGGCAGTATCCTGGCGATCAATGCCATCCACCTGGACCGGGTGCCGCAGTTCGACTACGACACGCTCCTCTGGGGCGAGCGCCAGATTCGCAGTGTGACCAATATGACTCGAGAGGATGCGAGGGAATTCCTGAAGATCGCGGCCGAGATTTCGCTCTCGGCACGGGTGCAGACTTTTCCGCTTGAACAGGCGAACGAGGCGTTGCTCGCGCTGAAATCGGATGAGGTTTCAAGTTCTGCCGTGATCGTTCCGTGACCACCCCCCTCCCCCCTGTTTTTTGCGCAAAGTCTAGGGAACAGGGCACTTAGGGGTGGACTTTAAGTGCGGGGTGAGGCCGTTAAAGATCGCTACCCCGGCAAGGCGGGGTAGAAGTATTCCTGCTTCTATTATATCGGGGCTGTCAAGAGGGCAGGCATGCCCCTGGGGAGTATGACTGCCGTCTCGATTCAATAGGCACGGACCTTCACCTTGAGGGTCGTTCCATGCGGGCTGAGCGTCAACCCGAAGGCTGTCTCGTCGCCATTGAGCAGGCGATCCCGATGCCAGACTCCAGCCTCAAAGTGACCCTCCTCGACGGTAACCAGCATCGCGCGCGTCTGGGACGACCCCAGTTTGGGAGCGAAGATGAGACTGGCATTCATGCCTGCGATCAGGAATTCGTCCGGGCTGAGCTGACCGACCAGAACGCGGCCGTTCCGCTGAGGATTACCGCGGCCTCGCGGGCCGCCATAGCCGTTGGTCACCGGCCCGAAGCGCACGGCGACATCGAACTGCTCGAAGTTAACGGTGGGATTGGCGAGGCCGTCCTCTTCAATCACCGTCTGCAGGTGGCCTGCATCGCTGAGCGCGCGGAAGGCCGGAGCGGCAGGACCAAAGAGTGCGAAGTTCATCGCGACTTCGCTGGCCCATCCTTTGTACGAAGCAAGATCCTGCGCCGACAGGCCCCCGTCAACGCCGAAGATGGAGATCCCCAGCGAGTTGGGTGACGCGAAGGTCAAAAACATGTTCTTCGCATGCGCGACCGAGCCGCCGGTTTCAGGAACGTAGAGCGGATTGTCGGCGCGATTGTAGAGATTCAAAAGGTTCTGGTAAGAGCCCTCGTTCTCGTCATAGATATCCGGTGAGATGACGTCAATGTGCGGTGCAATGCGCTTCCACATGGGCAGAAGCCACGCCACAGCACCGCCGCTCGGGGATGAGAAGCCGGGGCGCAGCAGACCTGGCTGTTCACGAGGCCAGACGTTGACGTACATGGGCAGCGGGTAGACGCTCTTGCCTGCCTCGGCGACGGAGTCGATGTAACGCGCGGTCCAGTAGGACATGAAAGCTTCAGGTGCGCGCTCGGCAAAGACCTGCGTCCAGTTTTCGTGGTGCGCGGGCTTGCCGAGCGCGGCGAGAACCTCAGCTGGGACTGGCTCGTGGAAACGCACGTCGGCCTGCGCGGAGTAGTCGCGGTCAGAACCGAGAACGCCAGCTTCGTTCTCGACCTGAACGAGGATGACGGTGTGTTGGCTTCCGTCGATGGATTTGATGTGGCTCATGAGAGCGGCGAAGGCCGCGCTATCGGCCTCACGGCTTGCGTCCGCAAGAGGACTGAGCGCTTCGACCGGCTGATGCGAGGAGTCGAAAACCGGCGGATACTTTGTCGGATTCTCCTTGACCCATGCCGGGACGTAGGTCATCGCGCCGTTCTTCCAGGTGCCGAACCAGGAGATCAACACATGCAGATGATGCGCACGTGCGCCTTGGACGATGCTGTCGACGGTGCTGAAGTCAAACTGTCCCTCGGTGGGTTCGATCGCTTCCCAATACACGGGAACGGAGATCGTGTTGCAGTGCAGCGCCGCGAGGACGGGCCACGCCTGCTCGAGCGATGCGGGCCAACCGCTGGAGTTGTGGACCTGCGCTCCGAGAATGAAGTATGGCTGACCATCGACGAGCAGATGATAGTGGCCGTTGGATTTCTCAATCGTTGGGATTGCCTGCGCGTGGGAGCGTAATGGCTGGAGAGTGACCAGCATGAAGACGAGCGCGGTTGCGAGCTTCGTTCTTAGAGAGAAAATCGTGCCGATGCGGATCATGCTGGTCATTGTGAGCTCCATTCTTTGAGATCGCGCAGCTGGTTTCGATTATTCAGCCAAAAGACCTGAGGGGGGCCTGCTCGCGGGCTCCGCACCCCAGGATTTGTCTGGCGAGCGGCCCATGTGCAGACGCAGCTCTCCACCTGACGCAATCTGCTGATGCGTTATCCAGGAGCGGCGAAGCTCTTTACCGTTTAGCTGGGCATGCTGAATGTAAATGTTCTCCGCGCTGTTGTTCTCCGCGATGACAGTGAACGTTGAGTTGTTCGCCGGGTTGCGGATGGCGGCGCGATTCACCAGCGGACTGCCGAGGACGTAGACACCGTTGGCGGCGTTGACGGGATAAAAACCGAGGGCCGCAAAGACAAACCAGCTCGCGAGCTGACCGCAGTCGTCATTGCCGGGAATACCGGCGGGAGTCGCGTTGTAGAGCGCTGCGACCTTGCGGGTCCAGTACTGCGTCTTCCACGGCGCTCCAGCGAACGAGAACAGGTACGGATGATGGTTGCTGGGCTCGTTGCCCTGCGCGTCCTGTCCTACCATGCCGGTGATATCCGGCCGCGCATCCAGGACCTTCGATGGCGCGGTGAAGAGGCCATCGAGCTTCGCAATGAAAGCCTCATCGCCACCATAGAGCTGAATCAGTCCCTGAACGTCGTGAGGAACGCTGAAACTCGCCTGCCAGGCGTCGGTTTCGACATAGTCATCCGTCTCCTGATCGGGGCGGAATGGAGTGCGCCATTGTCCGTCCTTCGACTTGCCCTGCATGAAGCCCGTCGCCGGATTGAAGACGTTCTGGTAGCTTTGGCTGAGCTTCAGGAACATTTCGGCGTCATCCGTCTTGCCAAGCAATCGAGCGAGAGCGCTCGCGCACCAGTAGTCGTAGGAGAGGTCGAGAGTGGTGGAGACGCCGCCGCCGTGAAGGTCGCAGGGTACGTAACCGTACTGCCGGAACATCGCCTGCAGCTCACGATTTCCGCGAGCCTCCGCGCCGACAAGCGCGGTATCGCGAACGGCGGCGTAGGCGGCTTGAATATCGAAGCCGCGGAAGCCGCGCACGTACGCTCCGAGGATCATCGCGACGGCGTGGAAGCCGATCATGCTCCAGGTCTCATTGGCCCAGAGAGGCCACATGGGAAGTGCGTGCTGGCCCAGTTGTTCGTAGTCGAGCAGCAGCGTGCGCACGATGTCGTTGATGCGCTGCGGCTGGGTGAGCATCAGGAATGGAAACTGGCCGCGGTAGATATCCCAGATGGAAAGCGTTGTGTACTTTGTGAAGCCAGGGTTCGAGTGGGGCTTCCGATCCTGCCCGCGGAAGGAGCCATCGACGTCGTTGTAGGTAGTGGGCGCGACGAAGGAGTGATAGGCGTCAGAGTAAAAGGCCTTCTCAATATCCCGGCTGAAGAATTCGCCTTTGAGACCAGACAGCAACTCGTTCCAGGTCTGACTGGCGTTTCGCGCAACTGCTTCGAAGCCCCAGCCGGGAAGTTCCGCACGAAGATTCTTCGCGGCTCCCTCAACACTTACGGGAGAGATACCCACACGAACTATGAGGTGATCCGCAGACGGCTTGTGGGTGAAGATGACTTTGATCTCTTTACCCTTGAAGCGGTCGCCAGGCTGCGCATGCGTAATCGTGCCGTCGACGCTGACGTCGATTGATTCCGCTGCCTGGGACAGGTCCATTGCGAAGAAGACGGAACGGTCGCGCGCCGAACCGTTTGTGGAGCGACTGCCGGTAATCCGGCCGTTGTTCTCTACGATGAGCTCTGCGGCGTAGACGCGGCTGTTGAGGCCGTGGACGAGATCGACGACGAGGCCCTGTTTTCCTGCGGCATGGAGATAACGATAGCGGTGCATGCCGCAACGTGTTGTGGCTGTCAGCTCAGCGTGGACGTTGGGCGTGTCGAGCTGGACGCTGTAGTAGCCCGGGCGCGCGACCTCCCGCTCGTGGGAGAAGAAGGAGCGATAGCCGAGTTCGGACGGAGAGAAGACGATGCCGGAGTCTGTCCCGAGCGCTTCGATCTGCATGTAGGTCAGGGGTTCGATGCGGCCGGCGTTCCACGACCAGTTGCGGCCTTCGACGAGTGGCATGATGAGCAGGTCGCCGAGATTGAGGCCGCCGCTTCCCTGCACGTGCGTGTGGCTGAAGCCGTTGATGACGTCGTCGCGATAGTTATAGCCGGAGCAGTGTTGCCATTCATACCAGTCGCCCTGAATGTTCCAGTGCGGCTCCGGAGGGCCGCTGGAGTCGGGGCTTAGCTGGACCAGACCAAACGGCGCGGTCGCTCCGGGAAACATGTGCCCGCGCCAGCCAGTACCTACGAGCGGGCTCGCCAGTGTCACTGGTCGGAAGGCAGATGAAATGGTCGTGGACTCTGCAACGGCCTCCGTCGCACCTAACCACGAGAGGATCGAGGAACGCGGCAGGAGTTGAGCAGCAGTGACTCCGGCGCACGACCTGAGGAACGCTCGCCGATGGCGTCCACTCGCAGGAAGACTTGTCATGAAAGGAGAGGCCTCCGGCTTCGATCACAGCGGTGATTGCGCAACCTATGGGTGCGCAATGGTCTACTGTATCGCGGCAAGTGACTCCCTCGTCTTCTCCGGATAGTCCAGCCGGAAGGAAACGATCTCGAAGGGGTGGACGTGCACAGTAACGCGATTGGCTTTCAGTTGCAGACCGTCACCCTCCGGCTTCTCCATCAGGTTTGTCTCGGACGCTGCGGTTGCGCCCGCCGGGACATCGACCTCAACATCGTGGTCCTCACCTTTCCACTCATAGAGATGGACGATAAGGGAATGCGTGTCCTCGGCCTTCTTCATCGCCGTCACGATGACGTTGTCTGAAGACGTGCGAAGGAATGAATGCTCGGAGGGCATGGGGCCGGCGTGGGCCGTTGCCTGCATAGCGATCAGCGAGTAGTTGAACTCGAAACCCTTGCGCACGGTCAGCGCGCTCTGCCATGTTCCGGCGTGAGGATAGAGCGCATAGCGGAAGTGATTCGGTCCGCGGTCGGCGTCGGGGTCGGGGTAGACAGGGGAACGCAGCAGCGAGAGTCGCAGAAGATTTCCTACGGCGTCGTAGCCGAACTTGCTGTTATTGAGCAGGCTGAAACCCTGCTTGCCGTCGCCGAGATCCGCCCACTTCTGTGCGGGGACTTCGAAGCGCGCCTTCTCGAAGGAGTTGTTGCGCGTTGTTGGGCGCTGGATGGAGCCGTAAGGAATCTCGTAGGTTGCGAACGGTGCTGTGGCAGCCAGCGGGAAAGCGGCTTTGAGCAGCACGTGGGTTTCGTGCCAGTCGATGTTGTTGTCAACAACCACCTCATTGGATCCGGCGTCGAGTTCGATGTCCTGCACGAATTTGGAGCTCTGCCATGTGCGTGAAACGCGCACCACCGCTCGCATCGGTGTGTTGCTGACGACCTTCACCGAGTCAGCCTGGTCGAGGCGCGTGGGGGGCTGATCGAGTGTGCCCTTGTCGATATTCCAGGCGTCATAGAGCTTTGGCGTGTCCTTGAAGGCCTGCAACTCGTTACCGCAGCTATGCGGGGCGAGCGTTTCAAATCTCGCCTGCTTGTCGTAAAGACTGGTGATGCATCCGGTCTTGGGGTCGATCGTCACTCGCAGCAATGAGTTCTCGATGGTAGTGCCATGGACGGAGAGATCGGTTGCAAACGTACGACGACCCGGTACGACTCGGAGCACACTATAGCCCATGGACGGAATGTCTTTGGCGAAGACGCGCACCACAAACCTGTTGGTAGCGGGCTCACGGGAGATTACCTCTGAAGGCAGCGCCTGTCCGCGCGCGTCAAGCACAGCGATGGCAGTCGTGGCCGCGGGCATTTGTACAGTGGCGGTAACGAAGTCAGAGCGCGTCCACGCCAGCGGATTGAAGACGAGAAGCGGAACGCCTTGCGGAACTCGCGTGTCGATATGCGCGGAGAGTGTCCCCAGCGCTTTTCGCGTCACCTCGTCATCGATCCACCGAACATCGTCGAAGTCCTTCTGGGCATCGCGATAGACCTGCGCGATGCCGGAACCTGCGGCCAGATCATGAAAGCCGTTGAAGGCGATCTTCTTCCATGCCTCTGTAAGCTCGCCGCCAGGATAGGCATCACCATCCAGCCAGGCGAGGGAAGCAAACTTTTCCGCGTTGAGTGTTGCCTGTGGCGCCTGGCGGATGTTGCGCTTCTGATTTGCCTGCGTAGTGAACACGCCACGGTGTGTCTCGAGGTAAAGTTCGTCCTTCCAGGTTGGGATCGCAATGGATCCCGGCTGCGCTTCGGGCGCGTGATAACCCTGCGCCAGACTCTTGTAATTCCATACGGGCGAATCCTTCCCGATTTGCTTCTCGACGGATGCGAAGTATGCGTTGGCCGTGCCAAAGTGCGTCTGCGGAGCAACCTTGCCGGGCTGCATCCAGCGGGAGGCCTGATCGAGAATGACGCGAGTGGGACCGCCGCCGTGGTCGCCGACGCCGTAGAGATCCAGCATCTCCGTCATGCCCGGAGCCTGCTGCCGCGCCTGCGCCATGTTTGCCGAAAGACGCACAGGGCTCATATCGCGATTGGCATATCCGCGCGGGAAGTAGGTGAGCACCTTGCTGCCGTCCGGCGATTCCCACCAGAAGAGCTTCAGCGGCAGTTGGTTCGTGTCGTTCCAGCTCATCTTCTGCGTGACGAAGTAGTCCACGCCGGATTTCTTGTAGATCTGCGGCAGCTGCCAGTTGTAACCGAATGAGTCAGGATTCCAGCCGATTCGGACGTCAACGCCATAGTGCTGCTGGTACCAGCGTTTGCCAATCAAGAGCGAGCGCGCCGTTGACTCGCCATCCGGCATGTTCAGGTCAGGTTCGACCCACATCCCGCCAACAACCTCCCAACGGCCTTCCTTGATTCGCTTTGCGATCTCGTTGTTGATGTCCGGATACTTGTCCGCCATCCAATCGTTGTAGACCGCCGCCGACTGGGTGAAGACATAGCCCGGGTACTCATTCATGAGCTGCAGCGCAGTCGAAAAAGTACGCCGCACGACATCGACCGTTTCAGTCCACGGCCACAGCCATGCGGAATCGATGTGGGAGTTGCCATCCAGGGTTATCTGGGCTTTCTGCATCGTGGGGCGCAGGGGTTCCAGAGTCGACTGCGCGTCACGGAGCGATGCGTCGAAGCGGGCCTGATTCCCTGCATCGAGTGCTTTGATGTCGACCTGGGCTATGGCCTTCTCGAGCACCTTGCGATCCGCGGATGGATCGGGCTCGAGTGACGGAAGAAGAATCGCAGCCGACAGCACCTCGTCGCGCACGTCGATGGGATTTGGACGCTGGGGAGAAAAGTGGATTGTTATTTGTGTTCCGTTGAAGCGCTTCGAGTGCACAGTCGGGTAGGCCTTCACTGCGACCAGAACCTTTTCGCCGGCGGTAACGTGCGGCAGCAGCTCGACAGGTTCGAGGTTGTCGCCCATGGCGATGCGGCGCCCGTTGACGTAGACGATCTGAGTCATCGGCAGATGCGAATCGATGGAGGCATGAAACCAGATCGCAGCGCCTGTGAGGTCGTAGCCTTCGAGAGATTTGGGAATCTCAATCCACCGGCGAAACCACAACCCTTCCTCCCCCAGGTCGCGGCCCGACTCTGCAACAGACCATGCTGAGTCATCGAGATTGGGGTCTTCCCCATGCGGCATGTCGGCGGCGTGGTATCGCCATGTGCCGCTGGGAAGATGATCGAGATCGGACAACCGGTTCAGCGTCGCCTGCTCTGCGGCAGGAAAGGTCGCGATAGCCTGCCCAGCCTGCGCAATGCAGGGGACATTATTCCCGGCGCAGAGCGCGATCATCGCGGCTCCGATCATCCATCCAGTCTTCGTCATCAACCCAGGCCTTTCTCATAGCAGAACGTTGGTAACAGGGCGCGCGGGGACACGCCTATGAAGTCTTCGCGGACACCAGTACCGCGACCCCAAGCGGCTCGAGACGAATGCTGGAGACACTGCGGCCTCCATCCGTCCAGTTATTCATGGCTCGCGGCAACGCAATTTCGTTGTGGGGTGTTTCGGTGAGGTTCAGCACGAAGTAGTACACGTGATCCTGATCCTCTCGTGTTGTGACAGCAACTCCGCGAGGCACGGTGAGAAGCGGCACGACACCGGCGGCAGTCGCGGCCAGTTGCGCAAGAGCTTCATGGAAGCCGTGCTCCCCGCTGTCGGTTCCCGCATAGATGACCCAGCCCTTCTGATAGCGGTTGCGGGTCACCGCGGGCATACCTTCCATGCGGCCTCCGCGGAAAACGGCGACCGGTTCGGCTCCGTGCAGTTGCAAGGACTCCATCGTGGTGCGGGGTTTGAACGTCTCCGAGCTGCCCTTGAACGCGATCCCAAGTTGCGATTCGTGCGCTGTGTCCATCTGCCCGCGAGCGGAACTGTACTCAACGAGATCAAGTTTTGTCAGCGAGGAGACACCCGCGATGTCAGTGAAGGCGCCAGGCGAGAGGATGCGCCGCATACTGCCGTCGGTGTGCTGCGTGCCGGCGCGATAGGTGAGAACAAGCACGCCCCCGCGAGCGACATACGACTTCAGCTTGCCGGCAGTCGCGTCATCGATGAGCCGAAGATTCGGCGCTGCGACGAGTTTGTATTTATTGAGATCCGCGGAAAGAGGGACGATGTCGATGTTCCGCTGTAGTGACTTCAAGCCCGCGTAGAAGCGCGAGGATTCCGCGTCATATCGATCCGTCCGATCGCCTACCGACCAGAAACCCTGCGCAAACTCATTTGTGAAGTCGTACAGAAGAGCGACATCCGAGTTTGTTTTGGCGTCAGCGAGCCTGGGTCCGAGCTCAGCGAACTCGTGCCCGATGCGCCCCAGAATCGGACCTTGCGGCGTCAGTTTGCCATCGAAGCCCTTGATAAACGACGGCCGAAGCTGCTCTGCGCCGGCCAGGGGGCGACGCCACTCGAAGTAGAGATGTCCACGGCTTCCGTGCGCCAGGTTCAGATACGACTGCATCCGCAAACCTTCATCCAGCGCGTTGGGCGGCAGATAGGCGATCTGTTCTGCACAGAAGAACCGCTGGCCATCGCTCGCACAGCGAGCGAGGTCGTGGTTCATGCACGAGATGTACTGGTGATGGTACTCGGTAAGGCCCGGCGCGCTTACGTAGTTGTCCCACGCGGTCGCATCCAGGAATTCCGCTCCCGCTTTATGGACGTCAACGGACCATGTCGTGCTGGGCCAATTCGTATACACGAATTGGTTCTTCGTCACCTTGTGAAGAATGTCCGCCTGCCGGCCGAGATGATTGAGATACGAGTCAGAGAAAAACTTGCGATAGTCGAGGGTGTTCGCAACTTGCCAGCCGCCCTCACCGGAGTTCTTGGGGAAGTGAATCTGCGACCAGTCTGTGTAGTGGTTGCTCCAGAAGGCTCCATTCCAGGCGCGGTTCAGGGCATCCAGGCTTCCATAGCGCTTCTGGAGCCATCCCTGAAAGGCATGCTCGCAGTTTGCGTCGAGGCACAGGAAGGGGATCCCTGGTTCGTTGTCTAGCTGCCAGCCGATGACTCCGGGGTGAGAACCGTAGTGGTCGGCGAGGGCCTGCGTAATGCGCGCGCTCGCCGCGAGATAGTTGGCGCTATTTGTGCAGTACCCCTTGCGTCCGCCATAGGTATATGGTCCCAGAGCGCTGGCGCCCAACACATCCGGATGAAGCTGGTAGAGCCAGGGCGGAACCGCGGCGGTTGGCGTGGCGAGGAGTACACGAATGCCGTGACGGTTGGCGATCTCGATCGCATGATCCATCCAATCGAAGGAGAATTTGCCTTCCTGCGGCTCAAAGGATGACCACGCGAACTCACCCATCCGCACGGTATTGAGACCAAGCGCCTGCATCTGGGCAAAGTCCGTCTCCCATTCGCCGGCTTCCCACCATTCCGGGTAGTAGGAGGTCCCAAGGCGGTAGACATCCCAGGCGGAGGTCGCGTGAGCGGAAGAGTCGCGAACGGTACCCTGTAGAAGTGAGTCAGCGGCTCGGCCTGGCCTGGAAGAGAGTGCTCCCAAACCAGACAAACCGACAAGTTTTGTGAAAGTACGCCGATCCATCTACTATGCCCGTCCTCCCGGCTGTAACAGGGAACTGACCAGGGGCTCCCGGTAACCGGTCTCCGGGGCCAAGCCTGTTTCCATAATCACAAGAACAATATCAGAGCAACAATAGAATTAGAAAGAGATCTCGTTCAAATCTTGAAAGATCGATCGTCTCCTTGTGAGCGAATCGGAGGCCCATTGCGTTTCGCGCCGAGTGACCGGTATATTTGATTGTCCACCAGTCAACTTTCACGGGCTGATCGAGTCCGTCGGACTGGATGCGTCGGCCAGGGTAACACTGTGCTGCAACTCACGAGACGATCGATGCTGTTGACCAGCGGTGCGGCAGTGCTGAACTCGGCGGCAGGTCCATTGACTCGATTTGCCTATGCGAGCGAGACGGCCGGACGGCCCGCGGTCGCCGACCGGCGGTTCTCCAGCCCTGCAATTGAATCCGTAATTAGCGACACCAGCCGTCGCATCGCCGACCGCCGGCTCGCATCCATGTTCGAGCAGTGCTTCCCTAATACGCTCGACACCACAGTCTTCTTCGACAACCAGAGCAGCCTGCCCGATACCTTCATCATCACGGGTGATATTGACGCGATGTGGCTGCGGGACTGGTCTTCGCAGGTCTGGCCTTACCTTCGGTTCGCAAAGCAGGACCCCCGGTTGCAGGCGATGCTGCAGGGGGTTGTGCGGCGACACGCCAGATCGATTCTGATTGATCCTTACGCAAACGCGTTCATGCGAACCACGGAGGATGCACCGCTCAGCTGGGCGCGCAAAGACGACACGAGGATGCTTCCCGGTGTCGCAGAACGCAAGTGGGAGGTCGATTCGCTGTGTCATGTCGTTCGATTCGCCTACGGTTACTGGCGAAATACGGGTGACAGCACACCGTTTGATGCCACGTGGAAGGCGAGCGCGTGGAAAATCGTGGAGACCTTTCGCGAGCAACAGCGGAAGAATGGAAAAGGCCCATACAGATTTCAGCGCTCCTCGCGCGTGCCTACAGATACGCTGCCGCTTGGTGGTTATGGAAATCCAGCCAGGCCTAATGGCCTGATCTTCTCCATGTTCCGCCCGTCAGATGATGCGTGTATCTATCCGCTGTTTATCCCGGCAAACCTGTTTGCCGTCCAGGCACTCTCTCATTTGACCGAGCTTGCGCATAAGGTGGCACAGGATGAGCAGCTCGCAAAGGCGTGCGACGATATGCGACGCGACATACAGTCTGCGCTGACGCAATGGGGCACTGTGCAGCACTCCACTCTGGGGACGATATGGGCCTACGAGGTGGATGGCTACGGAAATGTGCTGATGATGGACGACGCCGGCATTCCCAGCCTTCTCAGCCTTCCCTATCTGGGCTGCTGTCCTTCAAATGACCCGCTCTATCAGCGCACGCGGCGCTTTGTGCTCAGCCCGGACAATCCGTATTTCATCGCCGGAAGAGCGGGGAAAGGAGTCGGCAGCCCGCATGCCGGCTTGTCGAACATATGGCCCATGGGAATTATCGTCCAGGCAATGACTTCGGAAGACGACCGGGAGATCGTGCAGTGTCTGCGCTGGCTGCGCGACACGACAGCCGGAACTGGATTCATCCACGAATCATTCAATAAGGACGATCCATCCCACTTCACGCGCCGGTGGTTCGCCTGGGCCAATACTCTTTTTGGCGAGCTGATCCTGACGCTTATGGAGAAAAAGCCCTCGCTCCTGCGAGCCGCCTTATGATCACGCGCGTCGAAAGCCGTCCATTACGATCACCTGGTCCGCGGGATCCGAATGACGTGGCTGAGGGCCGCACTGATCACCGTGCACACCTACACACCGTGGTTCGTGAAACGGTTTATATTGAAGCATATACGTCACAATTGACGCCAGGCAATCCTGGGCAACGAAAGGCTAGCTTTGGACATTCGTGAAATTGCACGCAGGGCCAAGGTTTCGCACTCAACCGTCTCCCGCGTTATTAACAACGTGCCGACCGTCGACCCGAAGCTTACGAAACGGGTTCAGGCTGTCATCGAAGAGGTGGGCTACCGGCCAAACTATCAGGCTCGCGCGCTGGCTCGCGGGCGCAGCCATACGGTCGGCCTGATCGTTTCGGAGATTAGCGGCGGCAATCCCTTCTTTGCCGAGATCATTCTTTACTTTGAGCGCGCCGCGGTGGAGCATGGTTTCGAAGTGCTCATCAGCTTCGCGGATACGGAGACCGACCCGAATCACATCGCGGCTTGCGCAGACCGGATGAAGGAGCGGCAGGTCGAAGGCATTGCCATCCTCACATTCGGCATGGAACAGAGCCTTGTGCGTGGACAATCTTCGACGCTGCCAACGGTTTATGCGGGAGCGGATCAGCAGCTGAATGGCATCCGGAACATCCGCGTCAACTACCTCAGCGGCATGCGGGACGCGGTAAAGCACCTCGCCGAATTTGGTCACAAGCGCATTGGTTATCTGAGCGGCAACCTTGACTGGAGCAGCATGCGCATGCGCTACGATGCGCTTCGAAAGGCGATGCGCTCCGCAGGTGTGCCGCTGCAAAAAGAGCTGGTCGCCGAGTGCAACCACACGCTCGAAGGCGGTGCGGAGGGAATGGCCAAGTTGCTCGCTGGTCCCAGGCCCCCCACGGCCGTGATGTGCTGCAACGACATGGCCGCGATCGGAGCGCTTAAGACATTGAGTGCCCGATCCCTGGTAGCCGGGCGCGACATCTCCCTGATCGGCTTTGACGATCTTTCACTGTGCAGCTTCACTCAGCCGTCGCTGACGACCATTCGTTTCTCACCGAGCGAGCTCGCCGGTCTTGCGTTCCAAGCCCTGCTGGAAGACATTCAGCATGACAAGACGAAGAAGGAATACGAATACAAGACACGATTCGTGTTGCGCGACTCCACCGGTGCTCCGCGCACTCCTGCATCAAAGTGAAGTACCCAATGATGTTCAAGCACGGTCTGCAATGACCGCGTGAAGTTCTATACGAAACTCAAACTGCAGATTGAAGAATGACTGAGGATCCATGATCAGGGACAAGAAGCTCAGCGGTCCGTCGTTCGGACGGCGAGACTTTCTCAAGGGCTCAGGCGTAGCGCTGGTGGGATCCGCGTTGGGCGCAGCGGCCTTGGGCGAGACAAGCGATCCACAAACTTCGACCCATGACGCAGCAGCCGCGATGACGGGCGACGCCGGCATTCGAGGCGCCAATCCCCTGCAGGGTACCAACTCCACCTTTCGATTCTCGCGCGGCAACACGCTTCCAATCGCTGCGTGGCCGTTTGGAATGGCGCACTGGACGCTGCAGTCGACCGAGGGCACACCCTGGATGTTCGACCCTGCGAGCCGGCGTCTTCAGGGGTTCCGTTGCACGCATCAGCTAAGTCCGTGGCTCTCCGATTATGGCCACGCTCTCTTCCTTCCCTTTACGGGAACGCCGAACCCGGACGCCGAATCACGATCGTCTTCCTGGCGGCCGGAGGACGCTCGTTTGTCGCCGTTCTCATTCGAACTGGAACTGATGCGCTACCAGATCAAGGCGGAGCTGGTTCCCACCGAGCGCTGTGCCGTTGTGAGCTCCAGTTACAGAGGCACTGAGGCTCCAGGCTTCCTGCTCGAGGTTCCAGCGAAGGGCGTAGCCTTCGAGCAGGATGCTGACCACAAAACGATTCGGTTCGAGTCCCGCGCCAATCATGGCGGTGTCCCCACAAACTTCGCGACCTACTACATCGTGGAGTTCAATGAGCGATGGACAGAGGTGCAAACGCAGGAGACCCACGGCGGAACAGCCGCACTGATAAGGTTCAGCGAGGCAGGCCCGCGTTCAGTCATTACACGCATTGCGACCTCCTTCATCTCCCACGAGCAGGCAGCGCGTAATCTAGCCGGCGAAGTCGGCGCCCAGAGCATGGACAAGCTGCGTGAGAACGCTGCAAAGCAATGGGAATCGTACGCAGGGCGTATTGAGATCAGTGGCGGCACGGCGCGCCAGCGGCAGACCTTCTACTCGTGCCTCTATCGAGCGCTTCTCTTCCCTCACACATGGCATGAGCTGGACGCCACGGGTAAACCTCAGCACTTCAGCCCTTACGACGGAAAGATCCATCCCGGCGTGATGTACGCCGATCACGGTTACTGGGACGTGTATCGCGCGTGGTATCCGCTGATGTCGATCCTCTGGCCGGAGAAGCTGGCCGAAATTCTGCAAAGCTGGGTAAATGCGTATCGCGAAGGCGGTTGGCTCCCACAGTTTCCGTGCCCCGGCTATCGCGCATGCATGACCGGAAGCCTCATAGACGCCGTCTTCGGCGATGCAGCCGCAAAGGGCATCAAGGGCTTCGACCTCAAGACCGCGTACGAGGGTCTGAAGAAGCACGCAACGCTGCCGGGAGATCCGGAGAAGGGCTACGGCCGGCGTGGCATCGAAAGCTATATGAAACACGGCTACGTGCCCGTCGAAGCCGTGACCCAATCGGTCGCCGAGACGGTGGACGCAGCCTATGGAGATTTCTGCATCGCGCAGGTTGCAGCCGCCCTGGGCGAGCATGACGATGCTCGCATGTTCCTTGATCGCTCGCGGAACTGGCGTCACTTATTCGACCAGAAGACCGGATTCCTGCGGGGAAAGCATGAGGATGGAACCTGGCTTGAACCTTTTGACGAATTCCAGTGGGGATCGCCTTATGTGGAAGGGGCGGCGTGGCAACATCGTTGGGATGTTGCTCAGGACATTCCAGGATTAATTGCTGCGATGGGTGGGGAAGCAAAAGCAGTTGCTGCGCTGGACCAGATGCTCGCTCTGCCGCCGGTCTTTCATGTAGGTGTTTATGGCCAGGAGATCCACGAGATGTCCGAGATGGCGGCAGTGAATTTCGGCCAATATGCGCATAGCAATCAGCCGGTACATCACCTGCTTTATATCTATGCTGTTGCGGGCCGGCCCGACCGTACGCAATATTGGGTGCGCCAGGTTCTCGAGAAGCTTTACAGTCCAGACGACTTTGCCGGCGACGAAGATACGGGCTCCATGGCCGCCTGGTACATCCTGAGTGCGATGGGTTTCTACCCGCTATGCCCTGGAAAGCCAGAGTACGTACTCGGCAGCCCGCTCTTCGACAAGATCACTCTGCACCTGCCCACGAACAAGACCTTCGAGATTGAGGCTCGCGGCCAGAGTGAGAGCGCGGCTTATGTCTCCGCCGTGACCGTCAATGGAACCACGCACAAGTCAACCTATCTTGAACACGAGACACTGATGCGCGGAGGCAAGATTACGTTTGCGATGCAGAGTCGCCCCTCCAAAAGCTAAGGGCGTGCGGCCAGTGACCGCACGCCCATGAACCATGGAGCCGGTTAGGCTTCCATAAAAATAACGGCTGAACGTGGGGGAATTGTGAGCGTGCCTGTGTTTGCCTGAGCGTCCTGACTTTCTGGAGTAGCCACAACAAAGTTGGTCGCCCCCGGAATCGTAATGTTCACCGAGATTGGCCGAGCCTCTTCCAGGTTCATCACAACGACAGCACGCTTTCGATCCTCTGCAACGTAGACGCTGTAGCGGAAGGCGCCGTCGGCCAATGCCGTAGCGTCGAGCGTGTCGCGGAACTCGGCATCCCACAGGAACTTGCGATACTTGCGGCGAAGCGCATCGACCTTCTTTCCATATTCGAGAGTCAATGGAAAGTCCGTGACATGGCCTTTGAAGTTATAAGGCTCGTAGCTGATGATGTAGCGGTACAGAAGACAGAGGTTGATCTCATCGCGCGCGTTGAAGCCGCGGACCGCGGCCATCAGCGGCGCCTGAGAATCGATGTAACGAAGGGCGTGATGTGTTCCTGCCCCGATGCGGTAATAACCGAGCACGTAGTAAGGCATCAGCCAGTCGCCGGGGCCTTCTCCTGAGAAGAGGAAATCCGGATTCACCTTGTCCGCAGCCGCACGGAACTGCTTCACCAATGGAATGTCCGCACTGAAGAGATATCCAGGCGGCGTGTAGCCATGCTCAGGGCTGAAGTTGTAGAGGACACCGTTGTGCTGCATGACTTCGTCAAACAGCCACCCATGCGCCCCCAGGGCCAGCGTCTTCTCAAACTCATGCGTGGCAATGTCGCGGTAGGCCGGCGAGCAGACATCCATAATGGCGCGGCGCCGCTGGTTGATGCCCGCGAGCTGAGTCGGTGTCGTGTAAGCGTATCCACCGGATTCATACTTGTTGCCATACGGGTCGACGGCCTCGTACTTGTACAGCTCCTTCTTGTAGTAATCGGTTGACATGTCGGCAAAGATTGGCTTGCCGAACATAATCATGTGAACACCCTTGGCCTGAATGGCCGCAATCGCGTCGTAAAGTTCTTGCCACGTGCCTAGTCCGGGGTCAGTGTCGAGAGACGGATCACCGCCGTCCTGTCCGCCCTTGTTCCATCCGACCAGTTGAATTGCCGTAACACCGTTCTCGGCACACTCCATGCCATATTTCACGAGATCGCGATAGGGGATGCTGTAATCCTGCTCCGCGCCGTCCACCTGCAACTGCAGCCACGAGTGAACGTCACGAGCCCAGGGAGCGATGTGCGGCTTCCCGAACCAGGTAGCCCGCCACTCTTTATAGACGTCGAGTCCCGCGTGCCAGTCTCCGTCATAAGGCTGCATGACAACGGGCGCGAGCTGGACCTTTGAGTGCGGATGCGCAAAGACGAAGTGACAGGTGCGAAACTCCAGATGCACCGGGAGGTTGGAAATAGTGTCCTGCTCCGGGACCTGATCATAGACCCAGTCCACAACACCCGGATGCTGTTCGAAGGTGAACTCCAGAAGATAGCGGATCCTGGGATCGTGGATGGCCACGTAAATTCCCTGCTTTTGAGTCTGCAACAAACAGAACTGGCTTTGGCTCGATTCGATCGTGCGCGTAGGATAACGAACGCCCCAATAACCTTTGGCGTTGTCAAAGCGCGGATAGATCGGACTGGAGGACAGAGCACCAACCCAAAGGTGATGGGCCTCCACGACGCTGTCGCGCGACGGCGGATTGAAATCTCCGAAATAGGGATAATCGACCGCTTCGACGAAGCTATCGGATTTGTTATCCAACTCGGCGTCGAACGTCAGCTTGCCATTTTCAAGGGTCACGGTGCCCGTGAATGCGATGGGCATCGTTCCACCATGCTCGCTCAGCAGATTCTCCCAGTGCATGCGCACCTTGTTCGCTGCGATCTTCTGAACACTCACCGCACGCTGCTGCGTACCGAGAATGAAGTTGTCGCGGCGCTTGCTCAGCGGGACAAATAGACGGAAAGATACCCCCAGCTCGGGACGCCGCTCGATGACCCAGGTTCCCGACTTCCGTTCCATGCGCACCAGGGCGCCCGAGAGGCTGTCGAACGCTACGCGGAGCTGCGCGTCCTCGAGCACGATCTCATCGCCGAGGCGCGCAGGAGCCGTGGAATTCGCCGACTGCTGCGCACTCAACTCATTGCTTAGCGTCCCGAAGGTTGCCAATCCTGCAAGCTTGCCAAAGGTCCTGCGATTCATCGTTTCCTCAAAGATAATCAGGTGTTTAGATACCGGTCTCTCGACCAATATACCTCAGTTCGCAAATTGTGCGTGTCTCCAAATCAGGAAGCAGCGCAGATACGTTACATCGCCGCTGTCAGGAACGGAGCGACTTGAGCACTCTTGCACACAGAAACGTAAGCCGCCAATCAGCATCGAGACTTGATATCGATTTCGCCTACGAAATCTCACTCATTTCCCGTGCAATAGATGATAATCGATTATTCGTATAAACTGCTCTACACGCCCCGGCGTGCATCTATCTCATCTCTCTTGAAGGCCGAAGCTCGAGCATGAAATCTCCCAATTCGAAGAATTGTCTTTCGCGTCGCGGATTCCTCCAATCGTCTCTGGGCGCCGGCGCGGCGCTTGCGGTTCGTCCGCTCTGGGGACTGACAGGTGCTCGGCATTCGGGTCCGGCTCATCGCAGCATAGCCTTTGACCAAGACTGGCAGTTCCTCGGAAAGGCCGCCCAGCCATCGCAGCCGGTCGCCGTTTCCCTGCCGCACTCGGTGGCGAAGCTCTCCTGGCAGGACTGGAACGCTGAATCATGGGAAGACATCTGGCTTTACCGCAAAACCTTCCGCCCTCTGCCGGACAGCGAAGGCCTGCGCACATTCCTCAAGTTCGAAGGAGCGATGGTGACCGCGGATGTGAGTGTCAATGGCACCGCTCTCCCGCAGCACAAGGGCGGATACCTTCCCTTTTCGCATGAGATCACTTCGGTGCTGAAGGGTCAAAATGTTGTCGAAGTGCGTCTCGACTCGCGCTTCCAGAACGTTCCGCCGGAAGGCAACCCAAAGGGCAGACATTCGGTTGACTACTACCTTCCCGGCGGCATGATCCGCGGAACCTCGCTCTACGCCGTGCCGCAAACCTACTTGAGCGATGTCTTCGCGAAGCCGGTTGACGTTCTTCAACCCACGCGCCGCGTCGACCTCACCTGCACTCTGGACTCCGCATCCGGCCTCTCACAACGCGCAACCCTCGAAGCGGCGGTGTTCGACGGCGAGCGTGTCGTCGCCAAGGCGCGCAAAGATCTCGCAGCCGTCAAAGCAGGAGCAACCGAGGTCACTTTCAGCATCACCGGCCTCCACAACATCAAGCTCTGGGACAACGACAACCCACATCTGTACAACGTCGTCGTCACGCTGCACGTCGCCGGCAAACCCGTGCATGACTATCGCACCCGCATCGGCTTCCGCGAAGCAAAGTTCACCGTCGACGGTTTCTTCCTCAACGGCAAAAAGATGCAGTTCTTCGGGCTCAATCGTCACGAGCTCTATCCTTACACCGGCTACGCCATGCCGGACCGCGTCATGCGCAGGGACGCTGAGATTATCCGCCGCGAGTTCAACTGCGACACCGTCCGCTGCTCACACTATCCGCAGCATGAGGCCTTTCTCGATGCATGCGACGAGCTCGGGCTGATGGTCTGGGAGGAAACGCCTGGCTGGGGGTACGTCGGCAGCGACAAGGAATTCGAGGATCAGGTCCTCCAGAACGTGAAAGACATGGTGCGCCGCGATCGCAACCACGCGTCGATCATCATCTGGGGCGTGCGTGTCAACGAGTCGCACAACAACCCGCTGTACATACAGACGACAGCGGCTGCGAAGCAGCTCGATGATTCGCGGCCAGACTCCGGCTCGATGACCTACTTCGGTGACTGGAAGACAACCTGGCACGAGGATGTCTTCTCGTACGATGACTACCATCAATCCAAAGACGGTACGGTTCAGATAACTCCGCCGCTCGAGGGCATCCCCTACATGCTCTCCGAGACCGTGGGACAACGCACCTACACGGCCAAGGGATTTGACAATAAGTACCGCCGCTCGGCTGAACCGTCCATGCAGTATCACCAGGCTATCTACCACGCTCAGGCTCACGATCGTGCACGGGCCTATGACCGTATGTGCGGTGTCATCGCGTGGTGCGCCTTCGAGTACGGCAGCCCCAACAACGGATACAAGGGGGTCAAGAATCCCGGCGTCGCCGACGTCTTCCGCATTCCCAAGCTGGGCGCAACGTTTTATCAGTCGCAGGTGAGCCCATCGGCCCGTCCCGTCATCGCGCCCAACTTCTACTGGGACTTCGGCACGATGACACCGCAAGGCCCCGGTAAGGACCTCGCGATCTTCCATAACTGCGATCGTATCGAGGTCTCCGTGGACGGGAAGCACGTGGCCTCGCTGGAGCCGGACCGCAAGGGATATCCGCACCTGCTGCACGCGCCTTCGTGGGTCGACCTGGAGATGGATGGCAGCAATCATCCGGAGTTGCGCATCGACGGTTTCGTCAACGGACACAAGGTGCTGACCCGGCAGTTCTCGTCCGATCCTGCGCATGATCAGTTTGTCGTTGCCGTCGACGACTCCCAGATTCGCGGAGATGGTATCGATGCCACGCGCATTGCTTTCCAGATCAAGGACAAGTACGGCGCGCCGCGACTCGTGGGTGGCGGCGACGTCAAGATCGAGGTCACAGGTCCAGGAGAGTTGATCGGCGACCAGACGTTCTCGCTGACTGAAAGCGGAGGCGCCGGCGCTGTGTGGATTCGCTCGACGCCAAATGCAAACGGTGCGATCGCCGTGAAGCTGACGCATTCGACTTTGGGCTCGAAGACAGTAACCGTGATGG
This sequence comes from Acidobacteriaceae bacterium, assembly GCA_035605855.1. Classification (GTDB taxonomy): domain Bacteria; phylum Acidobacteriota; class Terriglobia; order Terriglobales; family Acidobacteriaceae; genus Granulicella. Next base: position 19,644 of record DATNGO010000156.1, on the reverse strand, counting down.
CGAAGGCCTAGGCCAGGGTGGGGACATCCCCCTCTCCCTGCCTTGACAGGATTCTTGGAGTGATGATTTGGAGGAAGCTGTTTGGCTTCCTCCAAATCAGATCATTCACGCTTGCCCATCTCTACCGCGGGTCTGCGGTCATCTCAGAGCGATGCCCTGTCGTTGTCGACCAGTAGTCGATCCAGCGGCCGCGAATCCCTTCGACGTTTTTAATCAGGTCCGGAGGTGGTTTGTGCCCGTGTTCCAGCACGATCACCATTCCCGTGTTGAACTTCTTTTGCGAGTGGTCGACGTCAGGCTCGCGAGGACCCTCGGCGGCGATGACATCGTTGATGGTGACCTTGGTGCGGTCGGCCTTGAAGATCGGGTGACCGTTCGCGTCGACTCCCTGGCGCTGAAGGTTGCGCAGAATGAAGAAGTCCGGCACCTCGCTTGGCGCGAGCAGACCCATGAGGTAGAGGTCGAGGTAGGAGTAGCCGGTGGCAGGCACGTAGTAGTCGTCGTCAAGCTGAGTGAAGGTGCCGTCGAAGTTGTCCTGCCAGACGCCGCCGCCCATTGCGGAGGCTTCCGTGGGCCGCTGATAGGGAAAGGGCGCGGGAGCCTGAAGGCCGGTGGCCCAGTGAGTGGGTCCCAGCGGGATCAGTTCACCGTTGATCTTTGCTGACACAAACGCGGACCAGCGGTGTCCCATCTCGTGCCCGATCTGAGACATGGCGTAGTCGTAAGGCGGAATCTTTCCGTTGAAGGTGCGGCGCTTGAGTTGCTGCGCGTACCCCAGGACGTCGTGGCGATTGTTGTCAGTGACGCCATCAGGAGGATACTCGTCCATCTGGTTGGAGCCCATGTAGACCGGCTGGACGAACTGCCACTGAAAACGACCCTGGCTGCAGTATCCGGCGAGATTGCGCTGAGTCGCGTTGATGCCCGTGACCGCGCCGCCGTTGGGTCCTCCGCCGAGCGGGCCGGTGCTGGGCGTGCCGGCCTCAGGATTGTCGATGCGGAAGTCCGAGTAGTACGCGAGCAGGTCGAACTTATCTCCCAATGCCTTGATGACTGAGCAGGTGAGGTCGTTCGGCCGCGGAGACTCCGGGTAATAGAAGCTCTCATAGACGACAGGGAATGGGCCGTCCTGCTTCTTCAGGGCTGCAAGATTCGTCTCCGGGCTCCCGAGGCCTTCGATGCGGACAGCATGCGCGGATATCTGCGATGCCCGTGTGCCTGGGCTGGAGTCCACGCTCGCAGAGACGTAAATCTGCGAACCTGGACGTGTGCCTACGGGCAGCGTGCCTTTGAGGGTGATGGTGCTGCCTTCGACCGTTACATCCGGTGAAAGACCATTGCCGAAACCAACGTAGCGTCCCGCGCCGCCTCCCGCTGCGCGCTGACGGAACGCGCGGAAGCGTTGCACGGACCACACGGTGGCTCCGGGAGTGTTGTTGGCGCAGGGCTCCGTGGATCTGGTTGCACTCAGGCAAAGGCGATAGACCGGTCCTGCAGCAGGTCCTGGACCAGTTTGATCTTCCGGAGTTGGAATTGGCGCTCCGGCTTCGATCTGTGCCCGGAGATAGATGCCGTCGAGCGCGCTGAGCTTGATGGATTTGATCTGCTGCGCCGTGGAAGCTTGCGCTTCTCCGGTCAGTGTTGCAAGAGGCTTCTCTTCCCCGCCCTCGATCTTCGGAAAGATTCCGACGATGCCGTCGCGGGCTGAGACCTCGTCGTAGGTCAGGTCGATGACGCCATCGCTGTGCAGCACGGCTTGAAAACGGTTGACCGTCGGCTTCCAGGTCCAGTCCTGAATGCCGGCATAGGGCTCGGTGAGCGTCCAGGTAACAACGGCGCGATCGCTGAGCTCCTTGAGATAACGGGTTCCCGACATACGCGGCTTGAAGAAGACGCTGATCGCCGGCGTCGCGTTGATGAAGGTGCTGCCGACGCGTTGCAGCAGAGCGTAGCGTTCGACTGCGAGCCCGCCTTCACGGTTGAAGATGGCTCCGGCACCGCCGCGTCCGCGCCCACCGCCGGCGGGAGCTGCTGGTGCGCCGAAGGTGATCGAGCCAGTCATGCCGACCGACATTTCATTCCACTTCTGACCGGAAAACGGAAAGGTAATTTTATTCAGCACGGCGTGCGGACTCTTCAGCTCGTCTCCAAACTCGTTGTCCCACGCCTCGGGCAGAGTCTCAACACGATAGCGCGAGCCTTCCGGCGTGAAGCGCAGGGTGCGATGGGCAAGGTCAAAGAGATGCGGCTTGCCCAGCGCGTCCTGGTTGAGCGTCAGGATGATGAGATTGCCCTGTGTCGTCACTGTGCCGATCGACTTCCCGGGCGTGTTCCTGTCCTGCGCAATCGCCGAACTTGCCAGAGCCGTGGCACCGAGCAGCAACGCCCCGCCTAACAACCGCACCGCAGAGCGCAATGGATACACCTTTACGTTTGCAAACATATGGGATTCCTGTCCTCGTGGTTCGCACTGGCTAAGACTTCGAGACGTTGACGTAATAGAGATCTGTGGCGACAGCAAAGTGCTCACTGTCGAGTGGAGTCTTCAACGTCTGCCAACGCGTGGTGACCGGCGTGATGACCTGCCAGTGGTCCTTGCCACCGACCTTGATCGGCATCGCGAAGGCTGCCTCATCCGCCTGCCAGCGGTAGGCGACGGTGTGAGCTTGCGGGTCGAACTTCAGCTCGAGCACCGGGATGGCAGCGTGGCGGAGGTATTCGTTGAAGATGGGTGTGAGGTTGCGTTTGGTGTGCTGGTTAAAGAACGCGACCATGTCGGTGGTCATGATGGTCTGATACTTGAAGTGCTGATAGTAGTCGTGGAGAAGTGAGAACCATTCGTGGTCGTCGTTGATGACGCTGCGCAGAGTGTTGAGGAAGAGGCCGCCCTTGTAGTACTGGTCGACTGGCGGCGTGCAGACGGTGCCTTCCTGACAGATGACCGGCTCGGTGTTCCTTATATTGCGCTTGGTGGTGTTGACGTAGGTGATGGCATCGCCCTTGCCCCACATGTACTCGACAAAGAGCGACTCGCAGTAGTTGGCCCAGCCTTCGTGGATCCACATGTCCGAGCGGTCGCGCGCCGTGATGCTGTTGCCGAACCACTCATGCGCGCTCTCGTGCACGATGATGAAGTCGAACCATGTGCCGATGCCGGTTTTAGGGCGGCCAAGGTAGCCGTTCTCGAAGTGGTTGCCGTAGGTGATGGCGGTTTGATTTTCGACTCCGGAGTACAAGGCTTCGACGAGCTTGTAGCCGTCGCGGTAGAAGGGGTATTCGCCGAAGTAGTGCTCGTAGGCCTTCAGCATGTTCTTCACCTGGATGAACTGGTGCTTCGCCTTGTCGAGGTCTTCGGGGAAGACAAAGTAATCAAGCGTCAGGGTGCCGTACTGGTCGGAGTAAGTGTCGTCGAAGTGGACGTAGGTGCCGACGTTCAGCGAGACATCGTAATTGTTGATGGGATAGCTGACATGCCAGTCCCAGCGCGTGTAGCCGTCGCCTAGATCTGTTTTCTTCTGAAGCCGGCCGTTGGATACCTCGACGAGATTGCTGGGCGCCTCGACACTGATGTCCATGGTGTCGGGCTCATCGCGCCACTGATCTTTGTTGGGCCACCAGACGCTGGCGCCTTCTTCTTCGCATGCAGTGTTTGCGAGAGGACGGCCCATCGGATCCTTGCGGAAGACGAAGCCGCCAAAGCGGCCCATCTCGACGGGATGGCCCGAGTAGTAAAACTCGATGGTCACGACGTCGCCCTTCTTCAGCTCGGGAAAATCGACATACACGGTCCGGCCGGCTGCGCGCTCGAATTTGAGTGGACGCGTGCCGCCGCCGGGCTCGTCGAGAACGATCTTGTCGATGTTGAATACCGGCACGAGATCCAGCTGAATTCGCGTGCCGGGTTCGAGCATGCGGAAGCGGATGACGTTCTTGCCGCTCAGCATCTGGTGGTCGGGATCGACGCGCACATCCAGGTGGTAATAGAGCAGGTCGTTGTTCGCGCGATAGGGCCCGTATTCACCGCGCAAACGATCGGCTTCGCTCACGCTGTTTGTCCGCGGCGTAGTTGTCGTTTGCGCGTTTGCCGATAGAGCAATCGTCAGCAGACACAAGAGCAGCGCGCTGAGAAGTGTTGTGAGCCGGCGCGTCACACTCGTTTTCGAACCTGTCATCCCTGTTGCTCTCCTGCGGTGCGATCTGTGAAATCAGTGGATTGCTGCATGGAAGACTGACGGCTGTTCGGACCAAAGATCGAGCCCTCTGCGTAACGTTCGCCGCCGACAGTATCCGGTGCGAAGGTGCGGTTGAGCTCTTCGATCTCTTCCGATGTGAGGCTTAGGTTCTGGGCGCCGAGATTCTCTTCAAGGTGCACGCTTGATCGGGTGCCCACAATTGCGAACACATGCGGACCCGCGCGCAACACCCACGCGAGCGCGACCTGGCTCGCCGTCGCACCGCGACGAGCAGCGATGGCACGCACGGTCTCTGCGAGGTTCACGTTCCTGGTCAGGTTCTCCGGCTGAAACCGTGGGAGCAAGCGGCGGAAATCACCTTCTTCGAAGGAGAGGGACTGGGGAGCGGCGAACAATCCCCGTCCCAGCGGAGAGAATGCCACGAAGGCCGCGCCCATCTGCTCGCAAAGCGGAATCATCTCGTGCTCAGGCTCTCGAGTCCAGAGCGCAAACTCCGACTGGACTGCTGCGATTGAGTGCACCGTATTGGCTCGCAGCAACTCCGCGGGTTCCACCTCGGAGAGGCCGAGCAGGCGCACCTTGCCTTCGGCAACCGCCTCGGCCATGGCGCCGATGCTCTCCTCAACTGGCACTGCAGGGTCGATGCGATGCAATGTGCAAAGGTCGAGAACATCTGTGCGCAGGCGTTTCAGGCTTGCGTCGATCGCGCAACGAAGAGTCTCCGGCCGGCCGTCGCGTCCGACGACCTTGCCGTCCTGGTCGCAGGCGAGGCCGACCTTGGTTCCAAGCACGACTGCATTGCGCCGGCCCTCCAGGGCTCGGCCAAGCCATCGCTCGTTCTCTCCCGCGCCATAGCTGTCCGCCGTGTCGACGAGCGTGCAGCCAAGTTCCAGCGCCCTGTTCAGCGTGCGCAACGACTCCGCGGAATCAGCCCGGCCATAGGCGTGGGAGAAGCTGAAGGTTCCAAGCCCAATGGCTCCGGCCTCCGGGCCGTAACGGCCTAGTTTGCGCAGAAGCGGCATTCTCTTCCTCTCCTCGCGGCGTACGCAGTGGCTATTGGCCGGCTTCCTCGTGCTCTTCCGGCGACTCCTTCAACGAGACCCTGTTCCAGTCCGGCGGTTCCACACCCAGCAGGTAACGCACCAGGTAATCATCGCGGTAGTGTTCTCTCGCAAGGCTTGCGACGCCGTGATTTTGTCCCGGAATGTAAAGCATGTCGAAGTGCTTATGCGCCTTCACCAGCGCATTGACGACCTGCAGCGAGGAGGCGGGGTCCACATTGTCGTCAAGCTCTCCAGCGATGATGAGTGCGTGCCCCTGCAGCCGGTTGGCGTTGACGACATTCGAAGAGGCTTCATACTGCGCGCCGATCGGATATCCCATCCACTGCTCGTTCCACCACATCTTGTCCATGCGATTGTCCTGGCAGCCGCTGTTGGTCACTGTGACCTTGTAGAACTCAGGATGGAACAGCAGCGCGCCCAGGGCGTTCTGTCCGCCCGCCGATGTGCCGAAGATTCCCACCCGCGTGATGTCGTACCAGGGATACTTCGCTGCGGCGGCCTTATGCCACAGGATGCGGTCCGGAAATCCTGCATCACCAAGATTCTTCCACGCGACATCATGGAATGCCTTCGAGCGGTTGCTCGTGCCCATGCCGTCGATGTGCACCACGACGAATCCCAGCTCGGCCAGTGCCTGGTCCGGAGCAAGCGCGCTGAAGGTCTTGGGGACAAATGAACCCTGCGGTCCGGCATAGATGTTTTCGACGACGGGATACTTCTTGTGTGGATCAAAGTTCAACGGCTTGGTGATGGTGCCCCAGATGTCCGTCTTGCCGTCGCGTCCCTTGGCAACGAAGACCTCAGGCGGACGGAAGCCGGCTGCCAGCAGCGCGGTCGTGTCTCCCTTGTCGAGATCGAGCACTACCTTCTGATCGTCGCTGCGGCGAAGCTGCGCCACGGGCGCCAGGTCCACGCGCTGCCACGTGTCGACGTAGAATTTATGGTCCTTCGAGAAGACGATGTTGTGCATGCCGTCTGCATCGGTGAGGCGCGTGAGACCGCTGCCGTCGAAGTTGATGCGGTAGTACTGCGTGAAGTAGGGGTCCTGACCAGGGATCGAACCTCCCGCCGCAAACCAGATCTGTCGCTTCGCTTCATCGACCCACACTACGTCGCGGACCAGCCAGTCGCCCTTGGTGATCTGGTTTTTCACCTTGCCGGTGGCGCCGTCGTAAAGATAGAGATGTTCCCACCCATCACGCTCGGACGCCCAGATAATCTCTTTGCCGTCGTTCACGTCATAGCGGAACTTGCGCCCTGCCGACATCCCGGGCCCCAGATTGCTGTAATAGAAGAACGTCTTCGTCTCTTCGTCGATGAGTGCGCGCGGAGTGCCGGTGTTGGCATCGACCTCGATGACCTTATAGGCCTGATGGCCGCGCTGGTTGTACTCGAAGGTGAAGGCACGGCTGTCCTTCCACCACACCGGCGGCGTGATGTCATACGGGTGCGGAAAGAGTGTGTTGTCAATCTCGATCCCCTTGCGTGAAGCCACGTCAAAGAGCACGGGATAGGCGATATCTACCGGGTCTCCCGGCTTCGCATAGTGCACCTCCATGTGCTTCGGCTGCAGCTGATCGGCGGGCGAGGACTCGATGTACATAATCTCGCGGTCGAATCCGGGGCGCGTGTGATACGCGGCCAGCTTCTTCGAATCGGGCGACCACGCGACCGTGCGCAGAGAGTAATAGTTCCTCTCCGAGCCGTCGAAGCTTAATTGCACCGCCTCGCCCTTCCCTGCAGGCTTCAGGAAGACGTTGAAGTCCTGAATGTATGCTTCCCACTTGCCGTCGAAGGAGTTGCAGGTCTCAGGAGGCGTCGGAGGAAGCTGATCTGGAAACGGCGTGCCGACGCCCATGCGCGCAGCCTGCGGTGCAACCCTCTCTCGCTGGCCCTGACGATCATGCGAAACAGCACAGGCGCGCTGCTGCTGACGGCCGAACCGGCCGGTATCACCTTCCTGCGGAGCCGGAGGCTGCCACGCCAGGCCATCCGTCGGATCGCCGCCCGGACCTTCCGGGCTTATATCTTCAGGGCCGGGCACATCTGCTTCCGGGTTTTGCCCGCGACGATTCGCTCCGGGCACTGCAATGGGACCGCTCTTGTTGCAGGTGTAGACCTGAAGATCGCACTTGTACATCGATCCTTTCACGCCGAACTCAATCGCCTTTTCGTCGTCTACAAAGGTCAGCGGGGCGGTCTGCGGAGGTCCGCCGGCCCCGCGTCTTGCTGCTGCTCCCGGCCGGCCCAGACCAGACTGAAAGGGCAGGGTCACGGCGGTGTAGTGTTCGCCGGCCGCCTTGTTGATGGCGTCCGCGAGTTTGGCATGATCGAACGCCACCTTTTTCGTTACACCGTCCGCGTCGACGAGCATGTACTCCGCTCCGCCCTTGACAGTGTGCGCATACCAGAAGTGGTGGGAGTCGCCGATCCAGCTCGCGGGGCCGGGCTCATTGATCACGAGGTCGCGAGCTTTGGCCTGCAGGTCGTGCGCGCGCTGATAGTCGGCAAGTGTCCCCTGGCCGTACGCGGCCGAAGCAGCGAAGGCGAGCAGCATGATCAGCGAAAGGTGGCGACGGTTGGTCATGTTCAAAAAAGCTCCTTCAGATACGCCATGGTGCGGGCTGCCGGACGGCCGGGCCCTGTGCTGCAGACTCGAAGAGGCGCGTGATCCTGACCGCGCGACAGTTTAGAAATTTTGGAACACGAAGAAGTATACGTAAAAGTATTTTCTAAGACGCGCGAAATTTCAGAATTTCTGCAAAACGAGAGACTTTATTGCGCCGGACACGCCGAGGCGTCGGATGGAGGTACACCGCGCCTGGCAGGCAGCTCGGCTTTGGGGGCGAGAGCCTCCCATTCCTCGACGGCAACTGCGGCATAGCGGTCTTCGCTTCCGGAGGCGTTGAAGACCGCACGCAGGCACTGGGTCTTGATCTTTGGAAAGCTGACGTCGAGGAACGTGCGCATGGGGTTGGTGGGATAGGCGCTCGCGTTGGGCACCGGTGTCCAGGTGCCGTTCTTCAGGTACTCCAGATGCCAGGTCGCGGGTGGCGCTACGCCCTCCGTTGCACCAGTCGGATGGTCGCTCCAGAAGACGATGCGGGCGCCGTTCAGGGTCACCGGCTTCGACCAGGCGTACTCGATCCATTGGTGCGATGGGTTGTGGCGCGACCAGCTGCCCCACATGTCCGGAGGCAGCGGATTCTCGCGAACCATGCCGTCGTTCAGGGATTTGATCCAGTATTGGAGGGGCACCGGCTCATTGGACGCCGCAGCGTGCGCGGCCATCGCGATGTTGCGCGTCGGCTGTGGCGGCGGCTGCGGTTCGTGGGTCTGAACGACCTTGAGCATCCGCGCCGGCTTCACACTGTCGTCCCATTCCAGCTTGTCGATGGCGACGCTGCGGCGGAAGTGGCCTCCGCCCTTGGCATCGGCCGTGTGGTAGATGATGTACCACTGTCCTTTGAACTCGATGACGCCGGGATGTGAGGTAGTCGAGGAGACCGGATCGAGAATGACGCCGCGGTAGGTCCAGGGGCCGAGCGGTGAGTCAGCCGTGCCATAGGCGATGCATGCGTGGTAAACGGCCGGAGTGCAGGGCGAGTTCGGGCCGGCCTGATTGTCGGCGTAGACCATGTAATACGTGTCGCCGCGCCGCATGAGCCATGCGGCCTCAAAGAAGCCGGTGAGCGAGTGCACTGCTACCACGGGACCTTTGGGCGTCACCATGTCGCGTTCCAGCTCCACGCCGCGCAACTGCCCGAAGGTTCCCCAGTAGAGGTAGACGCGGCCGTCGCTGTCCACCATGGCCGTGGGATCGATGTTCTGAATGTTGTTGGGCTCCGGAAGAGATTGCGAGACGATGGGGCCGGAGGGGTGCGCGTCCTTCCATGGGCCGAGCGGAGTGTCGGAAACGGCGACACCGATCACGAACGGGTCGCGATGCTCGCGTCTGCCCTCCTGCACCGGCGCGTAGAGATAGAACCGGTGATCCGGTCCTTCGACGATTTGCCCGGCGTAGGCGTGGCCGGGCTTGGACCACGCAAAGACCGTCTCCGGACGCAGGATCCCCGGATAGTGCTGCCACACATGCGACGCAACATCCTTCGTCGCGAAGATCTGCCACTCGTTCATGATGAAGTCGTTGCGATTTGGTGGAGCCTCGTCGCGGCCGGCCAGAATATACAACGTGTCGTCCACGACGATCGGCGCAGGGTCTGCCGAATAGTAGGAACCATCGGAGAGAATCGGGTTTCCGCGACTGTGAATTGTCTGCGGCGCTGGTACGGCGGTCTGCGCATTGCCGCGCGTTCCAGAAAAGACGGTCAGAAGCAACGCGACGATCAGCCCGGCGTATGCACAATGACGTCCGTGGAGTTTCAAGGTCTGTTCCCTTTCGGGAGCCGCTTGCATGGCAGGGCCCGGTTTTTAGTGCGCGGTGAACTTCACGAGTACGACGCCATGGGTTGGGACAGTCACCGTGAAGCTGTCGCCCTTCATCGTCGCGGGCTCATGCTTCCACAGATCGCGCAGCTCGAGCTTCTTTCCCGCGAAGCTCGCAGGCAGGCTCGATCGCGGAAATGAGATCTCCGCCGGAGTTTCCGTGCGATTGAAAAGACCGACAGCAACCGAACCATCTGAGAGCGGACGCATCAGGACCTCGAGCCCGTTGTTGCTCGACACCGAAGCCACGGGCTTGTAGTTCGGGTCCTGGTCGATGGCGATGACGTCGCGGTTCTCGAGGATGCTCTTGGTCTCGTCGGTCATCGAGCGCAGGTCGTTGCCCGCGATGAGCGGAGCGGCGAGCAGCGACCACAGGCTCATATGCGTGCGGTACTCATCGGCGGTCATGCCGCCATTACCGATCTCCAGCATGTCAGGGTCGTTCCAGTGCCCGGGCTTGGCGTAAGAGGCAATCTTGATCTGGCTGAAGCCGATGCGATCCATCGACTGCCAGCGGTCGCTGATATCGCCGGTCGTGCGCCAGAGGTTGCCGCTGGTTTTTTCTCCCCAGCCAGTCCATGGCTCAGCGCGCCCGTATTCACACAGGCTGTAAATGATGGGCCGGTGCGTGGCCTCAAGCGCTTCTCCCATCTCCTGGTAGATCGCCTGCAGCGTTGGCGCGTCATCCTTGTAGATCTCGAGGTCGCTGCACAGATCGTACTTCAGATAGTCGATGCCCCAGGCAGCATAAGTCTTTGCGTCCTGCAGCACATGACCGTAGCTGCCTTCGTATCCGGCACAGGTCTTGGGCCCCGGCGAAGAATAAATGCCGATCTTCAGTCCCTTGGAGTGAACATAGTCGGCGAGCGCCTTCATGTCCGGAAACTTCTTGTTCGAAGTAATGTTTCCGTTGGCGTCGCGGCCCAGCTCCCAGGTGTCATCGATGTTGATATACACATAGCCGGCATCGCGCATGCCGCTGGAGACCATCGCATCCGCCATGCCACGCACCGCAGCGTCGTCAACGCGGCCGGCAAATTTGTTCCAGCTGTTCCAGCCCATCGGCGGCGTTCTCGCCAGTCCATTGTCCGGAACATCTTTTAGCGCGGGCAGAGGCAAACGGGCGGGCGGTTCGGTCGCTTCCTTGGTCACCTTCTCACCCACCGAATGGATCTCGCCCGTGCGGCCATGGGTGGTCAACAGGAGCTTGCCGCCTTCGAGCGTGCCATCGTAGGTGAAGACGGGCATCTGGCGCCGGGCTGGCTGGCCCGGCGGTGGGGGAGGAGGAGTCGGCGGCACTGTGACGAAGTGCAGCGCGCCATCCTTGAACGTGCCGTTGATGGGAATGCCGTTGGGCCGGCGGATCAGCTCGCCGCTGATCGTCTCCCCGCTCTGCTCGATATGGAAGAACGTCTGGCGGAAGGTTCCGTCTCCATCTGGGTTGGGCGTGCGCACTTCCCAGTAGCCGGCCAGGTCCTGGGCGTGCAGAGCAGAACTCAAACCGCAGAACGCAAGCGCGAAAGCGACGATCAGCACGAGGCGAGACGACGATAGAAGACGATTCACACGAACTCCAGTGGCGCGGTCAGGGCTATGTGGCATTCGCGGTGTGGGAATCAACCCCTTTGCTCCATAGCCGAATTTGCCCCATAGCCGAAAATCTAAACACGAATCAGAATACATTTTTGTATATATCAGAAGCGGCCTGGTTGCAAAGGCCGCAATTGCGGCGATTCGAAAGATTCGAAAGATTGGAAGATTGGAAGATTCGAAAGATTGGAAGATTGACGTCCGCACAACTTCGCCCTTACCAGCTTCCGCGTTCCCCAAAGATGTCGATGACGTGTCCAAGACGCTCCGAACCCTTCAGCCAGTTCTGTTTGAGAGCAATGTCAACGGCATCCGCATCTGCCGCCTCTACAGCCCGGATGATCTCTTTATGCTCTTCCACAGAGATATGAAGGTCCTTGATGATGGAGCTCGCGTACAGGCGCCAGTAACGCTCGGTCTGCGGCTCAACCCCGCCGTGCAGCGTCGTGAGGCGAGGGCCGGCGCCGTACTTGACGATGAGGCGATGAAAGTCGCGATCGATCTCGAAGATCTCCCCGGGATGGCAGCTCTGTCCGCTGGCAATCGCATCCAGCCGGTCATTGAGCGCCCGTAGCTGGCCTCCGATTTGCTTGCGTTGAGCCTGCGCAAGACGCGCAACGCCGCGGCCCGCAATGGCCTCCAGACTGCCAATGATCATGTACAGCTCGTTGGCGTCCTCCTTGGTGAGAGGAGCGACGATCATCCGCGATTTGCTGACATTCCGATGCTCGAGCACGTACCCTTCGCGCTGCAGCCACTGAATGGCGCCGCGCACAGGTGTCCGGCTCATATTCAGCCGCTCGGCCAGATCCGCTTCCAGAATCCACGTGCCGGGAGAGAGGCGGCCATGCACGATCAGCTCGCGAATTTCCCGAAACGCGGTAATGAGACTGGTTCCGTGTTCCGGCTTCGCTCGGGAACTCTTGGAAGACATTGGTTTTTTTCTGGTCACCATGGCGGGAACACAATTATCGCACGAGCGAAACGCAAAACTGTATACAAGGATCAAGGAAATTCATGTACTGATTCAACACTACCCCGTCAGTACATACCTGCACAACGACGCTCACGACGACACCGCTACGGACGCACTCCCCTCTTGCGGCTTGCCACGGCGCCGGTTGAGGAACCAGTACACCGGAATTCCACTGACCACGATTAATAATCCCGGCCAGGTGGTTGCGGCCCGGAAGCAGAAAAGCACAACCAGAACGACTGCCGCCCCCGCAACGTAAAGCGCCGGCAGCCACGGATATCCCCAGCAGCGATACGGCCTCACTGCATCGGGGCGCGTGCGCCGCAGGCGGAAGATCGCCGAGACCGTGAGGATGTAGAAGATGAGCGCCGCCGAGATCACATAGTCCAGCAGGTTGCTGTACAGATTGCCATACGTTCCAGTCGCCGCATCGCGGGTGCGCGGCAGCACCAGCAACAGCGCCCACGCGCACTGCATCATCAGCGCGGAGGAAGGAACACCCTCTTTATTGAGCCTTCCGGCGCGCCGGAAGAAGAGCCCATCCTGCGCCATGGCGTAGCAGGCGCGGCCGCCCGCGAGCGTGATGCCGTTCACCGTGCCAAAGGTGGAGACCATGATGAGCAGCGCCATCGCCACCTCGCCCAGTCCCGGCAATACCTGGTTGACGACCAACGTAGCAACGCGGTCCGACGGCGCGGTCTGAATCGCGTGCACCGGCAGCACTGCAAGGTAGCAAAGATTGCACAGCAGATACAGCACAATGACCAGCGACGTCCCGATCGCCAGCGCCAGCGGCAGGTTGCGCTCCGGCCGCCGCACCTCGCCCGCAACAAACGTGACATCGTGCCAGCTGTCGGCGGAAAAGAGCGAACCGGTCTGCGATACACACAGCGCCACCAGCATGCCAAACCACGTGGCTATTTCCGTATGACCGATCCGCACCGTAGCATGCGGAGTCCATGCATGGGCGAAGTTCGCATGGAAGACCGCCGGCAGACGAAAGAAAACATACGCGCCCAAGCCAAGCAGCAGCACCATGCCCAGCAGTTTGGCTACCGTGAAGACGTTCTGTATCAGCTTGCCCCAGCGCACGCCGTAACAGTTCAAGACAGCGATGAGCACAATAATTCCCAGCGCCAGCGCCTGCGCGGTCGAGAGCGAGATCGCGTACCCCGGCACGATATTGATCGGCGCGATCAGATAGTTCGTCTCGCTGATGCGAGGAACAACCACGCCCGTGAATCGTGCAAACGCGATGGCCACGGCGGCAATGGTTCCCGTCTGGATCACCGTCAGCAACGTCCACCCGTACAGAAACCCAAGCAATGGCGAATAGGCTTCGCGCAGATAGACGTACATGCCGCCTGCCTGCGGCATCATCGCCGCCAACTCACCGTAGCAAAGCGCGCCGGCAACCGTGAGCACACCGGTGATGATCCACGTCACCAGCAGCCAGCCCGCGGAGCCCACCTGCCGCGAGATCTCCGCGCTGACAATAAAAATGCCCGAGCCCACCATGATGCCCGAGACAATCATCACGGAGTCGAACAGTCCCAGCGCCTTGCGGAACTCTCCCTCGTGCGCCGGCCCCGCCTGCGACTCCATCACATGCATCTCTGCGCTCAAGTCTTCCGCCTCCTGGCCTATCATGCGAGTTTTGCCACGACCTCGAAGTGACGCGTCACACCCGGCGCGATCACCGCCGCGTCGCCGTGGGTTCCACCCAGCCTACCCGCCTTGCCGTTCACCGTGACGCTTGCAACGTTCTTACCCTTCGGTGCGCGGAAGCTGACGTGCATCTCCTTCGGCAGCTTGCCCGTTGTCGGCAACGTAACCGTTGCAACCAGTTCATCACCACGGGTCTCCAGCCTGTAACCCACGTGACCGTAACGTGTTGGCGCATGCTCAATTGCGATCGGTTTGCCTGTCGCCACCCAATCGCGCGGGATGGCCCGCCCAAAGTGAAGCTGGTCCTTATCGTTGTCCTCGAAGACCAGCATCCAGCGCACCAGCAACGGAATCGTCTGTTGCGCGGGAATACAGAAGATAGCGCCGCCGCCGCCGATGCCTGAGACCTCGCCCGCGGTCCAGCTGCCGCGCGTGTGATCGTGATAACGATGCGCGTACATAAAGAGGATGTACTCCTCGATCCGGTCAAGCCTCAGCAGCATCTGCGCATAACCATAGGAGATGAAGCCGAGGATCGCGCGGCCATTAGGATTCGGACGCCCGACATTCGCCACCACACCGACGGTCGTCGCGCCGTATGCGCGCATCGTGTCGATCACCGCATTCGCCGTCGCGTCGGGCAGCACATTGGCCTGCAGCAATTCGGTGTAGCAGCGGTGCGACCACTGCTGCTCGCTGGGCCGCTCCTTCTCCATGGCCTCGCGGAACATATACGGCGACCCTGGCAGCAGCGGCACATAGGGCGGCTTCGCTTCCTTTCGGGTGTTCGTATCGATGCTCTTTAGAAGCTGACTTTGCAGGCGATCCGCGCGGTGTTCCCAATCGGCTGCCCTGGCCGCTCCACCCGGCAGGTTAAGCTTGCGCCATGTCGCGGAAATTTCTCGCCAGCCGCGCACCGCGAACGCGCTATTGGCGTAATAGGGCTTCCACCAGACGGAAGGATCGGCCGCCAGGCACGAATCCGACTCGCACCAGCCGTGAATGAGACCATGGCCGCGGTCGCTCGCCGGCAGCGCCAGCGCCTCGTCCTCGAGCTCAGCAAGCATCGTCGCAATCGCTTCGATTTTTTCGCGATGCTTGACCAGCAGAGCACGATCCCCTGTCAGCCCATAGTAGTGCGCGACAAGAAAGAGCGTGAGGCCGTACTGCGCGGTCTCCGGCCCGCGCATGTTGATCATGCCCTTGTCGTCTGTAAAGTCCGTGAAGTATCCGTCGAAGACCTCGCGCGCTAGATCCAGGCGGCCGCACTCCATGTTCGCGTAGAGAGACATCGTGAAGATGTCCTGGAAGCCGTCGTACTCCGGCCCATAGTAGTCACGGTCCACCGCGCCATACTTCGGATACGTTCCGCCCGGACGCACCATGAGCTCCTTCACGAACGCATAGCGCGTCATGCTCGTCCAGCTCGGATCGGGCAGCGTGATCGCCGACATGTCCTCGAGCTGCCGATCCCAGTACGCCGCGAAGATCAGCAGTGCACGGAAGAACTCCTCGGCCTTCGGATCCTGGCGCCGCCTCGTGTACGCCGGATAGCTGTGGCCGTACTCCACCTTCACGATCTTGCCGTTCTGCACATGCGCCGTGCGATGCCATGTCTGAACGATGAACTTGTCCTTCGCCTGCACATCGCCAAAGACGACGATCTCGTAGTGAGAACCGTCATCGCCCGGCATGACCTTTCGGACAGCCGGCATCCATCCGCCGATGAGGCCCTCGAAGCGGTTGTTCGCCCGCTCCTGCGTCAGCTCTCTGAAGTACTGCACGGGGTGATAGGTGCGCGTGTTGCCGCTGGGATATACGGGCATCGTGTCGTTACATTCGCGGGTGCCCACGAACGTCTCCCAGCTCGGCCGGAAGTTCCTGTTCGGTGTAGCCGGATGGAACGAGTGCATCGGCGGCGCGGCGTTGCGCACGTCGTCCTCGTTGGGGTCGCCCTGCGCCAGCAGCTTATCGGCAAGCAGGTCTGGCCCGGCCATGCCGATGTCCTTGATGTCCAGGCCAAGATGCTGCGGTCCATCGGATGCGAAACTCGCCTCCGCGCTCTTTGCCAGCACCCGCGCACGGCCGGAAGACGAGACAAACGTGATCACGCCATCGCGCGTGCGCAGGTCCTCATAAACCTTCCACGTCGCACCGTCGTACGGGAACGTGCACACCAGCGTGTGCCCGTTCACGTCGGCATTGCCGGCTGAAAGGGTTCCCAGGTTTGTGCTGATGGTTGCGCGTTTTGTCGCCTTTTCCTGCGCCGCAGCACTCAATGTTTTGGCAGCGGCTGCGCTGGCTGCGACAGTTTGCAGAAATCTCCGGCGATCCATCAATTCCCCTCTTCTTTATGCAAAAGTTCAGACAGTGTTTCAGGCTGGACAGCGCGGACAGCCGGTCTCGCGAACGCTGTCGCGCATCGATAACGGCCCACCTGTGGGACCCTTTATACACGTCCACGACTTTGTATACAAATCAGTATTTGTATATATTGGCTCGACACCATATAAGTTCAGCTCGGCGCGAGTTTGATCTCGTCCAGCAGCCCGCAAAGGAGTCTTCTCAATGAGTTCAAACGGCCATCCGATCTCCAGAAGAAAGCTGCTCAAAACGGCCGGCGCCGGAACCGCCGGCCTGCTGCTCTCCGGCCCCACGACCTTCGCGGAGACCACCGAAGCTCAGGCCGGAACCGCCGCGCGCAGGGCGGCTTCCAGGTCACCTCTCACTGGCGATGCGGGATTGGATCTCACGCTCGTTGCAGTTACACCGCGAATGCTGCGAATCACAGTGGCGGCGGTGGGAGAAAATATCGATAACTATTACGACGACGGCAGCCTCGTTTCGCGAACCTATCCGGCCGCCCTGCACCGCCAGCGAGCCGATCAAACCGCGGCTCCGAACGAGACGGCGTGGGGAGAGTACACCGTTCGCGTCGAGACCGATCCGCTGCGCGTGAGTGTTCAGCATGCGCAGCGCGGCAGCATCCAGGAACTCACCTTTAACCACGAGAGGAACCAGGTCCTCTTTCAATACGGAGGCGCTCCTGTCTATGGTCTCGGGCCCGGCACTCACCCGCTCGACCGCCGCGGCACGAAAGACATCATGCGCAACGGCGCGGGCGACAATCTGCGCATCTTTGGGGCACGCAACCCCATCCCGTGGCTGATGGGTAAGGGTTGGGGACTCTACTTCCATCTGCCCACGGGCCAGTTCGACCTCACCGGCGACGCCGGCGTCTGGCACCCGAGCGACGTCGCTCGCGCGCAGGACATCTACCTCGTCGTCGGCAAAACACCCGCCGAGTTGCTGCGCGAGTATGCCGAGCTTACGGGCTACCCGCACCTTCCCGCGCGTTGGACGCTTGGATTCCAGCAGTCGCACCGCACGCTCGACAATCGCGAACAGATCCTCAACGAGGCCGCTACCTTCCGCGAAAAAAAGCTGCCCTGCGATGCCTTGATTTATCTCGGCACCGGTTTCTGTCCATCTGGATGGAACACCGGACACGGCTCCTTCGTTTTCAACCGCGCCGTTTTCCCGGATCCTCAACAGATTCTGGAGCAGTTCCACAAGCAGCACTTCAAGGTTGTGCTGCACGTCGTCAATCCGCCCGAAACACTGCATGGCTCCGTCGACGACACGGCCGCTGCCGCTTCGGTACGCGGAGATGCGGCCAACTACTGGGAACAGCACGAGCCTTTCGTTCACATGGGCGTCGACGGCTGGTGGCCTGACGAGGGAGATGTGCTGCCAACCTACTCGCGTCTCGTGCGCAATCGCATGTACTGGGAGGGCGGCCGCAAGACGCGCCCCGATCATCGGCCCTTCGCGCTGCACCGCAACTGCTATGCGGGCATCCAGCGCTGGGGATGGGTCTGGTCCGGCGACACATTCTCAACCTGGAAGACACTCGAGACCCAGATCATGGAGGGCATCAACGCCGGACTGAATGGCGTCCCTTTCTGGGGCACGGATATCGGCGGCTTTGTACCCACGCGCGAGTTCACCGCCGAACTCTTCCTCCGCTGGTTCCAGTTTGGTGCATTCTGTCCGTCCTTTCGCTGCCACGGCCGCAACTGGCAGTTGCGCCGGCCCTGGGGTTGGAATACAGGCAGCTATGGCCCGTCGGAGATGGGGCCGAACGCGGCTTCGTTTCTTCCCAGGGAAGAGGACCTGCACAATGCTACGGTCGAACCCATCTGCCGCAAGTTCCTCGAGACTCGCTATCGTCTGCTTCCCTATCTCTATTCCGCGGTGTACGAGACGCACACCACCGGCCTCCCCATCATCCGCAGTCTTGGCCTCGCATTTCCTGAGGACGAGAAAGCCTGGGCAACGGTCGACGCCTTCCTCTTCGGGCCGAACCTTCTTGCCGCACCGGTGTTCGAGAATGGAGCAACGTCGCGCAAGCTGGCACTCCCACAGGGCACGTGGTGGAATTTCTGGACAGCGCAACGGGTCGAAGGCGGCAGCAACGTGACCGTCGATGCCCCACTCGACTCCATGCCTCTGCTCGTTCGGGCTGGAGCGATCGTGCCCACAGGGCCCGTCAAGCAGTACGCCGAAGAGCCTTCGAGCGAGCCGCTGACGCTGACGGTCTATCCGGGAGCCAACGGGGCCTTCACTTTCTACGACGACGATGGAACGAGCTTTGCCTGTGAGCGCGGCGACTTTGAAGAGATCGTCATGCGCTGGGACGACGGCGCAAAGACCCTCACGCTGCGCCGCGGCAAAGGCTCGCGCGCGAGGCCGCGCTCCTTTCACGCGAAGCTTGTGGGAGGCGGTGAGAAGAGCTTCACACTCGCTGCCGGCAGCATGTCCGTGAAGCTCTCCTGAATCTGAGCCTTCTCAGGCTCAGAGCGACGAAGACGTCGTCGTGGCCTGACCGTCTGCTGGACCATTCAACGGCTTCTGCGTGAACAGCGTCACGCCGAAGACCGGGCCCGCCGTTGAGTGGCTATGCGGCACAAACTTCACCCGAATGCTGGTCTTGCCTTTGGTCAACGCCTCAGGTATCGGGTACTCGACCTCAAAAAACTTGCCCGGCTTGTTGTTCTTCAACTGCTGCGACGCCAGCAGAACATTGTCGACAAGAATGTCAAAGGTGTTCCCGCGCTCATCGCCCCAGTAGGTTGCCATCAACACCAACGGCCCCGGCCTGGTCTTCATCGTGAACTCGAAGTAGCCACCCGCGCGTGCATCGCGCCCCTGCCGTCCGCGGTAAACCACCGGGTAGGAGGTTTGCGAAACGAAATTGTGGTCACGCTCCGGCTGCATCTCACCGAGATGCATTACGTCCACCGAGCGCGCGGCAATGTCCTTCAGATGCGCCTGTTCAGCCAGGAACGCCGCCTGCTCCACCTTCCATTGATCGTCGCTGAAGCGCTTGAAGTACACCGCGCTGCGCCGCTCGTACTGGCTGTAGAACGGCACGAACGTGAGATCCGCCGGCTGCAGCACACCGTGCGTCTCATACGACACGCGCTCGACGTTCGGCGTGGGCTTGAATCCGCCCAGCAGGTTCTGGCCGACCATCGCCGGATCGGCACTATCCCATTTCTGCGACGTCGGCCCCAGATCAGCAGCCATCACCATCGGTCCGCGCAGGACTGCAATCGTGCTCTGATCCCCCGGCGTAGATTCCAGGCGCAGCTCAAGCGGCAGCGTGATCGCCACCACATCTCCCTGCTTCCACTTCCGGTTA
>DATNGO010000155.1:0-7762 GCA_035605855.1 Acidobacteriaceae bacterium | reverse complement strand
TACCAGGTCCTCGACTACCACGACGCCAAGCTCGAGTTCGAAGTCTTCACCGAACTCGCCGGCGTGCTCGTCTCGCACATCCGCCGTCTCCGTCCGCACGTCGTCATCACCTTCGGCGGCGAGGGCGCGCTCAACTCCCATCCCGACCACACCGCCATGTCCGCCGCCGCGACTGCGGCCTTCCACTCGTCCGGCAATCCCAAACGCTACATCACCATCGGCGACCTCTGGCAGCCGCAGCGCCTCTACTACCTCACCTCCAACTTCTTCCTTCCCGACCGCCGCCCTCCCCTGCTCGCGCCCTGGACCCACACGCTCGACATCAGCTCCGTCTTCGACAAGAAGAAAGAAGCCTTCGCGCAGCACAAATCGCAGGCTCCGCTCATGCACCTCGCCTATCCCATCTTTGAAAAGCAGGGCCCCGAGGAGCGCTACACCCTCGCCGCCGCAGTCACTCCACAGCCCGCCCGCCAGAGCACCGACCTCTTCGAAGGCGTCGCCGACACAGACGCTTAGCGCACCCGCAACATGATCTTCCCCGGCTCATGCGGAGCCCCCGCGAGCATCTCGTACGCCCGCAGCGCCTCTTCCAGCGAAACCACCGATCCCACCCTCGCGCGAATCTTCCCTGCTTCAAACATTTCCGTGATCTTGCGCAGCCGCGCCGTCGTCACCTCGGCATAGAAGAACACCGGCTTCACATCTTCGCGTTGCGTCTCGATCTCTGCAGACACAACTGAAATCAGCTTGCCGTTTTCCTTCAGCGCTGCAACACACTTCTGCACCGTCTCGCCGCCCACAAGGTCGAGAATCGCATCCACCCGCGGAAGCCCGCGCTCAAACTCCGGCGCCTCCGAATCCACAATGACGCCCGCGCCAAGCTCACGCAACAACTCCTCGTCTTTCTTGCGAGCAATCGCAACCACTCTGATCCCGGAACTGACCGCCATCTCCACCGCATACGCTCCGACATTACCCGCAGCGCCCACGATCAAAACAGTTTCGCCCGGCTTTGAATTGGCATATTCGAAGAGCATCTGCCACGCTGTCACAGCAATCACCGGCGCAGACCCCGCCTCCAGATCGCTAAGCCCCTGCGGCTTCGGCGCGATCATGCCGGCCTGGCAAACGGCATACTCCGCCTGCGCTCCTACGAACTGCGGATTCGTCACACCATAGACCGCATCGCCAACGCGAATCCCCGGGGTGGGAATATTTTTGACCCCATCGCCCACGCGATCGACAACACCCGCCAGGTCAGATCCCAACGTCAGCGGTGCAGACCCACTGACCTTACTCTTCCCCTCGCGAATGATCGCGTCCCACGGCGCAACGCCCGCCGCGGCTACACGTACCAACACCTCGTTCTGCCCCGGCGAAGGCACAGGCACATCCTGCACCTCGACCACCTCCGGACCACCAAACCGCGGAACACGCACTGCTCTCATCGCATACCTCACCCAAAAAACTCAACACACCTTCATTCTCCGCCTCGTGCATTCCGCGCGAGACCTCACTCACCTCAGCGCACGATTCTGCGACCACATCGCCTTCCCTCTCGCCTTTGCCCTTGACCGCTTCGCCACTGACAGCCACACCCTCCAGAGCAGCAGCACGACCAGCACCGCCGTAACCTTCCATGGCGTTCGCACTCCCGTCTTCACCAGCCACCAGTAATGAATCACCGCAAGCGCGGCCGCGAGGTAGATCAGCCGGTGAACTCCCTGCCACACCCACCCGCCCATCGCTCGCACCGACGCCTTCGTACTGGTCGCCGCCAGCGTCAGCAGGATCAGCCACGCCGCCAGCCCTACCTGGATGAACTTCCGCTTCTCCGCATCATCCAGCATCCTCGGCAACACAATCTTCAACTGCCACAACGGCTCCAGGAGGTGCCACTGGCGCACGCCCTGGATCGCGGTCGGCACATCATAACCGGAGAAGAGAAATACGTATGTCAGAAGATGCAGCGTCGCATAAAAAAAGGCGTAAAGCCCCAGCATCCTGCGAAACCGGATCAGCCACCCGAGCGACGGATTAAGGCGGCGCACCGGCGTCACCGCAAGCGTCATCAGCAGCATCCATAGCGCCCAGTTGCCGGTGAAATGCGTGATGTAGTTCACCGGGTCCGCGAATGCCGCAAGCTGGTTCGTGCGATACAGATCCACCAGAAACGCGAAGGGCAGCAAGCACGCTATGTGCACCAGCGCCTTCAGGTACGGAATCGCTCCATTCGACATAGGCAATGTTCAGGAAGCGTCCCCGGACACAATTCGCGTCCAGTTCCCCAAAATCTCCCTCTCTACTGTCTACTGTCTATCTCTCTACTGTCTCTCTAATAATTCTTTCGCAGATCCATCCCGGCGTACATCGATGCCACCTCGTTGTAGCCGTTGAACATCAGCGTCGGCACCGTCTTCGGGAAGACCGTGTTCGAGTTCAGCAATCGTTCATGCGCCTGCGACCATCGCGGATGGTCCACCTGCGGATTCACATTCGAGTAAAAACCATACTCGCCCGGTGCCATGTCATTCCATGTCGTACGCGGTTGCTTGTCCACAAAGCGTATCTTCACAATCGACTTCCCCGACTTGAACCCGTACTTCCATGGCACAATCACCCGCATCGGCGCTCCCTGCTGGTTGGCCAGCACCTCACCGTAGGCCCCGAAGGTCAGCAGCGTCAGCGGATGCATCGCCTCATCCATCCGCAGCCCCTCCGAGTAAGGAAACTCGATTCCCGACGGAAGGCTCATCCCCTGCCCCTTCGTTGTCGTCAGAAACTGCACATACTTCGCGCTCGGCAGCGGCTCGACAAAATTGATCAACTCGCTCAGCGAATAGCCGTCCCACGGAATCACCATCGACCACGCCTCGACGCAGCGGAACCTGTACACCCGCTGCTCGATCGGCCGATAGTTGAGGATGTCGTCAATATTGAGGGTTTGCGGCTTCTTTACCAGCCCCTCGACCTTCACCGTCCACGGCCGTATCTTCATCTTCTGCGCATACCGCGCCGGGTCGCCCTTCTCCTCGCCGAACTCATAAAAGTTGTTGTAGTTCTGCGCCTTCGCCTGCGGCGTCACATCCCTGTCCGTCACGTTGTAGTTCGACGTCACCGTCTTCAGCTTGTCCAGTCCCCACGCCGGCTCCGGCAGGCCCACCGTTGCAGCCGCCGCGCCCACCGCACCCAGACCCGCCAGCAGCCTTCGCCGGCTCATCTGAAACGCCTGGTAGGTTTCCTTCGGCGTAATCTCCGACGATGGAATCTCAGCTCTCGTGCGAATCAACATATACCGCCGCGCTCCTCAATGCTTCCGTTGCTCCTCAATGCTCCCGTTAAGGATACGCTTCACCAGACTTAGCAGATTGTCCACATCGACGTTGGTGCCGGAACAGTTTGAGTCTCGGCAACCGACAAGTTTGACCCGTCTCGTTATGACCGTCTCGTGATAACCCTTCTCGTGATGACCCGTCTCGTTATGACCCGTCTCGTGATTTGACCCATCTCGTTTTGACCCGTCTCGTTTTGACTGCTCTCGTTATTTGACCCATCTCGTTATTTGATCCGTTTCGTGATAACTCGTTTCATTTTGACTCCTCTCGTTATTTGACCGGTGATGACCCGTCTCGTGATAACCCGTTTCGTGATAACCCGTCTCGTTATTTGACCCGTGATGATCCGTCTCGTGATAACCCGTTTCGTGATTTGACCCGTTTCGTTAAGGGCACGGCTTCAGCCGTGCCGTAGGCATTCCAACAGAAAGGGGCTTTAGCCCCTGAGGTACGCCTGGCGTCGGCTGCCCCATCTCGCGGCCCTATCGCACATGCGCGGGGTCGAGAGCCCTCCGCAACACAAACACCACCGTCCCCACCAGCACCACCGCCCCTGCGATCATCAATCCCATCGCCGACCCGCGCCGCACAAACACGATGTACGCAAACCCCACCAGCGCCACGATCGGCGGCACCGGATACAGCCACATCCGGAACGGCCGCGGCATTCCAGGCCTCTTCTTCCGCAGTATCATCACGCCCACATGCTGCAGCGAGAACTGCATCACAATCCGCACCACCACCAGCGCCGCAATCACCTCGCCCAGCGAGAAGAAGCAACACACACACGCCACACCCGCCAGCACCAGCAACGACACATACGGGAATCCTCCCCTGGGGTGCAGCCTTCCAAATACTCGCGGGAAGTTCCCATCCCTCGCCGCCGCATACGGTATGCGCGAGTAACCCAGCAGCAGCGAGAACACACTCCCGAACGCCGTCACCATCACCAGCACCGCGGCAATCTTCCCCAGCATGCCAGCGGCACTCGCTCCCACACTCGGCGCATACGCCATCTGCATGAACGTCGCAAGCATCGCCTGCCTCGCTCCCACACTCTGCGCGCGCATCAGCTCCGGAGCCCCCATCACCGCCAGCACACTCGCATTCAGCGCCAGGTACAGCACCGCCACAATCGCAATCGACAGCAGCACCGCCCGCGGAATCGTCCTCCCCGGATCCTTCGCCTCGCCGCCCAGAAACGTCACGTTGTAGTAGCCCCAGTAGTCATACGTCGCGATCAGCATCGCGCTCGCCAGCCCCGCGAAGAACCCCGCATCCAGATGAAACGCCCCGCTCGGCACCGCCACCACACGCGACCACTCGCCGTGCCACACCCCCGTCACCACCGTCCACGCGATCGTCGCCAGCACAATCACCAGCAACCCTTGCGCCACGCGCTTCACTCCGCTCAATCGCCGATACTGCAGCGCCACTGCCACCAACACACTCGCGACCGCCACCAGCACCGCATGCCCCCGCAGCCCCGGCGCCACCGCACCCGCATACGCCGCCACACCAATGCACCCACTCGCCACACTCAGCGGCGCCGACAGCAGCAGCTGAAACGCAAACAGAAAACTCAGCCACCGCCCCACGCGTCCCGGATACATCTGCTCGAGATACGCATACGTTCCACCGGCCTCCGGCATCGCAGCGCCCAGTTCCGCCCACACCATCCCATCGCAGCCGGCCAGCACCGCACCCAGCACCCACCCCACCATCGCCTGCGGCCCGCCCATCGCCCCAATCAGCAGCGGCAGCGTAATGAACGGCCCTACGCCGATCATGTCCAGCAGGTTCAGCGTCACCGCTCCCCGCAGCGTCAGCGTCCGCTCCAGCCTCTGTTCCCCACCATTCATCTCAGACAAGTCTATGCACGCCCATCAGTTTCCCGTCGACAATTCCCCGACGCACTTATACGCTTCCTCAAACGGCCCACATACAAATCAGAGGAACGCCAACAATGGCTGCACCCACCACCACTCTCCCTCCCGCACCGCCAGCTCCCGCGCGCCGCCGATTCACCTCGAAGCACACTCTCTGGCTCTTCATGGGCCTCGCCGCGCTCTTCGTCTTCATCACCACCGAGCTCTTCCTCGCCTTCAACTACGCGCCCTACCACCCCTACCGCCTGCAGCTCATCCACGACCGCGCCCTGCTCATCCCGCACGCCATCGCCGGCACGCTCGCCTTCGTCGCCGGCCCCATCCAGTTCTCCTCGCGCCTCCGCGCCCGCCACCTGCAATTTCACCGCATCCTCGGCCGTGTCTACGTCTTCTCCGTCTTCACCGCCGCCACCTTCGGCTTTCTCATCGAACTTAGCGGAGGTCACCGCCCCGACTTCCCCGGCGTCATCGTCCAGATCTCTCTCTGGGTCCTCTGCACCCTCGCCGCCTTCATCACCGCCCGCAACCGCCAGATCGCCGTGCACCGCCAGTGGATGATCCGCTCCTACGCCCTCACCTTCACCTTCATCCTCAACCGCCTGCTCAACCTCTGGCCCACCTACTTCAATCTCAGCCCCACTCAGTTCGCCTGGTGGGACGCCTACGTCTGCATCATCGTGCTTCTCGGCTGCGACATCGCCTTCAACTCCCGCGAGCTCACCCACCGCCGCGCCTGAACGACCATCACTCCGGGTGCCCCACCCTCGACGCGAAAAGCGGCAGGGTGGGGTGTCGCGCTGTGCGCGATAAGATCATGTCCGCTTCGGCAGTGCTCGTCGATCTCACTATCAACTCCGGGTCCGCATCTCCCGTCGAATATGCGAATCTAAACCTCATGCACCGATTCGCGCCCGTCGCCCTTGCGACCCTCCTCGCCGCAACCGCCCCGGCGCTTCTCTGCGCGCAGACGCCGACCCCCTTCACCGTCCCGGCCGCTACCGGCCACTTCACTGACCCCGCCAACCTCGCCGGCGAGCGCGTCCGCCCCCGCGACGGCCGCGAGCTCCCCATCGACGGCGGCCTCGGCGCCAATGGCCAGCCCGACAACGCCCTCGCCCTCGCGCAGATGCTGCGCCGCCTCAACACCCGCGCCTCCCTCATGCTCATCGTTGCCCACCCCGACGACGAAGACGGCGGCATGCTCACCTACTACTCCCGCGGCCTCGGCGCCCGCGTCGCCATCCTCACCCTCAACCGCGGCGAAGGCGGCCAGAACCAGATGACCGGAGACTTCGAAGACGCCCTCGGCCTCCTCCGCACCCAGGAGCTCCTCTCCGCCGACCGCTACATGGGCGTCACCCAGATGTTCGGCACCGAGGTCGACTTCGGCTTCACCAAAACCAAGCAGGAAGCCTTCCAGAAGTGGAACCACCAGCGCGTCCTCTACGACGCTGTCCGCGCCGTCCGCATCTTCCGCCCGCTCATCATCGCCTCCACCTTCGAAGGCGCTGTCACTGACGGCCACGGCCAGCACCAGGTCTCCGGCGAAATCGCGCAGGAGGTCTTCAAAGCCGCCGGCGACCCCAGCGTCTTCCCCGAGCTCACCAGGGAAGGCATCCTCCCCTGGCAACCGCTCAAGGTCTACGCCCGCGTCCCCTTCTCCCGCGTCAGCGCACAAGGCCTCTACGACTACGCCACCGGCCAGACCGTCCCCGCCGAGTTCACCAACTACGTCACCGGCCAGACCTTCACCACCACGCCCACCGCCGACGTCACCATCGACGAAGGCCAGACCGACCCGCTCCTGTCGACTTGCGCAGCCCACTCTGCCGATCTGCCAAAGAGTCTCTCTTTGTTGTCATCCCGCGAAGCGGGATCTGCGTCTCCTTCCACGAACTCCAGCGACTGCACACCCCTCAGCTACGTCCAGTTCGCTCGCATCGGCCTCGGCCTGCAACGCTCGCAAATCGGTGGCGGCATGCGCCTCCCTCGCCCCGGCCGCTCTGACGTCAGCTATCACCTCTACGGCTCCCGCGTCTGCGCCCCCAACCTCCCCAACCCCACCCCAAATCTCTGCCCAAAAACCACCTCGATCACCGCCACCCCGGGCTTTGGATCGGGTGCCCAACCCTCGGCGCGTAGCGACAGGGTGGTGGTATCGCGCGACACCCCGGGCGACATACCGGGTGCCCCACCCTCGGCGCGCAGCGACAGGGTGGTGGTATCGCGCGTTAAGACGCGCGAGAAAACACCCCCCGCCTCGCCGACGCTCGTCAATTTCAAGCCCGCTGCCGAACCCGGGTGGCCCATCCTTTCGCGTAGCGAAAGGGTGGGGTATCGCGCTCCGCGCGAGAAAGAACTGATCGCGTCAACAATGCCCGTTTCATTCACCACATCGACAGCACCGGGTACCCCACCCTCGGCGCGTAGCGACAGGGTGGTACCGCGCGACACCCCGGGCGACATACCGGGTGCCCCACCCTCGGCGCGTAGCGACAGGGTGGTGGTATCGCGCGTTAAGACGCGCGAGAAAACACC
>DATNGO010000154.1:0-6671 GCA_035605855.1 Acidobacteriaceae bacterium | reverse complement strand
TCTTCGACGTAACCACGTTTGGAGCGGGGCTGTGAGGGCCGCAGACCCATCTGCAGAACTTCGGCGAGGTGCATGGCGTGGCGTGGCGTGCCGTGTGAGATCTGCTGGCGGCAGCTGAAACCGTCGGCAACGATGACGGTGTCGGGGGCTGCGGAGCGCACGCTCGGGAACAGGACGCGCTCCCCGATCTTCATGGAGATGTCGTAGTGTTCGGTTTCATAGCCGAAGGAGCCGGCGAGGCCGCAACAGCCGGAATCGAGCACCTGCGGCTCAAGTCCGGCCGCGCCCAGGAGCCGTTCCTCGGGCGAGATGCTCCAGAGCGCTTTGTGGTGGCAGTGGCCGTGAATAACCGCCTTACTGCCGAGGATCCGCGGGTTTTCTCGAGCAGGTTGATAGCCCACGCTCTCGAGGAAATCGGGGAAGAGGATGATCTGCTTCTGGAGTTTCTTTGCAGCTTCATCGTTGGGGAAGAGGTTGATGAGCTCGTCGTGGAAGACGGAGGCGCAGCTTGGTTCGAGGCAGACGATGGGCGTGCCCGCGGCGATCTCTGGTGCGAGTGACCTGAGCACGGTGCGCAGGTAGGTCTTCGCTTCGTCGAGCATGCCGAAGTCATAGAGCGGGCGGCCGCAGCAGAGATGCTGTAGTGGCACGCGCACGCGGAAGCCAGCGTCTTCGAGAACTTCAACCGCTGCTTTGGAGGTGTGAGGGAAGAGATAGTTATTGAAGGTGTCGGCCCAGAGAATTACATCGCCGCGAATGTTCATCGGGCTGCTGGAGGTAGAGTTTCGCTTCGCGAACCAATCTTTGAAGGTCTGGGGAGGAAACGCGGGGAGATCACGATGTTGCGTTATGCCACCGAGCTTTCTGGCAATCGAGGCGAAGCCGGGCGTTTGCGTCGCGAGGTTTGCGAGTGCGGGCGTGAGCGATGCGAGCTGTGCCCACTTGTCGATGAGGCCCATCGCGTAGGCCGCAGGTGGGCGCGTGCGTCCTTCATAGTAATGCGCGAGGAACTCAGCCTTGTAGGTCGCAACGTCGACGCTGACTGGGCAGTCACCCTTGCATCCTTTGCAGGCCAGGCAAAGGTCGAGCGCCTCTTTGATGTGAGGATCGCGCCAGCCATCGTCGATGACCTCGCCGCGCAGCATTTCGAAAAGCATGCGTGCGCGACCACGTGTCGAGTGCTCCTCCTCGCGCGTCACCTGGAAGCTGGGGCACATCGTTCCGCCTTCGAGCTTGCGACACTTGCCGACACCGAAGCAGCGCTCGGTCGCGGCGGCCATGCTGCCGCCGTCCTCGGGAAATTGGAAGATTGTGAGGACGGGTTTCGGTTTGTAATCGGGGCCAGTGCGGAGGTTTGAATCGAGTGGATAGGGGTCTACGACCTTGCCAGGGTTCATCTTTCCAATCGGATCCCAGATCGTCTTGAACTCACGAAATGCGTTTACGAGGCGGTCGCCGAACATGATCGGCAGGAGTTCCGCGCGCGACTGACCGTCGCCGTGTTCGCCGGAGAGCGAGCCGCCGTAGTCAGTTACGAGGTGAGCAGCCTCCGTGACGAAGCGTCGATACCTGGCGACGCCCTCGGTAGACTTGAGGTCGAAGTCCAGGCGTGCATGGATGCAGCCCTGGCCAAAGTGGCCATAGATGATGCAGTAGTAGTCGTAGCGTTTGCAGAGCGCGTCGAAGTCGCGAAGGTACTTGCCGAGTTTGGCCGGTGGGACAGCGGCATCCTCCCAGCCGGGCCACGTCTCGGGGCCTTTGCCCGGCACCCGCGTTGCACCGAGGCCTCGCTCGCGTACCTCCATGGCGTCATGCTGATCCTTCTTGTTGACGAGCAGATTCAGGCCGATGTGGTTGCGGTCGTGCGACTCAACCCACCGTTTCGCTTTTTCGCCCATCGCGAGAGCCTTCCCCTCGGTTTCTGCGCCGAACTCAACGAGAAGCCAAGCTCCACCTTTGGGAAAATGGTGGAGGCCGGGGAGAGGCTTCCCTTTGCGTTCCTCATTCTCGATGATGCGGCGTTCGAAGCCTTCGATGGCGATGGGGCCAAGCTCATCGATGCTTGACGCATGGTCGCCTGCCGTCGCGACATCCGGATAGGCAATCACCAACAGAACGCGGTGCTGCGGACTGTGAATGAGCCTTGTCTTCGCACGCAGAACGAGAGCGCATGTGCCCTCGGTTCCAACCAGTGCCCGCGCGACGTGAAAGCCGTTCTCTGGCAGCAGATAGTCGAGATTGTAACCAGAAACGCGACGAGGAATATGAGGAAAGCATCGGCGAACTTCGTCAGCGTAGGTGTCGCGCAGCGTTCGCAGGCCTTGATAGATATCGGCAGTACGGCCGCCGGCCTGTGTGATTCTTTTCAGCTCGCGGTCGCTTGTGGCGCCGACGGTAATTCGGAGGCCATCGTAGGTGAGGATGTCGAGCTCTTCAATATTCTCCGAGGTCTTTCCACCCAGCACAGAATGCGCACCGCAGGAGTTGTTGCCGATCATTCCTCCAATGGTGCAGTACTGATGTGTCGCAGGATCGGGAGCGAAGGTAAGGTCGTGCTTTTCGGCGGCGTCGCGCAATTGATCGTTGATCAGCCCGGGTTCGACCCAGGCGTAGTGTTCCTTCGGGTTTAGCTCGAGCAGACGATTGAGGTACTTGGAGAAGTCCAGCACGACCGCGACATTGCAGGTCTGTCCAGCGAGGCTCGTTCCAGCGCCGCGCCCCAGGATGGGAATGCCATGCTCGCGGCAGACTGCGACCGTTTCGATGACGTCTTCGATCGTGCGCGGGATGACAGCGCCAACGGGGACCTGACGATAGTGCGAGAGGTCGGAGGCGTAGATCGCACGCGATCCAGGATCGAAGCGCACCTCGGCGTCGGTTCGCCGGCGAAGCTGGTCGACGAGCTCCGCAGAAAGTGATGATGAAACCTCGACCGGGACTGGGGGCATGGCAACTCCGATGGCAGAAAACAATGTCGTTGTTAACCCTAGACGGCAGAGGGGTAGGTCTCGGGCACCTCTTCGCCCATATGCCAGGGAACACTGGCCTCCAGAGGGATCAGGGCGAGGGTGCGATCGATGTGAATCACGGCATCGAACTGCTCCGGCAAGTGAGCCTCGAAATAGTGACTGACGCGCTCGGTTTCAGGACGATAAATGACGCCGATGGCGCGCTGCAGCAGAGGCTGCGCCAGCGAGGCACAGATTGGTGTTTCGCGCAGCAGCAAGAGGAAGTCACCGAGGCCTGTCTGGTGGAAGAGTGATTCAATGCTGTTGGGTAGTGCACGACGAATAATCTTACGCTGTGCGGGCTCGTCCCAGTTGGATGCGGCGGTCACCTCACCTGAATAGGTTGTGAACCCGAGTAGAAAGGCGGCACTCGAGTAGCGCTCGCGTACGAGTTGACCGAGGTTGAGTTCGCCTGCGCCGCCCCTCTCTGTCGCGCGCGCGTCCCCGACATGCGAGTTGTGTGCCCAGACGACGACCTTCGAATTGGGCCCGAGGTAGGCGACCAGGCGATCGAGGGTGTCGGCCATGTGGGAGTCGCGCAGGTTCCAGGAACTGACACGCCCCCCAAACATCGTTCGGTAGTATCGCTCGGCGTCGCGAACGACTTCGGCGTTCTCGCGAGCCGAGAAGAGCTCGCTTTCCAGTCTCATGTCGCCGGCGCGCTCTGACGATGTCATTCGGCGCCGCATCTCAAGGAGCTCATCGACTGCTGCCTGCTCGCAGCTTTCGGACATTCCAAAGCCTGTGGAGTATCCGTACGCCTGCGAATCCTCGCCAAACTGATCAAAACAGCTGTAGCGGAAACGTGCTCGCGCAGCGGCCGCAGGGTCGCTCTCATCGAGATAGCGAAGGACCTCCTGCGCGGACGTATAGAGGCTATAGAGATCAAGGCCGAAGAAGCCGACGGAACTGCCTTGGCTGAGGTTGTAATTGTGCAGCCACTCTACAAACGCGAGCACGTCCATATTGCGCCACATCCATGCTGGAAAACGGCGAAATCCGCTGAGTGCGTCGAGAGGCTGTTCAGCTTGCTCGGCGTCGTTTCGGCGGCCTGCGACAAAACGATGCACACGGTAAGCGTCCGGCCAGTCGCCTTCGATCGCGACTGCGGCGAAACCTTTCTCTTCGATGAGGCGGCGCGTAATTCGAGCGCGCTCCCGGTAGAAGTTGTGGGTTCCGTGTGACGCTTCACCGATCAATACAAGTCGAGCGTCGCCGATAGCCGCGAGCAGCGGATCGTACTCAGCGGTGTCGTTGAAGGAGAGGGGTTGCGCACTGCGGGCGACCTCAGAGAGAGCCCGGCTGGTATCGAATGCCCGTCCCATCGCTCCCCCCTGCTCATGGGATGACGGGGAGCGGCTGGAGAGTTGTCGAGCCAGTCTGTCAGGCGGTAGCGAGCACGCAGTTACGCCCCGCGGCCTTCGCCTGATAGAGCGCCATATCAGCCCGCTCCATCATTGTGTGGACATTGTCATCAACGCCGCGGTATGTGGCGATACCTACACTCGCTGTCACGCTGATCATCTGAACACGTTCGCCATTGCGAATGCCGCTTCCGGGCAGCAGGATCCGCTCGATGTTGCGACGAACACGTTGCGCGACCAGAAGTGCAGCATCTGCGGCCGCGCCGGGCAACAGCACGGCGAACTCTTCACCGCCCCAGCGGCCAAGGACGTCGATACCACGCACGGAATCCTGCATCTTCTCCACGACCGCACACAACGCCTGATCCCCGGCTTGGTGACCGAAACAGTCATTAATCTGCTTGAAGTGGTCAAGATCGACCATCAAGACGGAGAACGGGGTTCCACTCCGCTGGCCGCGGGTAAGTTCCTTTTCGGCCCACATAAGAAAGACGCGCCGGTTATAGATGCGGGTCAGCGGATCGGTGCTCGCCATCTGCTCGAGTCCCGTGGTGAGCATCGCTGTGGTCATCCAGAAAAAGCCGAAGGCAATGCCGAGCGCTACCGCGATAAACAGACCGAAGGTGATGGTCTCCTCGTTATAGAAGGCAGCCGGTTTCGACAGCAGGCCGAGCCCGACTGCGAGCACACGAATAATGTTGTAAAAGACGAAGGCCAGAAGGAGTGCCGCTGTAAACAGTGCAGAGGTGCGTACGGCCCGCCGGGCGACGCCTATGAGCGTGAAGGCGGTTTGGCCGCAGATTACCGCGATGAGGAGCCCCGCCACCATAATGCGGGAGCCATAAGGCCCGAATCCCGGGGGGGAATACATCAAAGTCAGGTCTACCGCCGCCTGCAATACAAGCAGTGCAACCCCGAAGGTTGGAAACAACGAACATCTCTCGGACAGCTCCAGTACGGCTACATGCAGCAGAACGAACGACCCGAGAACGAGCACGTCTGCGAGTGGGATCGTCGCCAGGGCTGGCAATCTGCCGTGACAGGCAAGCAGAAAGGCGCCAGCGGCGCCAGAAGCAAAAGAACCGCCCAGCCAACCCAAACCCCGCAGCAGTGGATTGCTCAGGCGCACGATGATCAGGCCAACGCTGCCGCAGGCCAGGAAAATCGTACCGAGAAGAAGAATGACTCGAATCGCCATGGGATTTGTGGCAAAGCCGAAATTCAGAAGGAGTTCCAATGGTGCCGATCCTCGGAACGAGCTCCTGAATCCCGTCTTTTAGCTAGGTTCGTTATCGGCAATCCGAACAAAAAAAGCCAGCACACAGAAGTGGTAGGTGCCAGCGCTGGAATTCGCGATTGAAATGCAGAGTGGTTACTTTTCCTGAACGGACTTGACCTCTTATATGCAGCAACTTAGGCCCTTCTGTGACGACAAAATCGCCATTGGAAGGGACCCTTTTGACTGGTTACTTTGGGCGCTAGTCGGCACGCGCTCCGCTCGCCATCATGCAGGCGTTAAATAGGCTGCGAGACCGGACTCAAATGAATTTCTAACCAAAAGTAATGGTTCTAAGGTACTATGCCCGGTGGTTCGGGTCAGCTTGCTGTTAATGTTTCGGTGGCACATCGCGAATCGAACTTTGTCGCAGTTCTGAAGACGATTAACAGTGAAATCAACCGTTTCGCGCCCATTCTTGGCCTTCCTGCTATCAGCACAACTGCGCTCAATTCCTTTTGCACGTTGTACGGATCGCTGGAACAGCGGACGACGTTTCTGCTTAACGCATTTCCGCAACAGGCATATACGACCCGGGGAGCGCGCGCTTCGTCCAACACGTCCGCCGGTCTGAACCTGGTGCCCGGCGACTACGTTCTGGTGCCGCATGTGTATGCCACACAGTTAGAGCCGCACTTCCAGAGCCTCGAGCTTCGCCAGGGATTCCTTGTCCCCAAGCGCGCCAGCACGAATTCGTCGATCTACGATCTCGCGGGCAAACTGACTCCGGACATCACCTACATCACGGCAAATCTGAAAATGTCGCCGCTTGCCCAGTCCAGCGAAACGGATTCGGGATCTGGTGCCGGCGGAGGATCGTCGAAGGGCTCCGGTGGTGGCGGAAGCAGGGGCGCCGGAGGCGGCAAGAAGAAGAGTTGAAGCTGACCGTTTCGCGTTTGAAGGTTGCGGTCGATCTTGTAAGGCGGCCATAGATGAATCTGCAGTAAGGCGCGAAAGAGGGTCGGGCTCGTGAGTGTCGAGAGGGCTGCAGAGAAAGCAGTTATGAACAGCATTCGGCGAACT
>DATNGO010000153.1:0-23889 GCA_035605855.1 Acidobacteriaceae bacterium | reverse complement strand
GATCGGATATATAGAGAACGATGTTTGGTTTGCGCCGGCCTGCACTTTGTTTGCGCTGGCCTGCGGAGTTCTCCTGCGCGCTGTTGTGGAGTGTTGCCGCCTCAGCGCCCGCCGCAGGAAATGCGGCGGCGACGGCCGAGCCCTTGATGAAGTCCCGGCGACTGAGTCCGTTCGATTCGTTCTTTGATTCGTTCATGGATGGCGTGATTGTATCGTCCAACGTACGGGCCAATCTCAGGCGAAGGTCTGGAGCGTGCGATAACCGAGGTTCGGGTGCGTTGGCCCGACGGCGCGCGATGATTCTCCAGAAAACTCTGGACCCTGTCCTCCCAAAAGCTCGATGATGTTCACCGGGACCCCTCACGCCGTTCTGCGAGCCAAGAGATGGCATCTTTACTTGAACGCAAACAGACCCATTTTGTGCTGTGGCGCCCCGGCGCTGTGTCCGCCGCCGAACCTCCTCAACTGGTCATTGGGGTATTGGACCCCGGACCGCCGGCCACTCTGAACAACCGCCAGATTTTGCCGCTGTCTCTATCGCCACTGTCCGCAGCCAACGACCTCTGGGAGATCGCCGCCGCGAGTTGCAATCTCGAGGACAACACTGTCTACCATTACTGGTTCCAGGTCCTTAACACCAATCCCTACGGCGGGGCCAGCAGAAGCGCGCTCTGCATCACCGACCCGACCGCCGCCACGGTAGATTGGCGTCTCACCTCGATGGTTCCGGCGGGCGACAACACCGATGCCACGGCCGCTGCTGCAGTGATCCGGTTCCGGAACGGGGACCTCATCCCGACAGACCCCGAAGCAGACCCGGAAACGTTCTCTGACGCTCCCGACTCGCCTGCCGCAACGCTGCCAACGAACATGCAGCTCGTCATCTACGAGCTGCCCACGGCGTGGACCAAGACAGGCGACCTGACCACCGCCACGAACGTGGGCGTCGGAACCTTTCAGGACGTGCTTGCACTGGTGCGCCGTGTGGACAGCTCTCCCAACTTCCCCACCGTTCGCCTCCTGCAGGCTGGCAACGCCTACCTGCAAGACCTGGGAATTAATGCGCTGGAACTCCTGCCGCCGGCCGACAGCTACAACGATCGTCGTTCGTGGGGCTACGCCACCAGCAACTACTTTGCCCCGGACTTCGACCTGGGCCGCCCTCTCACGCAGCAGGCTCCCACGGCAACCACTGACTTCCTCAACCTCATCCGCGGCTGCCACATGCATGGCATCCGATTCTTCTACGACGCCGTCATGGCCTTCTCCGACTTCGACCCGTACCGTACTGCCAACTTCCTCGACTTCCATGTGCAGTGGAATTCGGGGGATCCGGAACAGGCTGATCGCAACGGGTTCGGAGGCGACCTCTGGAAATACGCTTACCTCACTCAAACCTACGATCCCGTCTCCGGCGCGACTGGTCAGTTTTATCCCACACGCCAGCATCTACTAGCTCACATGCGCTGGTGGATGACCTTCTACCACCTCGACGGCTACCGCCTGGACAGCGTGAATAACGTCCACAACTACGATTTCATCGACAGCTTTCGCACTGAAGCACGGAAGCTCTTTCGTGCGCGCTGGCAAGCGGAGGGCCACCCTGCTAACGACCCCGCAGCCGATGCCCGCTTCCTCACCATCGGCGAAGAGCTGTCCGAACCCTCCGCTCTGCTTGCCCGCATCGACGCTCTGTGGAACGACAAGTTCCGCAATCGCGTCCGCAATGCCATCATCGGCCGCAACGGCGAAGACCAGACCTCTTTCGAGTGGACGGTGCGTGAGATGATCGACTGCCGCAATCTGCCCGGCGATGATGGCCGGCCGCTCTTTCACGATGGCGCCCAGGCGGTCAACTACATTGGCTCGCATGATCTTGCCAACCAGGATGGAGACGGCGCAGACAACGACCGCCTCTACAGCTTTCTCGACCGCTTCGGCGTTGCACTCAAAGACAAACCCATCCGGCTTGCTTTCGTCTGCCTCCTGACTGCAGTGGGTATCCCTATGATCCTTGCCGGCGATGAGTTTGCACAGCCGATGAACTTCTCGCTCAACGCTGCCAACATTAACGATGCCAAACAAGTGGACCCCATCAACTATGACCTGCCTGCCTCGGACGCCTGGCGAGCCAGTGTCCTGAGGTATGTCAGCACTCTTGTAAAATTCCGCACCTCTTCTGCCGCCCTCTCGGTCAACGACACCGAGTTCATTCACATCGACTTCAATGAAGGCAAGCGCGTCCTCGCCTGGCGAAGGGGAGGAGCAGGCCAGGACCCGGTCGTCGTTGTGGCCAACTTCTCTGATTGGGGCACTGACGTGTCTGTTCCGGGCGCGGATTATGTGGTGAATAACTGGCCGTCGACACCGTTGGGAAAAGTCTGGCGTGAGGTCACACAGGGTCGCATCGTCCCGGCTGAGTGGATCGGCCGTGAGCCAGTCTTTCCCTGGGAGGCCAAGGTCTACACGACGGCGTGACGATGCTCCGGTGTGCGCGCCGAGCGGGGGACGCGTCCCTCGAGCAATTGAATGGAGCTGCGCTGCCAATTGAATGGAGCTGCGCTGCGCGTTACCGCAAAGCTTCGTCAAGTGGAGGTTGCGTGGCTGCGGGAAGAGAGACTCCCAGAAGCTTCGCGATGGTGGGGGCGACGCGAAGGTTGGAGACCGAGCCCAGATCCACGCCGGCGCGAATATGCGCTCCGGCGGCCACAAAGAGCGCTTGCATCTCCGGATCGTTGTTGCTGTAGCCGTGGCTTCCCGCAAGGGGATAGGCATCCTGCGTGAGCGGACCGTCTTCGCCGGCCCAGAAGGCATAGTCGGGTTTGGCGGTCAGGTAGAGATCGGGCGCCTGATCGGTAGTGCCGACCGCGGGCAGCCCGAGAGCCTTCGCCTCGTCGCTGGTGTAGGCGCCGTCGACACCGGGCATTGCAGAGAAGTACGCCTTGAGCTGAGGCACCAGCGTTGCGCGCAGCTTCTCGTCGCGAATATAGAGCGACGCCTCACCGCCTTCTGCGAGAAACCAGGCACCGCCTGTGTACTTTCCGTCCTTGCTGGTAAGGATGCCTCGCTGCGCCAGCACCGTGTTCGGGCGGATGGCGTGCTTCACGCTGCCGAAGCCGTGGTCGGATGCGATGACGAAGGTGATGCGGTCGAGCAGGCCGGCGGCCCGCGCGGCGTCGACGAGACGAGTGAGTTGCGTGTCGGCGTAGGCGTAGGCTGCGAACGCGGCCGATGTCATCGGGCCGTATTGATGCTGGAGCGTGTCGGTCTGCAGCAAGTGAAAGAGCAGAAGGTTCGGCGTGTGATGTGTGAGGATGTCGATGGCCGCGTCGGTCCAGATCTGGTCATGCCAGGCGGGGCTGCTGCCATTGAAGTGTTCTATCTGATCCTGCGTTACGGCACCCTGGCGGATGAGGTCCTGAACGATGGGACTGTCTATTTCCGGCTTCTCGCCGAACTGCCAGCGCACGTCCCTGGCAGCGTAGATGGCAACCCAATCCACCTGTCCGGTGGTCATTCCTTTTTCCGCAGCCGCTTCATAGAGCGTGCGCGCGTTGACCAACTCATCCTTCGGCACCCACGGCTTCACCACTGGAGGGCCGCCGGGCGTGGGGAACTCGATGCGTCCGTTGGCCATGACGTGATGCGCGGACGCGTCGACGCCGGTGATCAGCGCCGTGTGGTTGGGCCACGTCACGGTGGGATTGATGGGAATCATCGCGTCAGCGTGTGCGCCTTCGGCGATCATCCGCCGCAATGTGGGCATGGGCAGGCGCGGATCTTTGAGGGCGCGCGCGGGAAAGCCGTCGATGGTCATCAGAACAACGATTGGGCCGCTGGTG
Source organism: Acidobacteriaceae bacterium (assembly GCA_035605855.1). GTDB lineage: Bacteria > Acidobacteriota > Terriglobia > Terriglobales > Acidobacteriaceae > Granulicella. The sequence continues at coordinate 20,047 of DATNGO010000153.1, read as the reverse complement.
GCGGCGCTGCCGTCGTTCTGCGCGTTTGCAGACAAAGAAATGAACAGGAGCAGAATCAAACCTAGAGACGTTGAGCGAATAGTGAGTTTCATGAACCTTTTGTTCTTATACGATGGGCCGCTGGCGGACGCGGCAAAAAGGAAAGGGGATCGCACGCGGCGATCCCCCGGAGGCTACTTGGTGAGGATCCAGCCGAGAGACTTCTCGGCGGTGCCGATAGACACGCCATTTACCTGGCACGTGCTGCTGCTGGAAACCCAGTGGGTACCATTCGCAGTACTGCTGCAACGGTAGATCTGGACGGAGTTACCGGTGGCAGGTTTGCTGGGGTAGCTATAGCCGGCCGTGGTGTCCTCATAGTAGTTAGCGTCGCAACTGCTGGTCGTCATGAGGTGATCAGGATGACCAGCCGGCCACGGCGCGGTGCTGGTGCACTCGACTATTTTCGTAAGTGTCTGTCCCTGCGATGTGGGAGTTGTCGAAAAGAATTGCGGAAGGTAGCCCACAGTATCAACCTCTACCTGCGAGAAGCTGACAGGACTGTATGGCTCTACTCCATACTCGACAGGCTGCGTGCTCGAGTACCGCTGATTGAAATTTGTATCCAATCGCGTCGTCAGGGCGACAAGCACTTGCGGATCCTGGGCAGTGCCTGAGGTATTCACGGTTACGCTGCGCATCGCGAGAATGCGTTGCCCGAGTGTGTTGTAGTGCGGTACGAATCCGTAGACGAATTCAAACTGTGCCTTCTGCGTGAGATCGAAGCTGCGGGTTCCGTCGAGAAGGTTGACTGCCGCGGGGTAGAGGTATGCGTTGTGGGCAGGATTGCTCGCGAAGAAGTAGCCGTCATCGCCCATGAGCGGGTAAGGAAAGGTCGTGAATTGAACGCTGTTGGTCCCGAGGTTCGAGAGGCCCGTGAAGGACAGCTTGATGCCGTTGAAGTTGGAATCTGACACACCAAGCAGCATGACCCAGCCTTTGTCCTTCCAATAGGTCGCGCTGGTACCCAATTTGTGCGAAAGTGCGTCCGTACCGTCATTGAGATATCCGGGTATATCGCTGTCGGCCCCATTCACTCCGGGTTGAGTACCCCAGCCGTTGTCGTATTTGACGAAGCTGGTCAGGTTTGACAAAGGTGCGCGAGCCAGACCTGTGGTATCAAAGCGGCTGGGATCGCTTGAAGTGTTGGAAGGATGACGGCAGAACAGATACGCGTACGTTGTGCCGGGAATGATGTTGCAGTCGCCTTCTCCGGATTCACCCGAGCTGCCGGAAACATTATCTGTCGAATCGATGATGAGCGTCGGTGTGGCCCAGGTCAGGCCCGAGTCGGTGGAAGTAAATAAGGACATCGTTTTGTGGTGCGTACTGGAATGACCGCATGTTTTGCTGGGCAGATCGGCCGTGGACGGATTCTCTCCATGAGAGAAGCCGTAGAGCACGCCGTTTTGACTGATCGTTGAATTGAGCCATTGCCCGCACATCGCCCAACTGGCCATCGGGGTTCCATTCGATTGTCCGTACAACACATTTTCGTGGTAGCTGGAGCCCGGATCGGTTGCGGTCACGTCCCACACGGCGGTTCCGTCGATTGCCTGCGTGCAGTTCGGTTTGTCAGTGGAACCGTGACATCCATTGGCTGTAAATCCGCGGAAGCTATTCGTGCCCAGTTGATAGGAGTTGAAGTAGTTGTCCGCGTCATAGGTCTCCGGCATGCGGATGGCATCGGCGCGTTCTACCCAAAAGCGAATTGTCGAGGTACCCAGGTCCTTCTGCGCCGGAGCCATTGGAGCGAACACCAGCACTGCGGTTACGACGGCAAGGATGCTTCCTGCGAGCTTCATTTTCGTGCCCTCCGTGACGAACAAGGTGAGGCAACAGCGCATCGAGCGCACACCTTCTGTACCGAGACACTGTCACTGCGCGCGGAGCCAGCGAATTCGCTGTGCTCCACGCCGTCATGCAATCCTCAACGGTTGCGGGGTGGCTAAGAAGAAGACCGACCGGCAGGTGCCATCGCGGGCCCAGAAGCTTGCGGAGGGCGAGACCTTGGATGAGGTTCCCGCCTCCGGCTTGCCTGGCACCTGCCGAATTCAAACTGCCTAGAAGTTGAAGGTGGCCTCGATCTGTCCCTGGCGGTTGACGGGCGAGAACTTCGAGGTGACCTGGCCAAAGTTGGAGGAGCCAAGCGAGGTGGACGGGAACGGCGCCTGCACACGGTTGAGCGCATTGAAGTAGTCCATGCGCACCGTGAACGAGGTTCCCTCGGTGATGCGGAACAGCTTCTTGACGCTCAGGTTCTCCACCGGGTACCAGGGGCCGCGCACCGCGTTGTAAGTGCGCCTGGCATTCCCCAGCACATACTGGCTGCCGGTGTTACTCCAGGCGTCGGTGCTGAACAACAGCGGCGCAGGTCCTTTGCCCTCGAAGAACCGCGTGATCTGACCGTAGTTTCCAGACCAGAGCTTAACTCCGGGATTGAAGTTAGGCCGGTTGCTGCCGGTCAAGGGGCTTCCACCGCTCTGCGTGATCGCCAGCGGCTGGGAGTTGTTGTAGGTCACAATCCCCGACACCTGCCATCCGCCCAGCAACTTGCCGGTCTCGCCGCGGTTGAGCCAGCGCTGGCCGGGGCCGAACGGAAGCTGATAGAGGAGTGCAAGCTTCGATTCGAACGAGCCGGTCGAGTTCTCACCCCAGTCCGCCTGCTGGTTGTACTTGTTCACGGTCGTGATGAGGTTGTCGTACAGCCTGGGCAATTCGATATTGGCCAGGAAGTTGATGTTGTTGGACAGATGCTTGTCGGCCTGTATCTGGAAGGCGCTGAAGTAGGTGGTTCCCGCCTGATCCCACGCCCGCGCCACATTGGAGTACTGCGGGAAGGGTTTCAAGGACTGAAGCACTGTGGCGCCGCCTTTGAATTGCGTGGCGAAGTCCGCATACGGAGGGGTGAAGCCGGCCGCCTTCGCCGCGGGGTCGTTGATGTTCTTTGTCAGCAGCGAACCGTACTGCAGGACCGAAGGATCGGGCTGGCTGATGGGGTTGCGGTTGTAGCCGGAGAGATGAGTGACGCGATTTGCGGTGTAGTCGACGGTCAACATCGTGTGCCAGGGGATTTGCCGCTGTACGCTGAGGGTCCACATCTGCAGGATCGGAGCCCGGCCGTTGTGATCATGATCCAGGTAGTAGATCGTCTGGGCGACACCCAGACCGGGGTTGAAGGGTGTGGGGCTGACGGCGGGAATGGGATTGGCCACGCCGGCGGGGTTGGTCCACTGGCCGTAGGCGGAGGTATTGCCTCCAGTTCCGTTCAGCGTGTAGCTGCCGCCCAGCAATCCAGCCATGCTATTGATGGGGCCGCTCAGGCCTTCACCCTGGCCATACGCACCGTTGTAGCCCAGGTAGGTGATGGTGTATCCACCCTGGATCACGGTGTTCCGGTCGAGGCTGTAGGCGAAGCCAATGCGGGGCCCAAAGTAGAGGTCGTGAATCCCAACGCGGTTGTAGCCGGCGCAGCCCTGGCAGTCGCCATACTGAGTGGCGGCACCGGGCAGATTTCCGGCCGCAGGGTTCGGCGCGGTGGGGTTCAGGAACACGTTATTGTTCTGGGACATCGTGTAGGGGATCATCAGGTCGTAGCGGAGGCCGGCGTTCAGCGTCAGCTTGCTGGTGAGCTTGATGTCGTCCTGGACATACGCGGAGACTGCATTCGTGCTGACGGTGGTGTTGGTCACCGCTGAGCGATTGGCGGAATCCGGCAGGCCCAGAAGGAAGCTGGCAAAGGAGCTGCCATATTTGGAAAAGTTGGTATTGGAGGGGTCCGGGATGGAAGTTTCAGCCTGGCTGAAGCTGAAGTGGCCGCTGCTGTAATTGCTTAGAGTCGTCTCCCAATAGTGGTGGTACTCGCCGCCAAAATTGAACGTGTGGCGTCCCTTGTTCCACATCCAGTTGTTGAAGATATTCCAGCCTTTGTTGTCCACGAAGTACTGGATAAGGCTGCTGTTGCTGTTGCCCCAGTTGGTGGGCGCTTCCTGGCCGTTGAAGCTGATGTAGGGCAAGGTGTTGCTGTTGGTAATGCCGGCGAACTTGACGTTGTTGTTGGTGTTCAAGTTGTTCTGGAACTTGTCCTGCGCCGCAAAGCCGGCCGTCATCACCAGGTTGGGACGCATGATCTTGGAATAGTTCGCCAGCCACACGTTGGCGTTATCGGTGAGTTCCTCCTGCCCGGTGAGCGGGTTGGTGACGGGAACGATCGGAGCATCTTCCTCCTGGGTGACGAAATAGTGGTTGCGCCACCAGGTGAAGGCAATGTTCTGGCTCTGCGAAATCTGGTGGTTCACCGTGACGCCCCAGGCCTTGTTCAGGTTTGGCACCGATGTAATCACCGGACTCACGTTGTTCTGCAGTCCGAAATTGGTTCCCGTCGCGTTCGGGTCGGGAATGTACTGCAGCAGCGACTTCGAGAGAGGGTCGATGCGGTTGGGGCAGATCACGTTCGGCTGGTTGCCGTTGCATCCCATGAACTGCTGGCCTGTCTGCGGATCGTAGATGGGAATCAGCTTGCCATTGGAATCGACAAACTGGCTGAAGTCGCCGTTCTTCATGGCCGGCGTGGGAACCGAACCGAAGGTGGTGATGCCCGCATCCTTCTTGAAAACGTCGATGCTGAAGAGAAAGAACGTCTTGTTGTGGCCGTTGTAAAGCCTGGGCAGAACGACGGGGCCGCCGATGGTGCCGCCCCAGTCTCTCTCGTTATCGATCGGAGCAATTGCTTTGTGCGCACTGTCGAAGCGCGACGGGAAAAAACCGGCCGAGTCGAAGACGCTGTTGCGGGCGATGTAGAAGGCGTCGCCATGCAGCTTGTTGGTGCCCGAGCGCATGTTGTAGTCGACCGCGCCCTGGATCATGCCGTATCGCGCCGAAAATGCGTTGCGGATGACGCGGAACTGGTCCACCATTTCGTACGGCGGGTCGGAGTTGATGTCGGAAGCAGTATCAAGCTGCACGCCGTTGTAGTAGTTGCCGGCCGAGTTGATCTGACCTGAAGCTCCGCCTTCGACCGTGACGCTGCCGTACGGGCCGGACCTGACGCCCGGCGCCAATGTGGCGAAGCTGGTGATCTGGCGCATGTAACCGTTGATCAGCAGCGGCAGGTCCGACACTTCCTGCGTCGGCAGGATTGAATCAAGCTGCGGATCGGTGGTGTCCATGTGGATGGAATTGAGTGACGACACCTCCACAGTCTGGTTGACTGTGCCCAGTGTCAACTTGATATCGTTGGTCGCCTGGGCGCCGACTTCAACGACGACATGGGTCTGTTTGAATCCTTGAAATCCTGGCGCTTCCACCGTGATGTCGTACGTGCCGGCCGCGAGCGGCGCCGTGTACAGGCCCGCCGAGGATGCGGCGACCTGCGTCTTGATACCGGTGGCTTCATTGACGAACGTAAAGCGCGCGCCCGGAATGGCAGCGCCTGACGGGTCCGTCACCCTGCCGGTTAGACCGGCGTTTGCCTGCGCGTGCAGCGAGAAGCACGGGAACAGCAGCAGGCACGGCAGAAGAAGGGCCAGTAAAGCGACAGACGTCGGGCGGCGGTCCTTCCGTGGCAGCTTCTGCGTCTGCTTTGCAAGTAGATTCCGCGACCCGTTCAGGTTGTTCAGTTCGTGCTGGGGCATGGCTTTTGTCCTCCTCAAAATCTTTGTTCTACTTCCCTGCTCTGCGGCGTGGATAACCTTGTCTTCAGTCGGCGCGCGCCGATTCGTGGATGTCGTTGCGGTGCGGGGGTTCACCCCCGGCCGCAGAGTTCACTGCAGGTGTCGCAGCATCCCGCGGCACGTTCTGTTCGGGATAGTTCCAGCCACGCAGCGAAATCCGTGCGCTGCCTGCACCGGCGGCGTCCAGCGGCGCCTGGATGGTGACCGTGCGCTCCTCGCCGGGCAATAGAGAGAGATAGTTGTCACTGTAATAGGCCGGAAGAATGCGCGTTCCATCGGTGTGGCGCAGCGTCAATTTGAGCGCGATCGCTGCATCGCTGCCCGTATTGCGCAGATGCACGCGCCACACCTTCTCTCTTCCACCGTCGACCGTCACGTCAGCCGCAGCTTTCAGGTCGCTGCTAACCGACGCGGTAGCAAGCTTGTCCAGGGCACGATTATCCCCGGGGTCCTTTGCAACCCAGTAGAAGTTGTCGGCAATCATCGCACCGTTCGCATCGCGCAGCTCCAACCGCACGAACACCAGTGGATGCTTCTCGAAGAGATCGCCTACAGGAAGCACGAAAAGCGGTGTGGTGACGTTGGCTGCGGCATCCACGGTGACATCTTTGGACGTCAGCGTCTCGTTCTCCGGCGAGACGACGACTGCATGCACATGCATGCCACGTGCTTGGTCGCGCCTGGTGTTTACCAGCTGCACGGTGTGATCGGAAAGGTCCATCTGCACGTGCAGAGGTGCGTTGGCTTTGCGAATGGCGTAGAAGGATGCCTGCGTGTCATAGTCCGAGCTGTACATCTGCCACATGGTGCTGGGCCAGGCCGGCTGCGTCATCCAGATCATGCGGCCGCTGTTGGGCTTCCACAGGTGTGCGTACATGCCTTCGTAGATCGCCTGGTGGTCGACGTAGTTGAAAAGCTGGACGCGGCGCTCGAACTCCTTGAGTGAATCGAAGGGTCCGAGCTGCAGTGCGAGCTGGCGCATGAGCTCGTGCGTGTCGCCGCCTTCGCTCTGGTGCCAGTCGTGATAGGCCCACGCGTCGCTGACAGGCCAGCGGTCGGAAGGAGCAACGGTATGCTCGAACGCCTCGCGCGTGGGGAACGACGAGATACCGAGCTCGACCGAGAAGCCGCGATTCAGCTTGCTGAAGTAAAGCGTGGGGTCAACCCAGTGATACGGTCCGCTGGGCCGCAGGTTGACCGCGTTCGAGCTGGGCGAATAGAAGCGCGTGCCATCTTCTTCGTGGAACATGGCGATCAACTTTTCATTGAGCACCGGAGGAGGAACGCCTTCATTGCGTCCGCACCAGACCACGATGGAGGGATGATTGCGATAGCGGCGCACGGTGTCGCGCGCGTTTTCGACGAACAGCTCCGGATCTCCAGGCTCGGCGTTGTAGTTTTCCGTGGACCCCCAGAAGTCGTTCCAGACCATCAGGCCGTACTCATCGGCAAGCTCGTAGAAGACCGGTTCAGTGTTCTGGCCCACCCAGTTGCGAATCATGTTCAGATGCGCTTCCTGGTGCAGGCGGAAGTAGGGCTCAAGGTGCGCGCGGCTGATGCGTTTGCGGGTGTCATCCATGCCCCAGTTGCCGCCGCGCACGGCGATACGCACCCCGTTCACCTTGATGACAAGATCGGTGAGGCCCGGCTCACTCGTCACGGGACGCACAGCGGGAGTGTTCTCCGCGGCGGGGTCGATGGTTGACGCCCATCCGGTTGCGGTCTGCCGCATGTCTCGATGGCGCACATCGACCGGGTCGTAGTTCTTGCCGAGTGTGAGGGTGGGGTTGGCTTCGACGCGGCGAAGGTGCCCGGTGTGATCGAAGAGCGTGAGCTCGTAGGTCACTTCGCGCACGCCGAAGGTGACGGTGCGCGAATCGGAGACCGCGCCGCCGGTCGAAAGCGTGAGGTGCAGGTGATAGAGGCTGGGGTTGCCGTAGCCATTCGGCCACCACAGCCGGGGATGCGTGAGATGCAGTGCACCGAAGTGGTCCGGGGTCAGATGCAGTGTCGTTTCGCCCGGCGGCACAGTCGCCGTTGTGTGTACCTGAACGCCCTCGAACGCCGCGTTCAGCACGATGCTGCGGGCAGCGCTCCCCGTGTTATGAACGGGCACGTTGATATCGAGATCCGCGGTAGAGATGTCCGGCAGCGGCAGGCGCGTGATCACCTGTGGATCGCCCAGCGTGACGGTCCCGGTCTCCTCAAGGCTGACGCTCTGCCAGATGCCGGTGTCGCGGTCGCGAATCGCAGGCATCCAGTCCCATCCCTCGGTGTCGACGAAGGTAGGTCCGTCGATGAGCATCATGCCGCCGTCGTAACCCGGGCCATCCTTGATCGACTGCTCAGCGGGGATGCCCGGGTGCGGCGGCGGTGCGACGCGGACGGCGAGTGCGTTCGTACCGGGATGCAGGAGGGCGGTTACGTCGAAGACGCCGCGCTCGAACGCGCCCTTCATCTCGCCCACCCTGTGCCCGTTGAACCAAACGTCCGCGGTGTAGTTAATGCCTCCGAAATGCAGCGTGAAGTGCCTGCCTGCCGCACGCGCGGCCGGTGCGGGAAACTCCACGCGGTACCAGTAGTCATGCTTGTTCAACGATTCCGGGATCGCGAGGTTATTCAGGCCGAAGTCCGGGTCCGGGTACACGCCGCGATCGATCAGCGTGGTGAGCACCGTGCCGGGTACAGTCGCCGCCATCCACTTTGCGCCGGAGGAACTGGAAGACCCGCTCAGGAAGCCGGGCTGCGAGATCTTTGCGCCGTCCTCCGGCAGGACTGTCTTGTCCGCATTGGAGTAGAGCTGCCAGTTGGCCGCAATCTCCCACGCGCCGGGCCGCGACTCCTTTAGTGTGGCAGCAGGCGCGGGTAGAGGGTCGGGGTCCGGAGGCTGCGGCGCCGCGCCGTGCGGCATCAGGTCAGGGTCCTGCGGAGCGCGATAGCCTACCTGCGTCTTGGTCTGGACAGGCCAGGGCTTGGCGTTCTCCTCACGAAGCTGCGCATCGAAGTCGGGCGGCGTCGCGAAGTCGTGCCCGATCTGCGCGGCAGACCTCGCTCCCTCGGTTACAGAAAATCCTCCAATGTCGCCGCTGAAACGCACCGAGTCGGTTTCGGGATCAGGAGCGAGCTCGATCTCCGCAGCCACATCGCCCTTGAGGGAGTGGCCCGTTCCCGCGGCGTTGCCGTCCACGTACAGGGTCGTGATCTGGCCGTCATCGCTGAGCGCCAGCAGGTGCCACACCTTCGGAGACAGGGTCGCCGTTGCAAGTAGGGATGCGCCTGAAGCGGTGCCCACCCCAGGCTGTCCGTGGCGAAGCTCAAAGTAAGACGAGGATGAGTTGGGATCGCCGATACCCGCGATCAGCGCATCGGCATCCGGTGTGTCAGTGCGCACCCACAGCTCTTCTGTCCGGGCGACCGTGCCGGCAAGTTCCTTCGGCAATGGCTTGACCAGCGCCGGGCCTCCAGCCAAGAGATGCGCCAGGTAGGGACCTGCCTGCGCGGGCTGCTGCGCCTGGGCTAACCCCGAGCAGAGTATTGCGGCAGCAACCGCCGCCCAGAACCGCCTGGGTTGCGACGGCAACGCGCCGCCTTGAGAGCTCGATCGACCCACGGCGTTTGCCCGCGCAACGTTTGCAGCTACTGCCACGAACTCCTCCTCAAACCGACACCAGCGTAGGAGGCGTCGCAGACAAGTTCTAGGTTAGAGCGGTTCGGGTGCTGCAATTCATGCGGTTGTCACAGGTTCTCGCGCGTGCATTGACCTTGATCAGCACTGGCGATGGATCAGGCTCAGAGTGCGGAAGACGTACATAGCCTTGCAGTTCGGCCCCATCGCCCCACAAGCCATGGGCGAACCAGTTGAGCCCGGAGTAGGATGGTGCTCTAATGGGTTCCGCACTCAAGAAGAACAGTTAGCGGGACGTTAACCACGTTAGACCGTGCCCTTGGCTATACTCGGGACGAGTTGGGACCAATGCTGACCAAGGATTATCGGCAGGACGAGGTGGAGACCGCAGAGGCAAGGAGTACACCGCCCGAAGTGGCTCAGATTCGCGAGCACCTCGATGTTGTTCTTGCGAGTGACGAATTCTCCTCCAGCCGACGTGCCTCCGAACTGCTGCAGCATCTGGTGGAGCGCTCTCTGGCCGGAGATCCCAGCAGCCTGAAGGAACGGCTGCTCGGGGTGGAGATCTTTCACCGGCGCAGCGATTACAACACCAGCACAGATGCGATCGTGCGAGTCACGGCTAACGACGTGCGCCGCCGGCTGGCCCAGTTCTACTCCCGGCACCCTGACCAGCCTCTGCGCATCTCGCTGCCGCTCGGCTCCTATGTTCCGGACTTCATTACGGCGGCGATACGTGAGCCCGACTCCACGCTCGCAGGCAACGTGCATATGGCCGCCGCTGCCTTGTCCCACCCGGAGCTTCCACCGGGACCCGGCTTACCTCCCGTGGTGGTCATCCAGCATTCAACGCCTGTGGAATCTCCGGTTCCAACCAGCGCGCGCGTTCTGCCAAGGCTGCAGTATGCGCTGGGGCTGGTGTTGGCAGTGCTCGTCGGCTGGGGGTTCCACAGCGTGGTGCGTGGGCGTAGCGCGCAGACGAACAGTGCCTACTCCTTTTATGACGATCTCCTTGGCCCGATCGGGTTGAACGGGCCGGGAAAGACCGAGATCGCGCTCACCAATCCTCATGTATTGCTTTATCTGGGCTTGAACAGCCCCGGACCGGCGCTCGGTGTGACGCCCAAGGATATCCCGGTACCTGTGAATATGGCCGCGGTGCTGAACAAGAGCGCCAACGATAATCAGGCCGACTTCCCCTATCACCACTTCTTCGTTGACATGAGCAACTACACGGGCATGGGTGAGGCGAAGGCGGCGTTTGGGCTGGCCCGCACACTGGAAGCGACCGGCCGCAATGCGGAACTCACCGAAGAGCGCTTCCTCAACTGGGAAACAGCCCGGCGGGAACCGCTCGTGATCCTGGGAGCCCCGCATGAGAGTAAATTCGTGCAGGACACGCTTTCGGAAGCCAACTTCACCATCGGCTATAACGCCATCAACAACGCCCATCCGCTGCCCGGAGAACAGAGCAAGTACTCGCGCTCGCCCGACGGCGATGTGCTCGAAGACTATGGCCTGATCTGGATGACGCAGTCGCCGTCGGGCACTCGCATCCTTGTGCTCGCGGGTCTTACCAGCGCGGGCACGGCCGGAGTGGGCGAGTTCTTCAGCGACCCGGAGCGCATGAAGCCGGTGTACGAGCAGCTTCGAGCCGCTGCAGGCAGCGACCACTTCCCCGATTCATGGCAGGTTCTGCTGCGTATTCAGGCGAGGCAGGATGTTCCGGTCAGCGTGACACCCGTGGCGGTGCGAATCACTCGCCAGCCGCGGTCATGAGCGGCGTTCGGGGCTGACAGAACGTTACCTAACGTCCTCGCAGTCTTCCTCGTGGATTCATCGTTTCGACATAACTCGCTGATTCTTCTGCTTAATGTCGGCGAGCCAGAACTCACAACCTCCCTAACGTTGATACAGCGCACTGCACAAGGGAATGATGTCCAGTGAACAGGCACGCGAGCGGTGTGCGATGCACGCAGCCGCGCCCGCAGGAGATTCCAACGCAATGACCGATCTGCTCAACCGTCGTACCTTTCTCCAAACGGGACTCGCCGCCACGGGCGCGGCGCTCGCCTCATCCTTGCCTCTGAAGGCGGCCACACCGCCTCGCGCACGACCGAACCTGCTCTTTATCTATACCGAAGGGCAGCGTGCCGACTGCATGAGCGCGGCCGGCCACCCGATTCTGCGCACACCCAACCAGGACCGCATTGCCCGCGAGGGGACGCGCTTCACGAATGCGTTCTGCACCAACGCCCTGTGCGCACCGGCGCGCGCCACGGTGATGACCGGCATGTGGTCGCGAACCTCCGGCGCTCTGGACAACAAGCTGCTGAATACTCCGCTGCCTCCGGATATTCCCATCTGGACCGACCTGCTGCGCGAGCAGGGCTATCGCACCGCCATGCTCGGCAAGGTGCACGTACGCAACGGGCTCAAGGAACGCCACTGGGATTACTACTTCGGCTTCAATGCCCCAGCCACCAACTACTACAAGCCTCGCTTTGCAGAGGGTCGTGATGGAACCATCGGTCCGGAGAAGGTCTACCGGGGCTACGCCGACGATCTGGTGACCGACCGCGCGTTGGCATGGCTGGATGAGTTGAAGGGCAGTGAGCCGTTCTGCATGAATCTCTGGTATCAAACGCCGCATGCTCCGTTCTTTCGTCCGCGCCGCCTCCTGGACGCCTACAACGGTGTGACCATTCCCAAGCCCGCCACCTTTGACGACGACCTTCGCGGCTATCCCGGCAAACCTAAGCCCTTCGTCGAGGCCGACAACAAGATCGGCACCATCGACACGGGAGATGCCGTGCGCTCACTCGAGGAGCTGTGCAAGGACTACTATGCCGGCCTCGTCGCCGTAGACCAGAACATCGGCCGCGTGCTGGAGTGGCTCGACAAGCACGGGCTTACGGATGATACTGCCATCGTCTTCAGCTCCGACCACGGCTACTTCCTCGGCGAGTGGCGGATGTTCGACAAGCGTCTCATGCACGAGCCTTCCATCCGGGTGCCCACGATGCTGCGCTACCCTCGCCGCGTACGCGCGGGCGAGGTGAGACCCGAGATGGCGCTCGACGTGGACCTGCCTCCGACCATCCTCGATCTCTGCGGCATAAAAGCCCCACCGTCGATGCAGGGCCGCAGTCTGCTGGAAGCCGGCGCATCCGGCTCGGCACCATGGCGCAAGGACTGGCTCTACGACTACTACGAGTATCCCGGGTGGGAGAACGTGAAGCCGCATCGCGGCGTGCGCACCGAGACGCACAAACTGATCCAGTGGTACACCCAGGATCCGCAAGAGTGGGAGCTGTACGACCTGGCCAGTGACCCCAACGAGACGAAGAACCTTTTCGGCAGACCGGAACATTCCGCCGTGCAGCAGCAACTCATGCAGCGGCTGGATGTCCTTCTGCGCGAAATTCCCGTGCGGAACGCAACCTCACACGCAGCGATGCCGAGTCTGTAGCTGACATTGATGGCAGCGATCGCGTCGATGCCATCGCACTCAACTGGTGAATTTTGGGGGCACTAATGCAAATGAAGACTCCGCAATCCAACGCGTTCGGGACGAGCAAGATTGCCCGATTCGCGAACCGCTTTCTGACGAACGATCAACCGCAGCAGCAGAAAGCAGGCTCAGGCGGGCAGTGTGACGGGTCAGCCACACCGACCCGGTTCTTCAAGGCACACACCATTCTCCTGCCGCTGTTGCTCGTGTTATGCAGTCTTCCGACTCTTGCGCAGATCGTGCCAACGGCGAGCCTCGATGGAGCCGTGACGGACCCCAGCGGCGCCAACATTCCGTCTGCCAGCGTCGAGATCGTGAATACCGGGACGCGGGTTACAAAGCAGATGAATACTGATGCTCAGGGACGGTTTGGCTTCAAGTTTCTTTTGCCGGGCTCCTATGAGCTGAACGTGTCGGCCCCCGGCTTCGCGCCCTACCACCAGACCGGCATCACGCTCGATGTGAACGTTCCGGCGACAGTCAATCTCCGCCTTGGGCTGCAATCCGCGGCCTCTGAGGTAGCCGTGACAGCAGACTCCGAGATGGTGGATACCGAATCCGGCACGCTGCGTCAACTGGTCGGAAAGCAGTATCTCGAGAACCTTCCGCTCAACGGACGAAATGCTGCAACCCTGGTCACCATGGCGCCTGGAGTGGTCACGAGCCCTGGTGAGTACAACGACAGCTACGCCAACAGCGGAAACGAGGTGGCCTATGCGGTGAACGGCACCTACGGCGACCAGGTCAGCTACAACCTCGATGGAGCTCCGCACCAGGATCTAATCTCGAACCTCAATGCAACGTTTCCGAACCCTGACGCTCTCGCTGAATTCAGTGTTCAGACCAACAACTTCGACGCGCGTTTCGGGGGTGTGGGTGGCGCAGTCGTGAACATCGTTACGAAATCCGGCGCCAACGCTCTCCACGGATCTTTGTTCGAGTACGTGCGCAACGGGGACCTCAATGCGATCAACTATTTCGCAACCAAGCAGGACGCTCTCAAGCGAAATCAATTTGGCGGAGTGATCGGCGGCCCGATTATGAAAGACCGCCTGTTCTACTTCGCCAGCTTCCAGGGCACGACGATCAATAACGTCAGCCAGGGCAACAGCGCCTTCGTTCCCACGGCCGCCGAGCGTCAAGGCATCTTCCCCACCAAGATCACGAATCCGGCCACAGGTCAGCCCTTTCTCAATAACACGATTTCATCCACGCTATGGAATCGGTTGAGCATGGCCATGCTCCCGCACATTCCAACCTCATCTGCCGCCAACGGCCAACTCCTGTATTCGCTGCCAAGTGTTACGCGCAGCTATGAGGGCCTGGGCAAACTGGATTACACGCTGGGCCGCCACCAGTTGATGTTCAGCGCCTTCTTCGTCAACTACACCTCCGCCGGCTGGAACGGCAATGGGACGCTTCTCAACTATGGCCTCAACCAGGTCCAGACGACCAGCGAGGGCAAACTCAGCGATACCTACACCATCAGCCCACGGCTGGTGAACTCGTTCGTGGTGGACATGCTGGTGCTCAACTCCTTGCAGACGACAGCAGCTCCCTTCTCCATCTTCGATTTCGGAACGACCAACGTCGCCGAACCGGTGGAGAAGTTCCGCGAAACCGGCATCAGCGTAACAGGATTCTCCGGCTGGGGCACCGGCCGCTCCTCTCCTCCAGGCAAGTGGTACCAGGAGGCTGTGGATGCCTCCGAGTTACTCAGCTTCACCCGCGGAGGCCACTCCTTTGCCGTCGGGCTCGAGTACGATCCATACCTGCGCTTCGACTCCGCGACCGGCTATCAAGAGGAGCCGCTCTACACCTTCACCGGCTTCGCCACCGGCAACGGCTTCGCGGATTTTCTGCTCGGAGACGTCCAGAAATTTTCACAGACCGCAGGCAAGGCCAAGTTCACTCGCGGGCACCAGCTGGCTGCATTTGCGCAGGATGAGTGGCGCGTCACTCCCCGATTTACGCTCGATGCCGGATTGCGCTGGGAGCCGTTCTTTCCTTATACCGACCCGGTGAAAGGGCAGATCGGCGGATATGTCGCGGGCGCCCATTCCGCACGTTTCCCGCTTGCGCCCTCCGGTCTTCTCTTTGCTGGCGATCCGGGTTTTCCCCGCGGCGGAATGTACAGCAACCTCGGCAACTTCTCTCCGCGCGTTGGCGTCGCCTATGCCCTTCGAACCGGATCACACCCCACCGAAATCCGTGGCGGCGCAGGCGTCTTCTATATTGAGCCGTTCATGGTTCTCTGGAACAACTTCGTCCAGAACGCTCCGTTCAGCCCAAGCGCAACCCTCAACGGCGTGAACTTCTCTGATCCTTACGGGAGCGCCGGCCAACAGAATCCATTTCCACCCTTCGCCCCCATTGCCACCTCACCGTCGACAACCTTCGTGACACCGATCACCTATCAGTCCTTCAATCCTCATTGGCACCTCGGCTATGTGCAGTCCATGAACATCACGCTGGAGCAGCAGCTTGGCAATCATCTTGTAGCGCGGGCGGCATACGTCGGTGACCGAGGGGTCAATCTGCAGGACAATAATGAACAGAATCCCGCGATCTATGGTGCCGGCGCAACGGTGAGCAACACGGACCAGCGTCGTCCTCTCTATCCCACTTTTGCCTCGCTCATCGTGATGAACAACGCAGGTTGGACACACTACAACGCCCTGCAGCTGACGCTGGAAAAGAAACTCGACCATGGCTTCTCGTTCGTCATGAACTTCACGCACTCCAAGGCCACGGACAATCAGTCGACCGATCAGCAGCTGTCGCTCACCAATCCCGACCCCTTCAATCCCGACTTCAACAATGGCATCGCCAATGAGGACGTTCCGAATGCCTTCTTCCTGAGCGGTGTCGGACATCTGCCAACCCCTGCCAACAGCTCGCACTTCGTTCGCGCCGTCACAGGAGGCTGGATCCTGAGTGGCATTTTCACATGGGCGAATGGTCAACCCTTCAGCATCGCCTCGGGACAGGACAACTCGCGGAGTGGCGTCAACCTCGATCGCGCCGACATGGTGCCAGGCGTCGATCCCTATATCCCCTTCCAGCCTACGCGACAGCTCGAGATAAGCCAGTTTTTCAACACCGCTGCATTCAAGCAGAATGCGCTCGGCACCTTCGGCAACTCACCGCGAAATCTCCTCCGTAACCCGAATTACCTGAACTTTGACGCGGGCATTCAGCGAGTCTTTCCAATCTGGAAAGAAGCAACGTTCCGATTCCGTGTAGAAGCCTTCAACGCTTTGAATACTGTCCATTTCGGCCAACCTGGGACGAATCAAAGCTCTGCAAGCACGTTCGGAAAAATCACTTCAGCGGGCGAGCCCCGTATCCTCCAACTTAGCGGAAGAATCCAGTTCTAGGCCGTAGCTGGAACCATTCTCGACGAGAGTAATTTCCCAACCGGACGCGGAGGCGTCGGACAAAAAGATATGCGGCACGTGGGGTGTTTGGTATGAAAGATTCAATCCTTACAGCTTTGCTTCTGGGATGCTCTCTGCTCGGCGGCAATGCCCAACAGACGAGCGCAACTGCACAGAGCCGCCCAGTCACTTTCGCGGTACTGGCAGACCCGCAGCTGGGGATGTACGCAAAGGACGAAAACTTTCTTCAGGAGACAGACAATCTCGAATTCGTCATTGCCAACCTTAACCGGTTGCATCCGGATTTCGTTGTCGTCTGCGGAGATCTGACCAATCGCAGCGGAGACGAGGCGGAGATCACGGCGTACAAACAGATGCTGCGGAAACTGGACCCAACCATCCCGGTCTATAACGTCCCCGGCAATCACGATGTCGGAAATCTTCCCACTCCATCAAGTCTGGCCGGCTACCGTGCAGCCTATGGTCCGGACTATTACACCTTCCACTACGGGCGCGTTCTGGGGATCGTGCTGGATTCTAACCTCATCCGTTCGCCGGACCATGTTCCTGAAGAGGCAGCCAGGCAGGAAGAATGGCTGCGCAATGCGCTCTCCCATTCCACGCCGGACCAGGAGATTCTTGTCTTTCAACACATACCCTACTTTCTCAAGGATGCGAATGAGAAGGATGACTACTTTAATATTCCGCTTGCCATCCGGACAAAGTACCTTGGCCTTCTCGGCGCGAACCACGCCCATCTGATCTTTGCGGGACATTATCACCGGCTCGCGGGCGGCTCCGATGGGCCTTTGACCGAGGTCGTGACCGGCGCTGTGGGTATGCCTCTGGGCGGCTCCAGCTCCGGGTTCCGTCTGGTGCAGCTCGGCCCCTCTGGAATGAAGACGGAGTGGTACTGCCTCGGCAATATTCCCAACCGCATCGGGAACGAGCTCCCTAAAGGCGGGTGCTCCTCGGGGAATTGACGAATCTCTTCCGATGCCCCGCTCCTGGTTCGTGCTCAATCTCGCATTGCCACTGTGTGATGACAGCGAATGTCCACTTGCGATATTTCTGTATACGCCGATCACCAACAGGTTTCGTGCGAGGAGCAGTTTCATCATGACGCGAATTTCGCGAGCAGCATACTGGGGACTGGCCTTTGCCAGCGTACTTGCATCAGCCTTGAGCGCGGCCGCGCAGGTCAACCCGAAGCTCTATGCAGGCCTCAAGTGGCGTAACGTCGGTCCATTCCACGGCGGACGCATCTCTTCCGTGACCGGTGTCAGCGGCAGCTCCGGAGTGTTCTACATCGGCACGCCCCTGGGCGGCATCTGGAAAACTACCAGTGCCGGCGTGACGTGGTTCCCCATCTTCGATCAGGAGACGAGCGTCGATAGCGTCGGCGCCATCCAGGTCGCTCCCTCCAATCCCGATATCGTTTATGCCGGCGCTGGCGACCCCATCGGCGGCAGCCTTGGCAACGGCATGTGGAAGTCCTCCGATGCCGGTAAGACCTGGCAGCACATCGGCCTCGAGGACACTGTGAAGATCGACAGCATTCTTGTCGATCCTGCCGATCCCAACCTGCTGCTCGTCTCCGCGCTTGGCGATGCCACCCACCATGGCGGAGGTGTCTATCGTTCCAGCGATGGCGGCCAGAGCTGGAACAACGTTCTGAAGCCCGCAAATTATGATGGCACGCGCGACCTGCAGTACGCCTATGACGATCCCGATATCATGCTGGCCGCCACGCAGGGCACGGGCGGCTTCGGTTTCGGTGCCGGCAACCGCGGCGCTCAGGCCAAAACCAAGCCGGCCATGGTCTACAAATCCACCGACGAGGGCCGGACGTGGACCCAGATTAAGATTCCGCCCTTCGAAGGCCGCATTGCAGTGGCGGTCGCGATGCACACCAAGGGCCAGCGCATGTACATCGTCGGCAACAACATCGAAAACGGTTCGGGACTTTACCGCTCCGACGACGGCGGCGCCACCTGGCAGCACATGGCGGGAAAGGACCTCCGCATCAGCAACGGGCAGGGCGCGTATAGCAGCGGCGTCTTCGTCGACTCGCAGAATCCGGACATCGTCTATACCGTAAGCACCGCCATGTACCGCTCCACTGATGGCGGCGTCACCTTCGAACCCTTCAAGGGCGCGCCCGGCGGCGAAGACTACCACAAACTCTGGATCGATCCGGCCAACGGCAAACGCATGGTGGTCGGCTCCGACCAGGGCGCCAGCGTTACCGTGGATGATGGCAAGACATGGAGCCTCTGGTACACCGAGCCCATCGCGCAGGTCTACCACGTTGCCACCGACAACCAGTATCCCTACCGAATCATGGCTGCGCAGCAGGATACCGGCGCGGTCATGATCAGCAGCCGCGGCAACTGGGGCCAGGTGAACTTCACCGACTGGAGCCCGCTGCCGTCCTCTGAATTCGGCGTCGTCACGCCCGACCCCAGAAACCCGAACATCATTTATGGCGTCGGCTATGGCCCGGGTGGCGGCGGCAGTGGCCTGATCAAAATTGATCTATCGACGGGGCAGTGGGAGAACGTCGCGCCCAACTTCGGCTCTGATGCCACCAAATACATCGCCGGCCGCGACTTCCAGAAGAAGTTCGACCTCGCTTTCGAACCCGGCGCTCTCTACGTCGCTTATCAGTGTCTTCTGGTCTCGCGCGATGGCGCCCATTCATGGACTGCCGCCAGTCCCGACCTCACTACGGCCAAGGGCGCGCCCCAGGTGGCCTGCGGCGCGGCGAAGCCGCAGGCACAACCGCAACCGAAGCCGCAGGCACAGACACAACCGAAGCTGCAGACACAGACGCAACCGAAGCCGCAGCCCGCGCGCCCAGCCGCACCCGAACCCTCGATCAACGACTTCTCCATCTCCAAGGTGAAACGTGGCGTGGTCTGGACCGTGAGCAGCAACGGGCAGATCTACAACACCATGGATCACGGTAAAGGCTGGAACAACGTCAGCAACATCACAGACGCGCCGCCTCACACGAGTTTCAGCACCATCGAGGCAGGCGACGACATGAATACGGCTTACGTCGCCGGCCGCATCGCCGCCGAGCGCGGCTCCGCCGTATCCGCCAATGAGGATGCCGACGTGCCACTCATCTGGCGCACCACCGACGGAGGCAAGACCTGGACCAGCATCGTGAACGGCCTGCCCCGCGACGAGCGCACG
The DNA here is from genome assembly GCA_035605855.1 of Acidobacteriaceae bacterium. Lineage (GTDB taxonomy): Bacteria > Acidobacteriota > Terriglobia > Terriglobales > Acidobacteriaceae > Granulicella. The sequence goes on along the minus strand of DATNGO010000153.1, from coordinate 613 downwards.
GGAAGCTGGGTGAACAGCATGCGCGTCGACCCCGCGGAGCCGGGACTGCTCTTCGCCGGCACCGAGACGACCGTCTACGTCAGCTTCGACAAAGGCGATCACTGGCAGTCGCTGCGCCAGAACCTGCCCAGCACCTCCATCCGCGACCTCGACGTCCACACCGATCATCACCAGAACGACCTGGTCATCGGCACGTACGGCCGCGGTTTCTGGGTTCTCGACGACATCACGCCGCTGCGCCAGATCGCAGCGAACGCCCCAACCATCAGCTCCTCCTCCGCCTATCTTTTTGAACCTCAGGTGGCCATCCGCGCCCGCATCAACAGCAACTGGGATCAGCCCTTCTCCATCGAGGTACCCCATGCGGACAATGTGCCCTATGGCGTGATGGTGGATTATTACCTGAGCCACAAACCCAACGGGCCGATCCAGCTGCAGGTCTTCGACGCGCACGGCGATCTGGTGCGCACCATGTCCAGCACGTTGCCGCCACCGATTGAAGGCGAGGCATTTCCCCGCTACTGGCTGGCCACACCCGAGTCGCTCGCCCTGAGCACGCATGTGGGTCTAAACCGCGTCAACTGGAACCTGTACTATGACGACCCGCCCGCCT